>NZ_JBIAQQ010000007.1:0-373954 GCF_042889165.1 Streptomyces sp. NPDC002669 | reverse complement strand
TCCGGTCCGACAACCGCTCACCCGACAACTTCACCTGCCCAGGCCTTGGCACAACACATCCAACGACCAACACAGCTCAAAGTCACCGGTATTGGATCTAGACCGTGTCCCGCGCGCGGGCCCCGTCGCGTTCTCCCGGTGGGGCGGTCCAGGCCATCGCCAGGGCGAAGCCGAGGTCGTCGAACCGGGCGCCGGGGAAGACGCTTCCGTACAGTTCGCGAAACTGCTCGCGCGACAGGTAGCGGTCGCTGAGGAGGTGTGCCAGCCATGGACGGCTGTGCCAGAAGCGGAGTTGGAACCACGCGTCGCGAAGCCCCACCCGGCGGATCTCGGCGGGGAAGTTCCACAGCGCGGGCCAGGTGTACGCCTTGCGCGGTGGTGTCGGGTACTGGTCGCACACGTTGTCGATCAGGGCGACGGTGCCCCCGGGCCGCACGAGTCCCTTCACGTGTTCCAGGCCCGCTCGGTAGTCGTCCAGGTGGTGGAACACGGTGTGGCTGTAGACCAGGTCGAAGCCCTCCTCGTCCTCCAGGTCCAGCAGGTCCTTCACCACGTAGCGCACATTGGGCCGGGCCCTTCCGGCCCGGGCGATCTCGATCAGGGGGCGGCTCAGGTCCAGGCCGACGACCTCCTCGAAGCTGTCCGCCAGGGCCTCGACCGCGTGCCCCGAACCGCAGCCCGCGTCCAGGGCGCGCCCGCCTGCCGGGTCGAGCCCGCGCAGCCAGGCGGTGTTCTGTCCCGGGAGCAGGCTCACGAAGCGGTCGTAGTCGAGGGCGAACCGGTCGAAGGACTGTGGATCCGCTGTCTGCGTCATGCCTCTCCTCCTGCACGGCACGGCCTCGGCGGGATTCTCCCCGGGCGAGCCGTCGTCGTACCCGTCCTCACCAGGTGTCGCAGTACTGGAGGTGCAGGCGGGCGGGCACGTTTCCGCGGGTCCGTGCCGTCGTCCACGGGCCGGAGCCGAGCTCGACGCAGTAGTGTCCGGAGCCCGGGTGGCGATGCGTGTGCGCCGGGGCCTGGTCGGTGAGGTCGCGCAGGGCCGCGCCGTGCTCGCGGAAGGCGGTGGGGCTCCCGACGACGAAAAGGGTGTGCGCGGCGATGTCGAACCCGAGGTGGTCGCGGTACGTCCGGTGGTACCACCGCTGGTGATCGATGGCGGCCCCGTCGGGGAAGTCCTGGTCCGGCGTGGCTGTCGTGTGCGCCCTGCCGGTGCCGAGCCGGGCCCGTACCCGCTTCCACGAGGCAATCGGGAACTGCAGGCTGTGGTGGGCCAGGACCAGGCCCAGCGAGACCGGCACCCCGTCGCCGATGGCGTCCCGGGGGGCCGGGTTGGCCCGGATCGGGAGGTACACCAGCGACCGGGCCGAGCGGGCGGCCAGCGACCACATGGCGGTGAGCCGGGTGGCGCCCTCCCGGTCGGCGTACATCGACAGCCAGTGGTGGTCGTCGCGCAGGACCGGCCGTGCCGGGGCCGGGGAGAGCCGGACCACCCGGACCTCGCTGCTGCCCGTCCGGACCCTGTGTATGCGCACCCGTTGTTCCACACGTCTCCCCGGGCCCGTCGCCCCTCGCACTCGGGCCGGTCCCACGGCCCCGCCGGGCTCTCGAAGCGGGCCCGGCGGAACTCGACCCTAGTCCAGTCCGTTGTGCCGTCGGATGGTTTCCGCCTCCGTCCGGTACCCGGCGGCCTCCCCGGTGCGGCCTTCCCCATCGGCCAGTTCGGCGAGCGCGTCGAGAACGCGGACCTGCTCGGAGCCGGACCTCCGGCGGCGTGCGCCGTCGAGTGCCTGCTCGTACAGCGGGCGGGCTTCCTCGGCACGGCCGAGGCGGAGCAGGACGCCACCGAGCGCGAATCCGGTGCGGGCGATCAGCCTGGCGCGGCTCTGTTCGGTGGCCCCGGTGTACGCCTCGGACAGCAGGCGGGCCGCCGCATCCAGGTCGCCGAGTGCCGCATGGGCCTCGCCCATCCGGTAGGTCTGGAGCATGGCTCCGTAGTGGTTGCGGATCGACAGGTGCACCTCGCGGGAGCGGGCGAAGTCGGCCACCGCGGCCGTCCAGTCGCCCCGCACGGAGCTGAGCGTGCCGCGGAACTCCATCGTCGAGGCACGGAGCTTGGAGTCCGTTTCGCCGTGCCCCAGCAGGTCGAGGGTGGCGAACGCGCTGTCGAGTTCGCGCCCGGCGTCGTCCGTCCGCCCCGACTCCCAGAGAGAGCGGGCGAGTTGGCACCGCATGCGAACCAGCCAGGCCGCGTTCCCGGACCGGGCGGCGGAGTTCGCCCCGAGCCGGAAGACCTCGGACACGTCGGCCTGGTGGGGGTGGTCCATCGCGTACGTCCACACGGGCTCGCACAGGGCCACGGCCTCCGCGTCCAGTCCCCGTGCGTGGGCCAGCCGCACACACGCGAACAGCGTGTGCCGTTCCGTGCGCAGCCAGCGCACCGCGTCCTCGGACCGCTCGGTGCGGACCGCTCGGTCCTCGGTCCTCGCCGGGTCCTCCAGGGGGACGTCCGGGGCGCCGGGAACGGGGCCGTAGACGTCCGCGACGGTCAGGCGCGGGCCGGCCGCGAACCTGTCGGCCAGCTGGGCCTGTCGTACGAACCAGCGCAGCACCCGTACCTGCGCCTCGGCCGCCTCGCCCCCGGCCTCGTGCTCGCGGGCCCGGCGCCGGGCGTGCGCGTGCAGCGGTCCCGGCAGCCGCATCCGGCCCTCTTCCTCCGGGCGCACCACCCGCAGTTCCAGTAACCCGGCCGCGGCCAGCTCCTCCAGCGCGTCCTGGCACGTCTCCGGCCCCAGCCCCGACAGCGCGGTGGCGGACTCCCGGGTGAACGTCGTTCCGGGGTGGAGGGGCAGCAGCCGGTAGAGCAGGGCCGCCGACGGGGAAAGATTCCGGTAGGTCGTGTCCCAGATGTCCTCCACCCCGGAAATCCCCTTGCTGTCCAGTTCGGCCCGCAGCTCCTCCAGGAGGCGGGGAAGCGGTCGCAACGGGTGCGCGCGCAGCCAGCGGCCCGCGACGTGCAGGGCGGCGGGCAGACCGTCGCACAGCCGCACCACCGTCCGCGCCGCCTCCGGGTCGGTGGCCAGTCGGCGGTCCCGGACGATCAGTTCGAGCAGTTCCATCGCCGCGGGGTCCTCCAGCGGCGGCAGCACCAGGTCGACGGCGGCACCGTCCGCCAGGTCGTACAGCGGGCCGTGACTCGCCACGATCACCACGCTGTCGCCCGACGACGGAAGCAGGGGGACGACCTCCGAGGCGTACCGCACGTTGTCCACGACGATCAGCAGCCGGCGGTCGAAGGTCTTGTTCCAGTACTGCCTGCACCGCGCCTTGAACTGGCGCGCCAACGCGTCCGGTTCCACGTCGAGGGAATCCAGCAGCTGTGCGAGCGCCTCAGCGGGGTCCAGTTCGCCGCCCATCCGGAAGTCGTCCAGGTCGACCGAGAGCACACCGTCCGGGAAGCGGTCGCTCAGTTTCCGGGCGATCAGATAGGCCAGCTCCGTCTTGCCCAGACCTCCCGGTCCGCTCAGCGACAGCACCAACGGCCTGGACCTGCCCTGCCACTCCTCCACCGCGCGGAAGGCCCGTTCCTTCTCCTCCTCGCGGTTGACGAAGTGCATCGGCTCCGGCGGCAGTTCCACCCTCATTCAGGCTCCGCTCCCCTGTCCGTACCCGGCTCGTGTCCGGAGACTCGCCGCTCCCCGGACCTCGCACTCTAAAGGGTTCCACGCACCCGGCCGACGCTTTCGCCGGGGCGGCGTGCCACCCCTCCCTATCACGCGGGGCGCCCGGTGTGCTCGGGGCGGTCCTGCTCCGGGCCGCCCCGGCAACGAGCGGCAGGACGGTGCACCGCGAGCACGGCACGACGTACTCCTCCGGCGCGGACCACCGTGACGCCGGGGATCCGCGCGGCGGCCCGGTTACCGTGCCGGGGGCGGACGCCTGAGGGGTATTCATCCGGCCATCGGACCGCACAGTTCAGGTCACGGACACCTGTGGTACGTCGAGGGGCAATCCCCGTCGGCGACACTGCCCGCGTCCCATCCAACGGGGGTGCGCAGACGAAGGAAGTACCGATGGATCGCAGATCGTTCATGGCCACGACGGGCAGCGCGTCGCTGGTGGGCGGGGCTCTCGCCGCCGGTGCCGGGCTCGCGGCCCCCGCGGCCGAGGCCGCGCCGCACCGGCCCGACCGGGGCCGGACCGTCCGGTTCAACATCATCAGTGACATCCAGGGCGACCTGGCCGACTTCGGCAGGGCCCTGGACGATCTGCACCGCATCAATCCCGGCAGTGCCGGTCTCGGTATCGCCGGTGACATCACCCCGCGCGGCTACGACTTCGAGTACGCGGCGGTCCGTCAGACCCTGGAGCGCCATCCGCACCCCCGGAACGTGGCGTGGGCCATCGGCAACCACGAGTTCTACGTGCCGAAGTACAGCGACCCCAACACACTGGCGGAGGCCACCTGGCCCAACGGCACGACGGAGGACTCCCTCTTCCGCAGCTTCTACAACTTCGCGGGCCGCAACAAGGTCTACTCGGAGACGTCGTTCGGCGGTGTGCCCGTGCTCAGCCTGGGCACCGAGCGCTACTCCCACTACCACGACGCGAAGCTGTGGGACGAGGTGTGGATCAGCGATGCGCAGTTCGCCTGGCTGGAGGACCGTCTCGCGTACTGGGCCCGTCGGCGCAGGCCCGTCATGGTGCTGACCCACCACCCGCTGCCCAACACGGTGTCGGGCACCCACAACAAGCTCTACCTCAACGACTACCTCCAGCCCGACCGGCTGCTGTCGATCCTCGGCCGGCACAAGGACGTGTTCCTCTTCTCGGGGCACACCCACTGGGACCTCAACCTGTCCGACTGGGTGGTGCGCCGCGTCGTCCCCGGCACCGGCAACCTGGAGGGTTTCACCGTCGTGAACACCTCGGCCGTGCAGGTCGGCTGGATGGACGACGGCAAGGGCGGCGAGGTCTCCCTCGGCGGTGCCTTCAACCAGGGTCTCCAGGTCGAGGTCGGTGCGCACTCCGTCGTCATCAAGGCCCGTGACTTCACCACGGGCACCTGGCTCAAGCAGCTGACGGTACCGCTGCACACCGGTTCCTGACCCGGCGCCGGACAGCCGCCGTCACCGGCGGTCAGCGTTCCTCCCCTCCCCGGTCGGGGCCGGGGAGCAGGACGCACACCACCGGGGCGGCGGTGGCTGTCGGTGTGTCGTTCCACGCGACCCGTGCCGATTCCGTGGCGGCGAGGGCGAGCAGCTCCTCCGGGAGGTAGTGACCGGTCGCGATGCCGACGGCGCCTCCCGGGAGTTCGACACGGACGGTGGTGTGCCAGCGTGCGCCGATGCGGTCGGTGCCGATCCGGACCTCCCGTATCCGTGCCGTCGTACGGGTTCCGTGTTCGACGATCCGCGCGGCGTGTTCCGGGAGCAGACCGGCCGCGGTGCGTGCCCGTGCGTCGCGGACGGCGAGGGTACGGGCGTCGGCGCCGCTGTCGAGCCACACGAGGTGTCCGCGGCCGGGGAAGCGGCGGACGCCGATGAGCGTGCCGTCCCGGGGCCGTCCGTCCCGGACGGAGGGGACGCGGCAGTAGCCGTGCACGAGGGTGTCGGGGGCACCGTCGACGGCGGTTATCTCCGCGATCACCCGTAGGTCGTGCGCGTCCGCGGTGGACACACCGCCCCAGGTGAGGATTTCCGTTCCGACGACGCGGGCGGCCTCCAACGGTGTGTCGGGGCGCGGCCGTTCGGGATCGGGGCGGTTGACGAGCGCGACCGCCCCGAGCGCCAGGACCGCGCAGGCCCCGCCGAACAGGGTGAACGCCCACGAGCCGGGGAACCGGAACAGCAGCACGACCGTCGCGGCGACGGCGAGTACGGCTGCGGGAGCGGTCCACCGCAGCCGCCGGATCAGTACCCGCCGGGCGGCCGTGTGCGCCCGCAGCACGAACGCGTCGGGCCCCTCCGGTGTTTCCGGTGCTTCCGGTGTTTGCCGAGGTCCGGCGGCATGGGGCATATCAGTACCAGGTGGGGCCGAGCACCCACGTTCCCTTCGCGCTGCGGGTGGCCGGCAGGGTGCCGGTGCGGCGGGCCGCGACCAGTTCCCAGGACCGGAGGAAGCCCCGCACCGTCGTGCCGGACCCGACTCCGTCACCGGCTTCCAGGGTGGCCTCGATCTCCGCGTGTCCGGCGCGGAAGCGCCCCGTCGGGCGGATGCCGAAGACGGCGGCCGTGCCCGGCCGCCCGGTTTCCAGCACGGCGCGCGTGGTCGGGTCGATCAGTCCGAGTGTCTGCTTGTGGTCGAGCAGCAGCCGTCGGGTGTCCGCCTCGTCCAGACCGTCCGCGAGCGCGACCTCGCCGTTGACGGGCCGCAGTCCGTCGACGACGCCGACGTGCACGGGGAGGAACGAACCGCGCACCGCCCGGTTCGGCTCCGACAGCTGGACGCCGGTGATCTCGGCGGTCGTGCCGTCGGGCATCCGTACCGTGAGCGAGCAGACGGGGTGGGTGTCCGAGGCCCCGCCGCCCCGGCACTCCAGCAGCACCGCGATCCGGGCGTCCGGGTTCCGGCCGCCCCGTCCGGTGCCCAGCCGGCCCGCGAGGTCGGACAACGGCCCGCTCCACTGCTCGGCGAACCGGCGGATGTGTTCCCGGGGGTCGTACGGGCCCGGCGGGGTGCGGTCGCGCAGCTCCATGACCACCAGCGTCCAGAGGAGAGCCGCTGCTCCGCCCGCGATCACGGCGAGCATGCCGAGGACGATCGTCAGGGCGAGCTCCACCGGGTGTTCCTCCCATCGGGGCGGGCGCGACGACCCTAGCACCGGGTGTCATCCGCCCGGCAGCCCCGAAGGCACGGGGAGCGCCCCGCACCGCGGCGCTCCCCGTACCGGGCCAGCGTCAGGGGGTCGGCGGGGCCGCGTCGACCTCGGCGAACCAGGCGTCGGCGATCAGCCGGTGGCCGAGGGGGGTCGGGTGGACCCCGTCCGGGGCCAGTTCCGCAGCGCCCTCGTCCTCGGCGGCGCGGGGCAGCACGAGATCCGCGCGGACCACCAGGGCGTTGTGGGCGAGCGCGGTGCGCAGGACGGCGTCGGTGCGGGGGGCCAGGTCCTCGAACCAGTCCTCCTGGCCCGGGGCGACGGGGAGCAGGAAGGGGGTGATGACCACCAGCCGTGCGGACAGCCTGCGTTCCGTCTCCGTGAGCAGCCGGTCCAGGCACGCCTCGAACTCGTCGACCGGGCTGAGGAGTTCCTGGTCGTAACGCCGCCAGGTGTCGTTGATGCCGATCTTGACCGTGACCACGGTGGGCCGGTGGTCGATGACGTCGGTGGTCCAGCGGGGTTCGAGGTCATACACCCGGTGACCGCTGATGCCCCGGTTGATGACGGTGGGGCCCGGTCCGGTGCCCGCCCGGTCGCGCAGGGTCCTGGCGATCCCGTGGACGTATCCGTCGCCGAGCGACGCCGGGTCCGTGCGGTCGCGGCCCGAGTCGGTGATGGAGTCACCGATGAACAGGAGTGTGTCCTTCTCCGTGATGCGCATGTCTGTCGTCTACCGTCCTGGCGTCGGGGTGTTGGGGTGGGAAGCGTTCGTCCGTGCCGCGGCCCGGGTCCGGTGGGCCGCCACGCGGCGCAGTGTCGTGGTCTCGCGCGCCAGTACGGCGGGGTCGGCGCCGGGCACGAACTCCAGGAGTGCCTGGGGCCGGGTGCCCCGTCGGTGCAGCAGGTCGAAGACCCCGGTCCACAGGTCCTCGCGCTCGGCCAGCTCCAGGCGGTGGTTGCCCGGCCACCAGGAGAAGACGTGCACCGCGCAGACCCGGTCGACGAGTGCGGCGAGCCCGGCCAGCGCCTCGCCGTCGGGGGCGTCCAGCGGTGGCTGCCAGTAGGTGCGGAGGTTGTCCGCGCCCACCTCGTCCAGCAGCCGGATCGTCGAGGCGACGGTGTCGGTGAGGGTCTTCGAGTGGAACTCCAGGCCGAGTTCCAGTCCGTGGTCCGCGGCGATCCGGGCGGCCTCCCGCAGACCGGACGTGGTCTCCCGCCGTTCCTGGGGGGTGGTCGCGTCCGATCCGGTGCCGCCCGCCCAGACCCGTATCCGGGGTGCGCCGAGGAGGACGGCGGCACGGACGGTCGCCGGGAAGTCGTCCCTCTCGCCGGGGGTGGCGCGGTAGTACGAGCCGTACGAGCAGCAGGTGAGCCCGTACCGTTCGGAGGCGTCGCGGACGGCGCGGACCGTGTCGGGCTCCGTCCAGGGGGCGTGCACGTCCGCTCCCCACTCGACCAGGTCGAGCCCGGCGTCCGCGGCGCGGCGCGCGACCTCGTCGGCGGACAGCTGCCGGAAGGTGACCGAGCACAGTCCCAGCCCGCTCATCGGGCCGCCCGGCCGGGTCGGGACGCGACGCGTCGCACCGGGCTGCTTCTTCTCATGGTCACTGCTTCCCTCTCCGTGCCCGCCCTGCGGCGGTTCTTCCATGGTCGCGCACGGCTCGCCCGCCGGGCCGTGCGACGTCGGGTTCCGGGTGGTCCGGGAAGGGAGATGGCCCGCCCCCGAGCGGGCCGCCTCGCCGGTGTTCCGGTCATCCGTTCCGGGTCGTCCCGGGTCCGCTCACGCCGCGTTCGGTCCCACGTCCGCGGTGGTGAGGGGGTGGCGCAGGGCGGGCTGGGTCGCGTACTCGTCGGCGCCGATGTCCCGGGTGCTGCCGCGCTGGTCGCCGTCGATGTCGTCGGCCACGGTCGTGCCGGTCAGGGTGGCCGCACCGATCGCCGGGCTGCCCGCCGACAGCCGGAACACCCCGTCCGGGCCCGCCACCAGCTTCGGATCGGCCCGGGTGAAGCCGCCGGACGGGATGTTGCCGTTGGCGGCCGCGCCCCACAGCATGTTGGTCTGCCAGGTGAAGTTGGTGGTCGCCCCCATCTCGACGAGGCTGCCGGTGTCGCCGACGAGCAGGTTGTCGGCGATGACGACGTCCCGGGGCTCGTACGTCCGGTTGGTCTCGCCCGAGAGCATCTTGGCGTTGTCGACCAGGGTGTTGTGCACGATGACCGCGCGGTCGCAGGCGTCGTTGCCGCGCCGCTCCTCCTGGGTCTCGCCCGAGTTGTGGTCGCGGGTGGTGCCGCTGCCGACGACCAGGGCCCGCTCGGACAGTCCGGCGAGGTAGTTGTTGACGACCACGTGGTCGTTGCCGTAGAGCCGCACGCCCTCCTCGCCGCCGATCAGGTAATTTCCCTCCACCCGGGAGCGGTTGCCGTGGCGCAGCACGATCCCGCCGCGGCTGTCGCGGATGGTGTTGTACCGGATGGTGTTGTCGGAGGACTTCACCGAGATGGCCTCGGGGTCGCCGTTGGCGCGCTCGAACAGGTTGTACTCCACGACCGCGTTCGCTGCGGACAGTGCCCGTCCGCTGACGCCGAGGCGGACGCACTCGCCGCCGTTGTCCCCGGAGAAGCTGTGGTCGGAGAAGTAGTTCCGGAAGATGTGGGTCCGCTGGGCCATGTCGGTCGAGCCGGGGCCGTCGACGATCAGGAAGATGCCCGTGGTGGTCTTGTTGTGGAAGTGGTTGCGGTCGACCTTCGTGTCGTTCGCCCGCACGACGACCCAGTACGGGTCACCGGTGTCCGCGTGCTGGAAGTCGTTGCGGGTCAGCCGGATCGAGGAGCAGCTCTCCGGGATCTCCAGCGTGGTGCTCTGCCGGAAGGCGAAGCCGCTGATGACGATGTTGCTCGAGTTGGCGAGGACGAAGCCGCGTTCGCCGCGCAGGACCGCGCCGCCGCGGCTCTTGGACACGATGGTGATGGGCGCCGCACTGGTGCCGTTCTTGCCGGAGATGTTGATCGCGCCGCCGGCCGGAACGGTGTAGGTGCCGTCGGCCACGATGATCCGGTCGCCGGGGGCGGCGTCGTTGATCGCTTTCTGGAGATCGGCCAGAGTACTGACGGACCTGTCGGTCGCCGAAGCGTCGACCGACATCGAGGTGCCGAGGGGTACGGCGGCGAGGGCCGCCACCGCGGTTCCCCTGAGGAACGTGCGTCGTTGCATGGTGCCTCCTGATAGCGACAAGGAACATGACCGGGCCGATCCGTACAGCCCCCGCGGCTGGACGTGCCGGACGACCGGGAGCGGGGCGGGCGGCCCGGTCCGGGCCGCCCGCCCTCCGGCGGTTCTCAGCGGGCGTGGGGGCCGACGTCGGCCGGGGTCAGCGGCTTGTTCCTGGGGGCCTTGTCCGAGTACTCGTCGGCGCCCACGTCCCGGAGCCGGCCGCGCGGGTGCCCGTCGATGTCGTGGGTGACCGGCGGCTTCCTGAGGGTGCCGGCGCCGATCGCCGGGCTGCCCGCCGACAGCCGGGCGACGCCGTCCGGGCCCGTCACCAGCTTCGGGTCGACGCGGGTGAAGCCGTCGGCCGGAATGTTGCCGTCGGTGGCCGCGCCCCACAGGATGTTGCCGGACCAGGCGAACCGTACGGTGTTCGCCATCGCGACCAGTTCGCCCGTGTCCGCGACGAACAGGTTGTCGGCGACGGTGACGTCCCTCGGTTCGTGCGGGCGGTGGCTCTCCCCGGAGAGCGTTCCGTTGTTGTTCACAAGGGTGTTGTACGCGATGAGGACCCGGTCCGGCGCGTCATTGCCCCGGCGCGCTTCGGGTGTCTCGCCGGGCAGGTGGTCGCGCTCCGAACCGCTGCCGATCACCAGGGCGCGGCCCGACAGCCCGTTGAGGTGGTTGTTGACGATCACGTGGTCGTTGCCGTAGACCCGCATCCCTTCCGTGCCGCCGAGCAGGTGGTTGCCCTCCACCCGGGTGCGGTTGCCGTGGCGCAGGACGATGCCGCCGAAGCTGTCGCGGATGGTGTTGTACCGGATGGTGTTGTCGGAGGACTTCACCGAGATGGCCTCGGGGTCGCCGTTGGCGCGCTCGAACAGGTTGTACTCCACGACCGCGTGGGCGCTGGACAGGGCGCGGGGGCTGACGCCGAGCCGGATCGGCTCGCCGCCGTTGGACCCGGTGAAGCTGTGGTCGGAGAAGTGATTCCGGTACACGTGGACGCGCTGGGCCATCTCCTCGGTGCCCGCGCCCTCGATGCCGAGGTAGATGCCGAGGGTGCTCTTGTGGTGGAAGTGGTTGTGGTCGACCGTGCTGTCGTCCGCGCGCACCATCACCCAGTGCAGGCCCTCGATGTCGGCGAGCTGGAAGTCGTTGCGGGTGAGCCTGATGTGGGAGCAGGTCTCGGGGATCTCCAGGGTGGTGCTCTGGCGGAAGGAGAAGCCGCTGAGAGTGATGTGGCTGGACCGGTCGAGGACGAAGCTGTGGGGTCCGTCGAGGATGACGCCGCCCGGGGTCCGGGCGGCGACGGTGATGGGCGCGCGCCCGCTGCCCTGCTTGTCCCGGATGGTGAGGGGCCGGTCCGGCGGGACGGTGTACCGGCCGTCGGCCACGACGATCCGGTCACCGGGCCGTGCCCGGTCGATCGCGGCCTGGAGCTCGTCCAGCGAACCGACCGCGGCCGGGGCGGCGCTCGCGCTCGCGGTGAGGAGCCCGCCGGTGGGGACGGCGACCAGCGCTGCCCCTGCCGCGGTACCCATGAGGAACGTGCGGCGTTGCATGATGCCTCCGTGAGTGTGGTGATGGACCGACCGGGACGGGAGCCGGCTCAGTCGTCGGCCCGGTCGTCCGGGGTGTCGAGGAACAGCTCGATGACGGGTACGGGGGTGTCGGGGCGCTGGACGGGGATCTTCAGGGTGAGCGTGCCGGCGGGCTGCCCGCCCATCTCCGTGTTGAGCGCGGGCCGGTCGGGGTCGATCCGGACCCGGATGATCTCCGACGCGTCGTTCAGCAGCTGGGCGTAGCGCACCCGGCCGGCGAGTCCGGGCAGGTGCAGATGGCCCAGCGGCCAGGCGAACAGGTGGACGTAGAGCCGGTTGCCGCGCTGGGTGTACCGGCAGTCGGCGGGTGCGGTGTACGGGGACGGGCCGCAGCCGCGGACGGACCGCTCGTGCAGGTCCATCCACCGGCCGATCCCGTCGAGGACGGCGACGGCGCGCGGGTCGAGGTCGCCGCGGCCGTCGGGTCCCACGTTGAGCAGCAGGTTGCCGCCCTTGGAGACGCCGTCGACGAGCATCCGGATCAGCAGGTCGGCGCTCTTGTGGTCGAGGTTGTCACGGTCGTAGCCCCAGCTCCCGTTGAGGGTCTGGCACGCCTCCCACAGCACGGGCCGGCCGTTCTCGGTCATGGGCCCCGAGGGCTGGTACTGCTCGGGGGTGACGAAGTCGCCGGGCAGGCCGGTCCGGTCGTTGACCAGGATGTGCGGCTGGAGTTCGCGGACCGTCTCCAGGAGCTTTCGGGAGTCCCAGTCGTCGGGGCCCTTGCCTCCCCACCAGATCCGGCCCTCGTAGGAGAAGTCGAAGAACAGGTAGTCGATGCGTCCGAAGGACGTCAGCAGTTCCCGGACCTGACCGTGCAGGTAGCGCTGGTAGTCGCGGATGTCGCGGTCGGCGTGGGCGGCCTTGAACTCCTCGTCGTTGCGCTGCGGGTGGGTGCCGTCCACGGGGAAGGAGGGGTGGTGCCAGTCGATCAGCGAGTAGTAGAAGCCGACCTTGAGTCCTTCGGCGCGGCACGCCTCGACGAACGGGCCGAGGAGGTCGCGGCCGTGGGGTGTGTTGGTGACCTTGTACTCGGTGAGGGCGCTGTCCCACAGGCAGAAGCCGTCGTGGTGCTTGGTGGTCAGGACGACGTAGCGCATGCCCGCCGCCCTGGCGGCCCTGGCCCACCGGACCGGGTCGTAGCGGTCGGGGTCGAAGTGGTCGAAGTAGAGCTGGTACTGCTCGTCGGTCAGTTCCTCCCGGTTCTTGACCCACTCGTGCCGGGCGGCCAGGGAGTACAGGCCCCAGTGGACGAACATGCCGAACCGGTCGGTGGTGAACCAGGTCGTCTCCGGGCTCCCGGCGGGGGCCGGGGCGGCGGTCGCGGGCGGGGCCACCGAGGGGGTGTCGGCGCTCGGGGTCATGGGGGCATCGCTCCTTGTCGTCGATGTCCGCCGGCACTGCCGGCGCGTCGGCCGGTGTGGCCGGGAGGGGGTGTCGTACGGGTGGTTCGGGGCGGGCCGGCCGTCGGTCCTCGATGGCCGGCCCGCTCGGCGAGGGGCGCCGGGCGCTGTCCGGTCAGCCCTTCAGGGCGCCGGAGGACAGGCCGTGGACGAAGGAACGCTGGAAGAACAGGAAGACGATCACGGAGGGGAGCAGGGCCAGCAGGGACGCGGCCATCACCACCCCGGGCGTGACGGCGGGGTCGACCCGCAGGGTTCGCAGCGCCAGCGGGAGCGTGTAGGAGGAGGAGTCGGTGGAGACCAGGAGGGGCAGCAGGTACTGGTCCCAGATCATGGTGAAGCCGAAGACTCCGATGACCCCGAGCGCCGGCTTGCACATCGGCATGATGATCTGCGCGAAGATGCGCAGGTCCCCGGCGCCGTCGATCCGTGCGGCCTCCTCCAGTTCCTTGGGCACGTCCTTCATGAACTCGGTCATCACGAGGATGGAGAATCCCCATGCGCCCAGCGGGACGATCATTCCGGCCAGGGTGCCGATGAGGTTGAAGTGGACCACCGGCAGGTCCGCGAGGATCACGGACAGCGGGAGGGCCAGGATCTCCTCGGGCAGCATGAGCGTGGCCAGGATGGCGACGAGCACCAGTGTCATCCCGGGGAAGATCTTCCTGGCCAGCGCGTAGCCGGCGAGGACGGAGACGGCCACCTGGAGCAGCAGTCCGAAGCCGACCACGAAGAACGAGTTCAGCAGGTACGCGAGCACGCCCTGGTCGAAGGCGATCCTGAAGTTGTCCAGGGTCGCGCCCGAGGGGATGACGCTCAGCTGGGTGGGGTCCTTGACGTGGCCGAAGGCGCTGACCAGCAGGGCCAGCAGGGGGCCCGCGAAGACGATCAGTACCAGCAGGTAGGTGACGGCCTTCAGGATCCGTCCGCCCGGGCTCCTGCTCTCGGTCAGGCCGAGGGCCGTCTCGGTCGGCGCGTTCATTTGCTCTCCCTCCGTCGCAACAGGTGGACGGCGATGGTCAGGATCAGCGTGGCGACGAAGAGCAGGACGGCTCCCGCCGCGCCCACGCCGAGCCGGTTCTGCTCCAGCCCCAGCTTGTAGATCAGGGTCATCACGACTTCGGTGGAGCCGTCGGGTCCGCCGTTGGTGAGGAGGAACACCTCGGTGAAGACGCGCAGTCCGCGGATCGCGGCGAGGATGAACAGGATCGAGAACACCGATCGCAGTCCGGGCACCGTCACGTGCCACACCCGCTGGAACCTGGACGCGCCGTCGACCTTCGCGGCCTCGTACAGGCCGCGGTCCACGCTCGTGAGTCCGGCGAGGAAGATCATCATGTCGTAGGGGGCGCCGCGCCAGATGCCGGTGACCATGATGGAGGCCATCGACGAGTCGGGGTCGTTGATGAACCCCGAGGGGCCGAATCCCACCAGGCCGAGGAGGGAGTTGAGCATGCCGTCCCCGGTCGGGTGGTACATGATCCGCCACAGCTCGGCGACGACCGCGATCGGTACCACCACCGGCAGGAACGCCGCGGAGCGCACGAACCCGAGGCGGCGGCCCTGCCCTTCCATCAGCAGGGCGAGCACGAGGCCGAGGAGCATCGAGCCGGCGGTCTGTCCGGCGGCGAGGACGACGGTGTGCCACGCCGCCTCGCGGAAGCCGTCGGACTGGAGCACCGTGGAGTAGTTCTCGGTGCCGACCCACTTGTTGCCGAGGTAGGGCTGTACTTCCTGGAAGGACATGGTCAGCGCGCTGGCCATGGGGATGAACTTGAAGTACAGGAAGAGCAGCAGTGCGGGGGCCAGGAACAGCCAGGGCGTCCACCACCGGCCGCCCCGGCCGCTGCGCCCGCGGCGGCCGGTGGCGGTCTTGCCGGCCGGGCCGCCCGTGGTCCGGGCGGCGGGGCCGGCCGCCGGGAGGGCGGCCGGATCCGCCTGGTCAAGACTCATGACGCGGCGATTCCCTGTTCCTTGAGGATGTCGGCGAGCTGCTTGTCGAGCTCGCCGAGCTTGGTGTCGACGTCCAGGCCGCAGTCGGCCATCAGGGCGTTGACGGTCTCGGCCGTGGTCTGCCGCACGGGGGTCCAGTTCGGGATGGACGGGGCGTACCGGCCGGAGTTCTGGTACACCTCGGCGTAGGTCGTCCAGCGGGGGTCGGGGCGGACCTCGGAGATTTTCACCGTCTTGTTGACGGGCAGCTGGACGGTGAAGCCGGTCTCGCCCTGCATGCCGGTCTTCTGGCCCTCGGCGGAGATGGCGAAGTCGGCGAAGGCGTCCTGGCCCGCCATGTTCTCGGAGCCGGCCATGAGGTAGACGGAGCCGCCCTCGGCGAGGACGGTGGCGTCCTTCGGGCCCTTGGGCATCGGCACGACCTCGTACTTGTCCTTGCCGAGCGTCTCGTCGAAGCGGGGCAGCAGGTACGGGCCGACGACGAACATCCCGGTCCGGCCCGCCTCGAACGTCTCGTTCGTGGGCGGGGTCTCCATGGTCACGGCGCCGGGCTGGACGACCTTGTCCTTGCAGCCGAGGTCGCGGAACCACTTCACCGCCTCGACCGACTCCTTCGTGGCCATCGCGGGCTTGTACTTGCCGTCCCCGGCACCGGCGATGAAGTCACCGCCCGCGGCCCAGAGGAAGTTGGAGAAGTACCAGGAGGCGTATCCGCGCTTGGTGGACAGGGGCGCGGCGAGGCCGTAGGTGTTCTTCTTGCCGTCGCCGTCGGGGTCCTTCTCGGTGAATGCCTTGGCCATCGCGGCGAAGTCGTCCCAGCTGCCGGGGACCTGGAGCTTCAGCTTCTCCCGCCAGTCCTTGCGGATGAGCAGTGCGGACGCCTGCGCCGAGTACGGCAGACCGTACTGCTTGCCGTCCACGCTCTTGCCGGAGTCCAGCCCCTGGCCGACGACCTGTCCGCTGTTCTTGAGCTTGCCCAGGTCGATCTCCCGCAGCAGGCCCTGGCTATGCATGGCGCCGAGCTGCGTCACGTCGTTCATGACGATGTCGGGGAGCTTCTTCTGAGCGGCCCGCTGCTGCAGCTTGGTCTCGAAGTCGTCGAAGATCGCCGTGACTTGCACCTTGTAGCCGGTGGCCTTCTCGAAGGCGGCGGCGAGCCGGAGCGCCCCCTTCTCCCCCGGTCCGCCCGGGGTCGTCCTGGTCCACAGTTCGAGGGGGGCCTTGGGATCCTGCTTGGCGTCCACTCCCGCAGGCCCTGATGTACAGCTGGTGAGGACCAGTGCCGAAGCGAGAACACCCGCACCGATCCACCGCGATCTCTGCATGACAACTCCTGTTTCGACGCATCACAGCTGGCCTGGAAAGCGCTTGCTCGGGACGCTAACGGGGTCCGAATCCACGGTCAATAGTCCGATGAATACAAAAATTTAGCCGAAGTCCGCAAGACCCCCGGCATGATCCTCCCCCCGCCCCCCACCTCCGGCCCGGCACCCTCATGAAGCGGCCACGCATCCCGAGGTATTGCCTGATGGGGCGGCAGTACGGGGCCTTGAGGAACCAGCCACTCCGTTTTGCGGCGATCATGCACACCCACGACGATCCATGGGGCCCCGAACCGAAGGCGACTAAGCTTCACCTGAGGGGCTTTGCAGTCATCCGATGTATCGTGCTGCAAGCGCGTCGGCCGAGGTACTGAACAAGCCACGCCAATCCTCGACATCCAGTCAGACATTTCCCCACACGCCCGACCGGGGTCGTGGGTCGATTCGCTGACGTTCCGTCAGCGGAAGAGCTGAGGAGCGTACGACATGAACGAGCCGACCACCGGACCGACGGCACTGCTGGTCATGGAGGAGGAGCGCAGGGCCGACGTCTACCCCGACGAGGTGCTGACCGGGATCGGCCGGCTCGCGCGCTGGCAGGGGCCGCCCCTCACCCGGGAGCGGCTCGACGAGGACCCCGGGGTGCTGCGGGAGGTCGAGGTCCTGTTCACCGGCTGGGGCGCGCCCGTCCTCGACGCCGCGTTCCTGTCGCACGCCCCCCGGCTCGAGGCGGTGCTCGTCGCGGCGGGTTCCGTGCGGCACCTGACCACACCGGAGTTCTGGGCCCGCGACATCCCGATCGTCTCGGCGGCGGCCGCCAACGCCATCCCGGTGGCGGAGTTCTCCCTCGCCCAGATCCTCCTGGGGCTGAAGCAGGTCCACCGCATCAGCCGGGAGGTGTCGAACAGCCGGAGCTTCCCCCACAACCCGAAGGTCCCCGGCGGCTACCGGTCGCGCGTGGGGCTGCTGGGGCTCGGGCACATCGGCCGCCTCGTCGCGTCCCACCTCGCCCGCTTCGACGTGGAGGTCCTCGCCACGGACCCCGTCGCCCCGGCGGACACCGCCCGGCGGGCGGGCGTACGGCTCGTCGGCATCGAGGAGCTCTTCGCCACCTGCCAGGTGGTGAGCCTGCACGCCCCGCTCCTGCCCGAGACCCGCGGCATGATCGGGGCGCGGCTGCTGAACTCCATGGCGCACGGCGCGACGCTGATCAACACCGCGCGCGGCGCGCTCGTGGACGAGCCGGCCGCGGCAGAGGTGCTGCGGGCCAGGCCCGACCTCACCGCCGTCCTCGACGTCACGCACCCGGAACCCCCTTCCCCCGACTCACCGCTGTTCGCCCTGCCCAATGTCATCCTGACGCCCCACCTGGGCGGTGCCGTCGGGGCCGAACGCAACCGCCTCGGGCAGCTCGTCCTCGACGAACTGGGCCGTTTCGTACGGGAGGAGCCCCTCCAGCACGCCATCGATCCCGCCCGTGCCGCGTCCCTGGCCTGAGCCGGACGGGAGACCCCGAGGGCGCCGCACCGGAACGATCCGGTGCGGCGCCCTCGGCGTTCCCGGCGCGGGACCGGTCGGTGCGCGTGTCGGGAAAAGGTAGCCGACCACCGTCGGCCGGGGCGGCCTCCGGCCGGTCTCAGTCCGCCGCGGGGTCGAGCTTCCGCAACTCCGCGAGGGCCTCGGTCGCCCTCATGTGCCAGAGGGCCGCGGGGAGCTGCAGTTCGTCGGCGCGCTCGTCCTCCGGCACGCAGACGAGCCGGTTGCCCTCGGCGAACGAGGTCAGCAGCCCACGCAGGCTCTCCTCGCCGTACGGATCGGGATACGGGGGCAGTTCCAGGCTGTCCGCCAGGGTCTTCCGCATCGCCTCGCAGTGACGCAGGAGTTCCTCCTCGGCGCCGCCGAACATCTCCTTCGCCGGGTTCCGGGAGAGCTGGACCTCGTAGCGCCGCAGGATCTCCCGGCCGTCGTCGTACCAGGCCGCCACCCGGGCGCGGGTGGCCGGGTCCGATCGCGGCGACTGGAACGGCGGAGGAAACCGGGGCGAGCCGAAGACCTCGTCCATGGTGTTGGGGGCTCCGCGAGGCCGCCCAGGGGGTCGTAGACGTAGAACGCGGGAAGTATGCAGAGCCCCAGCCAGAAGGCGCGGACGGTCCGCGACCCCCGGCGTATCCCGGGCCGAGGTGCGGGCACCGCCGGGGCCGGGTCGGTCAGGGTCGCCCGGACGCCACCGGGTGCGAGGGGCCCGGCGGGTCCGCCCGGCGGCCGGCCGGTGGGGCGTTTCACCTTCCGCGGCCTCACCGCGCTGCCCGTGGCCACGATCAGGGGAACGGTCGGATAGGTCAGGGAGAGGACCGTCCTCGACGGCACCGCGTCGAGCCGCAGCCAGGAGACCACGCAGTGGATGAGCGTGACGTGCGCCCCGAGGAACAGCATGAACTGCGTCTTCGTGCCGCCGCGGTCCACGGCCGGGGGCCGGACGAGCGACTCGTACCGTTGCGTCCAGGAGGGGTGGGTACGCAATGGCCGTGCCGCCCGGCGCGCAGCGGCCACCATCCACCCGCCCCTGCGGGCCGGCGGGCGCCGGGCCGACCAGACCTCGGGATCGGCACCGCACGCCACGGCGTCGTGGTCGGCGACGAGTTCCCGGTGCCGGAGGATGTCGGCCCGCGCCAGTTGGGTCTGCGCCACCAGTGCGACGCCGAGCACCAGCTCGCCGGGGCCGGGCGCGGCCCCCTCCCAGTAGAGGCGTCCCGGCCCGAGCACCCGGTCCTGGACGATGAGCAGGCCGTGGACGCCGAGGCAGGGGATCAGCACCATGGCCAGGAAGGTCCGCCAGAGCGCCACGGTGAGGTAGGCCAGGTCCACGTCGCGATTGCGGATGTGGGCCAGTTCGTGCAGCACCACGGCCTCGAACCTGCGCGGGTCCGTCGTCCGGCACACCAGCAGTCCCGCGTGCAGGCAGACGGTGTACCGCTGGGCACGGCCGAAGACCACGGCACCGGCGGAGAGCGCCCCGGGGCGGACGACGAAGTCCGGGGCGCGGAAGAGACCGGCCCGGCGCACCAGCAGGGCCAGGTGCGCCGGGAGGGAGTCCGGGACACCGCCGTCGGTCCCCGTCCCGGCCCGGTCCGCCGTGCCCTCCCGGCCGGGCCCGGCCGGGGCGGCCTCCCGGCCCGGCCGGCCCTCCTGCCGGTGGACCCCGTCCGGCATCCGGCGGCGCACCGCCGTCCCGTCGGCGCCGGGCACCTCGGGGAGCCGGCCGCCCCGCCGCTTCCAGCGGGGCAGCCACCAGTACAGCGTCAGGGCGGTCGCGACGACGGCCGCGGTGTACAGCAGCGCGATGTACACCGCGGTCTCGGCCGCGTCGGACCGGCAGCCGACGACGTCCCGGTGGAAGCGGACGGCGAGCCCGACCCACCAGGCCGGTGCGTCCGGGTCGACGCCGCTGCTCCGCACGCATCGCGGGAGGGCGACGGCGGCGTCGACGGTCAGCACCGTCCGGCTGATCAGGGCCGTGCAGGAGGCCAGCAGGACCAGGACCAGCAGCAGGAAGCGCCGCGTCGCCGCGCGTCCGGCCAGATCGCGGGTCTCGACGGAAGCCATCCCGGTACCTCCCCCGTCACTCCGGGTCCGGCCGCTCCCCGGTGCCGTCCCCCTGCGGTCCGGCGGGTTCCTTCCCGGCCGGCCGGGAGACCACCGCGTCGGCCGGCCCCTCGGCCGCGGCGCCGTCGAGCCCGCCGGCCATCGCCCGCTCCTGTACCCGCCCGTGAACGGCCCGGAACCGGCCGGGGTTCAGGGCGGCCGGCTCGTGTTCCGAAGCGGTCTCCGGGCGGCACAGGACCCTGAACGGTCCCGTCCGCGTCCGGGCCGGCGGACCGTCCGCCACGGCACCGGCCCCTTTGGCGGCGAACTCGTCCGGCACCAGCCGCACCACCGGTGTGATCAGGGCGGCGACCCCGGTGGGTCCGAAGCCGAGCGGATCCTCCCGGACCGTCCGGCCGGCGAACACGGCGCCGACCCGCTCGCCGTCGGCGGACTCCAGGGAGTCGAGCAGCACCAGTGGCTGCGGGGCCTTCTCCGTCACCACATCGCGCACGACCGCACGTAGCCTCTCCCCCATGCGGCCAGGCTATCGAGCCACCCTTGTCGTGTACACGCGGTTCACGGGCACTGCTTCGCGACCGGGACCCATCCCCTTCGACCGCGTTCCCGGTCGCCACGGCGGATCCGGGGGTGCTCCGCCGCCGACCGGGCCGGAAGGCCGAATCGATTCGGGCACCGTACCGGCCAAAAGGCAGCAACTCCGACAATTCTTCCCCCTGTCACCGTGACAGCTCGGTCACAGGGATGTCCCGGCTGCGTCCTGACCTGCTGCTGGCCGAAATTCGATGGTTAACCTGATCCGGCTCCGAGGGCATGCCCGCGAAGTCCCATACGCAAAGCGGACGGGACTCCTCGGACGCACCCGGGCGCCCACCGCGCCCGGTGCGCCGGGCATCGACATCGCAGGAAGACGGGGACGAAACCATGATCCGGGACAACGCGTCACGCCGACAGGTGATGAAGCTGGCAGGCAAGGGCCTGGGACTGGCACTGCTCGGCGCGGGTGTGTGGGGCTGCACGCCGGAGGAGGAACCCGGCGGCACCACGCGCGAGCCGGGCGGCGGCAAGGGCGAGGGCTCCTTCACCACCCCGCCGCCGAACACCGCGCCCGAGGCCCTGTGGCAGGGCACGACGACGAACAACTCCCTGTCCGGCAACCACGCCCTGACCGTGGTCGGCGGCATCGTCCTCGTCTCCGGCGACCCCCTGGTGGGCCGCGACCTCGCCACCGGCAAGGAGGTGTGGTCCCGCAAGGGCGTCACCACTCCCGGCGCCAACATGCTCATCGGCGGCGGCACCCTCTACCTGGCCAGCGCCGAGTACGACGGGAACGTCGTCGGCCTGGACCCGGCCACCGGCAAGGAGACCTGGCGCAGCCACCTGGGCACCGAGTACTCCCAGCCCCGTCCGATCGCCGCGGACGACAACCACGTGTACGTCCTCGCGGGCATCCTCGACAAGGACTTCCGGACGCCGGACAACGTGATCGCCGCGATCGACACCACCAGCGGCAAGGTCGTCTGGCGCGAGCAGCGCGACCACGGCACGGAGGAGACCGGCGTCACCGCGAAGGCCGTCGGCCGCCGTCTCGTCTACACCGACTTCCGCGAGAACCTCACCGTCCGCGACACCGCGACCGGACAGCAGACGTGGACGAAGAAGATCGGCCGGTCCAACAACCTCGACTTCGTCGTCCACGACGATCTGGTCGTCATCGCCAACGGCCGCCATCTGCGCGCCTTCGGCCTGGCCGACGGAAAGGAGCGCTGGTCGCTGGCCTCCGAGGAGTTCAGCCGGTTCAACGACCCGGCGCTGCTGGACGGGGTCCTCTACGCCTCCGACACCGTGCACGGCCTGTGGGCGATCGAGCCCGCGACCGGGAAGAAGGTCTGGCACAACAAGGGTTCGCTGGACGTCGCCTACCCGTGGCAGTTCGCCAAGGTGGGCAACACCCTCTACGGGGCGACGGAGTTCGACGACAACGGCGGCATCCACGCCTTCGACGCCGCCGACGGGAAACTGCGCTGGACCTACAACGACGGCTCCAAGGACATCCAGAAGTGGTACCTGGCGTCCGAGGGCAACCGGCTGGCGGCCCTGCACGCGAAGCGGCTGACCGGCCTGCCGGCCGTGTGACCCCCGGCCCGCCCGGGGTTTTTCGTTCGGATCCGGCCCGATCCGAACGAAAGACCCTACGTCCCGAGGAAATCGCGCACCTGCTGGGAGACGCCGTCGTCCCCCAGCAGGTCGTTGTGCCCGACGCAGCCCGCGTCGTGGTTGACCGCGCCGTTCAGCAGGACGCTGCTGTCCGGGTCGATGATCTCGTCGCATCCGGACCACCAGGTGGCGTACCGGACGGCGCCCGGTGTCTCGTCGCCCTCGGCCAGCCGGTCCTGGACGTACGAGCCCGGGGTCATGTCACGGCACGCCTGGTCCAGCAGGGCGCACACCCAGGCCAGGGACGTGCCGTGGTTGGGACCGCCCAGGGAGATCCAGTGGGCGACGGTCCCGGTGCCGCCGCCGTACTTGACGTACCAGCGGGTGACGAGGCTGCCGAAGGAGTGCGCGACGACGTCGACCCGGGCCGCGCCGGTCTGCCGGCGGACCTCCTCGACGTACGCGGCGAAGCGGCCGGCGAGCGTCTCGTTGACGGACCGGTGGGTGTCGTAGCCCCAGGAGAAGAGTTCGGCGTCGGTGTATCCCCCGGCCCTGAGGTCGGCCCGGAACGCGCCCCAGACGCCGGGGTCGGCGTTGTAGCCGTGGACGAGGATCACGGGGGCCCGGGCCTCGGCACGGGGCCCGGCGTGCGCCGAAGCGGCCGGGACCAACAGGGCCACCAGGGCGGCCAGCAGCGGGAGCAGTCTTCTGCGCACAGCGGGCACGGCTTCTCCGTCCGACGGGTCATGCGCGGGCGTCGGGAAGCATGATGGGGCCCTCGCGCCCCGATGAACAGGCCCACGCACGGGGCGGATCCCCGGGGCTCCTCGCCAACGTGCCCTACCTCACGGTAACTTGGGGGCGGAAAAGACGGCGGAGGGGGACGGGCCCGTGACCGACCACGATCTCGGTGGCTTCACCCGGGACACGTTCACCCATGACGGCGCCACCCGCCGGACACTGCGCCGGGGCACGGGACCTGCCGTGATCATCATGGCGGAGATCCCCGGCATCACCCCCAAGGTCCTGGAGTTCGCCGAGCGCGTGGCGGCGTCGGGCTGCACGGCCGTGCTCCCGGTGCTCTTCGGCACCCCCGGTCGCGATGCGGACCCCGCCGCCCACGGCTGGACGGGCACCGCCCGCTACACGGCGTCGTCGATGTGGCGGGTGTGCGTGAGCCGGGAGTTCACGGTCCTGGCCACGGGGCGCAGTTCCCGGGTCGTGCGGTGGCTGCGCGCCCTGGCGGCGGCCGAGCACGAACGCTGCGGCGGCCCCGGTGTCGGTGCCGTCGGCATGTGCGTGACCGGTGGCTTCGCCCTGGCCATGGCCACGGACGAGCGGCTCGTCGCCCCGGTGCTCTCCCAGCCGTCGCTGCCGCTCGCCGTCCTCCCGGGCCGTGCGGGCGCCATCGACATCGGCGCCGGGGAACTCGCCGTCGTCCGGCGGCGGTGCGAACGCGAGGGGCTCCAGGTCCTGGGGCTGCGCTTCCGGGGCGACCGGCTGGTGCCCGGGGACCGGTTCGCGTACCTCCGGCGCGAACTGGGCGACGCCTTCGTCGCCGTCGAACTGGACGACGACACCGCGAACCCGGAGGCCGTCCTGCCGCCGCACTCGGTGCTGACGGAGCATCTCGTCGACGAGCCCGGCCAGCCCACCCGGCAGGCGCTGGACACGGTCCTGGACCTGTTCCGCACCCGGCTGCTCGGGGAGCGGCCCGGCACCACCGGCTGACGAAGCCCGCCCCCGGGCGGTGTTCCGAAGACCCCGCCCGGCCGGGCCCACCCGGCCCACGACTTCCGGCAACGGCCCCGGCGAACGCTCCCGCGGGTTCGGTGTCGCCGTTGTGACATGTCACAACGGCGACACCGGGAAGCCGTGACAGCCCTTCCGGCTCTGACTGATTCTTTCGGACAGCGTGTATCCAGTCGTGTCGAAGAAGGGTTGGAAAAATGAGACGTGCCCGCCTCCTGGCGGCAGCACCGACGGCCTTGTTGCTGACCGCGGGCGCAGTGGCACCGGTCTCCGCCGATTCCCCGGCGCAGGGCCGCCCCGTCCGCTCGGCCCCGGCGGACCCGGGAGCCACGGTGCGGCTGATCACGGGTGACCGGGTGACCGTCAGTGCCGGTCCCGACGGCAAGAAGGTCGCCTCCGTCCAGCCCGGTCCCGGCCGCAGGAACATCGTCTTCCGGACCACGGAGGAGAACGGCGCCCTGTCCGTCCTGCCCTCCGACGCCATCACCCCGATCTTCTCGGGGAAGGTCGACCGGCGGCTCTTCGACGTGACCGGGCTGCTCGCGCAGGGTTACGACGAGGCGCACACCGATGCCCTTCCGCTGATCGTCTCCCGGCCGGGCGGTGCGTCGGTCTCCGCCCTCGACTCCCTGTCCGCGCTGAACGACGACGCGACTCCCGTACGCCGGCTGGACAGCATCAACGCCCGTTCGCTGCACATCGGCAACAAGGACCTCGGCCGTTTCTGGCAGCGACTCGCCCACGACTCGGGCAAGTCGCCCTCCGCCCTGGAGGCCACCGACGCCACCGTGTGGCTGGACGGGCGGGTGAGCCCGACGCTCGACCGCAGCACGGCGCAGATCAACGCCCCCGCCGTGTGGGACGCCGGCTACCAGGGCCAGGGCGTCAAGGTCGCCGTCCTGGACACCGGCGCGGACCTCGGCCACCCGGACCTGGCCGGCCGGGCCACGGCCACGAAGGACTTCTCCGGCAGCGCCGGAACCAACGACGCCTTCGGGCACGGCACCCATGTCGCGGCCACGGTCGGCGGCACCGGAGCGGCCTCCGGCGGCAAGCGCAAGGGCGTGGCGCCCCGGTCCGAGCTGATGATCGGCAAGGTCCTCGGGGACGACGGCTACGGCAGCGAGTCCGGCGTGATCGACGGCATGGAGTGGGCGGCGGCCGGCGGCGCCCGGGTCGTCAACATGAGCCTGGGCTCGGACGATCCCACCGACGGCACCGACCCGATGAGCCTCGCGGTGAACAGGCTGACGGAGAGCAGCGGCGCCCTGTTCGTGGTGGCCGCGGGGAACAACGGCGAGCAGGGCAGACAGACCATCGGCTCGCCCGGAGCGGCCGAGGCGGCGCTCACCGTGGGCGCCGTCGACCGCGACGACTCGCTGGCCCCCTTCTCCAGCCGCGGACCGCGCCTGACCGACCGGGTCGCCAAGCCCGACGTCACCGCGCCCGGCGTCGGCATCGTCGCCGCCCGCGCCGCGGGAACCACCATGGGCGACCCGGTGGACGCCGACTACATCGCGGCCTCCGGAACGTCCATGGCCACTCCCCACGTCGCCGGCGCCGCGGCGCTGCTCGCCCAGCAGCACCCGGACTGGGACGCCACGCGCCTCAAGGACGCGCTGGTGAGCACCGCCCGCACGATGTCCGGCCAGCAGGTGACCGAACAGGGCGGCGGACGCGTCGACCTGGCGGCCGCGGCCTTCGGACCGGTCACCGCGACCGGGACCGTGTCGCTCGGCTCCTTCGTGACGGGTGAGGCCGGCAAGCGGGACCAGAAGACCACTGTCCGGTACACCAACACCTCCGACGCCGAGATCACCCTCGGCCTGACGCTCCGGCTCGCCACCAGCGGCGGGCGCGAGGTCGCCGAGGGCGCGGTGCGGCTCGGCGCCGACTCGGTCCGCGTCGCCCCCGGCGCCACGGCCGAGGTGCCCCTGCACGTCGACCCGTCGGACCTCCAGCGGGGCGACTACTACGGATACGTGAACGCCTCCACCGCCGACGGCAGGACGACCGTCCACACCACGGTGAGCCTCTCGGTCCGCAGCCCCAAGCACCGGATCACCGTGAACGTCATCGACCACAAGGGGAAGCCCGTGGCCGAACTGCCGACGATCTGGGGCGCCGACGGCTTCGAGAGCTACATCAGCACCAGCCCGGCCGTCGCCGAGGTCGAGGAGGGTACCTACCAGTTCAACTACTCCTCGCTGGACAACGCCGAGGACGGCCAGGAACTGCGCGAGATCGTCCTGCCCGAGGTGAAGGTCACCAAGGACATGACCGTCACCCTGGACGCCCGCAAGACCACCCGGGTGGAGATCCGCACGCCCCGCCCCGCCGAACAGCGCGACATCGTCAGCTACCAGACCTACCGTCAGCTGGACGGCCAGGGCCTGATCCAGGGCACGATGTACTTCGACCTGGCCAAGCGGCTCTACGTCAGCCCCACGGCGAAGGTCACCGAGGGCCGTTTCGAGTTCGCCTCCCGCTGGCAGCTCGTCGCCCCGCTGCTGCGGGCGGAAGTCCCCGGGTCACGGATCGCCCTCGCCCCGTACTACATGCACGACTCCCCCTTGTTCGACCCGAAGGGCACCCGGCTGACCGCCGTCGACGCGGGAACCTTCGAGGCCCCCGATCTGCGCCGGGTCCGCGGCAGGCTCGCGGTCGTCAGGAGCGACGTCACCCATGCCGCGGAACTCGCCCGGGCGGCGTCCGAGGCCGGCGCCGCCGGACTCGCGCTCGTCTTCCCCCGGGGCGACTACTCCTGGAGCCGGTGGACCCCGGACGGCAAGCGCCTTCCCCTGCCCACCATCAACCTGCGCGCGGCCGAGGGCGACGCCCTGCTGGAACGCGTCGAGCACCGCAGGACCTCGGTGGCGTTCTCCGGCACCGCCAGGAGTCCGTACCTGTACGACGTGATGCAGGTGTCCGAGGGCCGCGTCCCCGACCGCGTCGTGCACACCGTCTCGGACCGCAACAGCGCCGTCGTCGATTCCACGTACACCGATGTCAGCGGCGTCTCCTGGGCGAGCGAGCAGCGCTTCGGCAGCCGCCCCTACCAGGACTTCTTCTGGAACCAGTACAGCCGGTACGTGCCCACCGGGGCGAAGCGCACCGAGTACGTCAGCGCCGGTGACACCCAGTGGCTGCACGTGGCGAGCAACGGGCTCGCCCGCAACGTCGACGCGCCCCTGCTCCAGGGGATGCGCGACTCCCTGCGGACCTACCGGCCCGGCAGGCAGCCCGCCGACACCTGGTTCGGGGCCGTGGTGCGGCCGTCCGTCCCGATCGGCACCACGACACCGTCCGTGCGCTCCCACGACGTCCTCTCGTTCCGCGTCCCCGAGTTCAACGACTCCGGCACGGGCCACTGGTCGCAGGCCGTGACCGGCGGTTTCGGCACGAGCAGCGGGGAGGACGAGGGCGACACCGTCTCCGTCGGCCTGTTCCGTGACGGCAAGAAGATCGCCGACGCCAAGGACTCCTGGGAGAACTTCGAGGTGGCGCCCGGTAAGGCCGACTACCGGCTGGACGTGTCGGCCTCCCGGGTCTCCCCCGACTGGCGGTTCGGCACGCGTACGCGGACCTCCTGGTCCTTCCGCTCGGACACCACCGCCGAGAAGACGGTGCTCCCGCTGCTCCAGGTCGACTACGACGTACCGGTCGACAGTCACAACACCGTGACCGCGCGGCGCGGTCACACCGTCGGCCTGACCGTCCGCAACCAGGAGGGGCTGCCCGCACCGCGCGGCGTCTCCGTCCGGGTCGCGGTCTCCTACGACGACGGCAGGACCTGGTCGAAGGAGCTCCGGGTCGAGAACCGCGGGCAGAACCGCTTCACGGCCGCCGTCGGCCGGCCGGCCCGGATCCATGGCGACACGTTCGTGACGCTGCGGGTCACGGCGACCGACAGCGCCGGCAACAAGGTCCAGCAGACCGTGGAACGCGCCTACGGGCTCGGCAGGTAGGCGGAAAGGGTCCCGGGGATCCGAGGGGCGGCGGGCACGGAGGTGGTCACATCCTCCGTGCCCGCCGTTTCCCTCTTCCGGTCCGGCCATGTCCGGGGCGTATAGTGCGGTTGCCCACCGGCGGTTGTCCCGGCGAGTCCCTGTCGCCTGCCGTTCCCACCGGGCCGTTCCGTCGCTCGCCGCACGTTCGGCGGGGGCGGAAAGGATCACGATGCTGGAAGCAGTGGGGCTCGCCCCGGCCGAGGAAACCGTGTACCGGCTTCTCGTCACCCTGCTCACCGCCTCGGCGGACGAGATCGCGGAGCAGTCCGGTCTGACGACGGCGGAGGTCGAACGGGTACTGACGGTGCTCACCGCGAAGGGGCTGGTCAGCGCAACGGACCGGGCGCCCCGCAGTTTCGCGGCCACTCCCCCGGACGTCGCCCTGCTGCCGCACCTCCAGAAGCAGTCCGACGCCCTGGACCACGCGCGTCTGGCGGTCACCGATCTGCTGGAGACCTATCGGCGCACCCGGAGGCGCCGGGATCCCGACCAGCTCATCGAAGTGATCACCGGTGCCGAGGCGTTGCGCCAGCACCTGCGCCGGATCCAGGACGACACGCGCCACGAGATGTTGTGGTTCTGCAAGGCCCAGTACGTGGCCATGCCCTCGGGGAGCAACGAGGCCGAGTACGACGCCCTGGCGCGCGGGGTGCGCTACCGCGTCCTGTACGAGCGGGCGTTCTTCGACGACTCGGGCGCCGTCGCCAACGTGGTGCGGGGCATGCGGGCGGGAGAGACGGCCCGTGCGGTCCCGCACCTCCCGCTGCGGCTGGCCATCGCCGACCGGTCCATCGCCATCTGTCCCCTGGTCCCCGGCGGGCCGAGCGGCAGCACCGAGGAGCCCACCACGGCGCTGGTCCGCGGCAGCAGTCTGCTGGAGGCGCTGGTCGCCCTGTTCGAGCGCTACTGGGAGGACGCGGTGCCGCTCCATGTGAGCGAGTCCGGCACGGTCAGCAGCACGGAGGGTTCGTCCGGCAACCACGAACTGTCGGCGACGGACCGCCAGTTGCTCTCGCTCCTCGTGGCGGGCGTCGCGGACAAGGCCATAGCCAGCCAGATGGGGCTCAGCCGGCGCACCGTGCAGCGACGGGTCCAGGCGATGATGGCCCTCGCGGGCGCGACCACCCGGATGCAGCTGGCGTGGCAGGCCGCCCAGCGGAACTGGATGTGCTGAAGGCCGTGCGCACCGGGACGCCCGCCGAGCGGTGTCCCGGTGCGCGCCGGCCGCCGGCTACTCGTCCCCGGTCAGGATCGGCAGCAAGAGGGCCGCGGACCAGCTGAAACCGGGGGCGTTGAGCGGTGCCCCGGTGGTCGGGTCGTAGTTCTCCATGATCGGCCCGTCGCCCGCGAGGCCCGCCGCGTGGGTGACGAGCCGGTCCCGCAGGGCGTCCGCGTCCTTGCCGTAGCCGTAGCGGCGCAGGCCGCCGAGGGCGAAGTACGCCTGGTCGAGCCAGACGGGGCCGCGCCAGTACGCGGTCGGCGAGAAGTAGGGGGAGCTCTTCGCCACGGTCGGGAACGGGACGGTGGTGGCGAACTCCGCCGGGTCGGTCAGTCTGTCGCGCACGGCGCGGGCCTGCGCGCCGGACGCCGTGCCGGTCCACAGCGGGACGGCGCCCTCGATGCCGCGCCCGCGGGCCGTGAGCGGTGCGCCGGTGTCGAGCGCGGTGTCGTGGAACCAGCCGTCCGCGGGGTCGTACATCGTCGTGCGGACGGCGGCGGAGGTGGCGGCGGACCGCCGCTTCCACCGTTCGGCGTCGGCGGTGCGCCCCAACGTGCCCGCGATGCGCGCCAAGTAGCCCTGGTCGGCGGCGAGATAGGCGTTCAGGTCGACGGATTCCTGGGTGAGGGAGTGGCCGAGGAGCGTTCCGTCGGCCGCCCGGTTGGCGACGACTCCGGTGCCGAGGGCGGCGTCGAAACGGGGCGCGTTGTCCATGCCGCTCTCCCAGGCCGCGGCCAGGCGCTGCTGCTCGGGCGAGTCGTTGGCGGCGTCGACGGTGGCACCGTACTCGGCGAGGCCGTCGCGATCGTGGTCCCGGTTGCGGTACCACCAGGACTGGTAGGCGGCGAGCTTCGGGTACATCTCGCGCAGGAACGCCCTGTTTCCCGACTTCTCGTACACCTTCCAGACCGCCCAGGCGGCCAGCGGGGGCTTGGAGTTGCGTTCGTTCCAGTTGCCGCCGCCGCGTGAGGGGTCGTTGTAGAAGATGACGTCGGGGATCATCCCGGCGTCCTGCGGGCGGGTCGTGGAGTCCGGGCGGACCTGCCAGTCGAACATGGCGCGGATCTGCGACTCGGCCAGTGCGGGGGCGAAGCGTGCCGTGCCCACGGCCTGCTTCCAGGTGTCCCAGGCCCAGATGCCACCGGTGAACCACTTGTAGGAGATCGACGGTGTGATGCCGTCGTGCTTGATCTGTCCCGCCGCGCTGCGCCAGTTGGTGACGAGGGTCTCCAGCGACTTGACGGCCGTGCGCCGCCGGTCGGCCGGGACGCCCCGGGTCACCCCGGCGACGTAGCCCCGCCAGCGGGAGTCGGCCGCGGAGACGACGGCGCCGGGGCGGGCCAGCACGGCGCGGACCCTCGCCCGTTCCTTGGTGTGTTCGGCGGCGGTGAAGGTGTAGGACTCGGTCCAGTCGAAGCTGTGCGAGCGGCCCGGTGCGAGGGTCACCGGCCGCACCGCCTCGGTGCGGTACGTGTCGCCGTCCACCGTCGTGCGGACGGCTTCCTTGTGCGTGACGTCGAAGCGTTCCGTGCCGTCGGTGAGGTAGTCCCAGGTCTCGCGGACCTTCGCGAAGCCGACGCCGACGCCCGAGCGGGTGGCGGTCAGCGAGGGTGCGTCGCGCATCGGCCGGTCGGCGGGCCGCAGCAGGCTGCCGGTCCATTCGGCGCCCAGGGTGCGGGGCGCCGGGCCGGTGTTGCGGACCTCGGCCCGCACCAGGGCGCTGCGGTCGGTGGCGAAGCGGAGTTCGAGGGTGAGGCGCAGTCCGCGGCCGAGGTCGTAGGACTGACGGAGCCGGCCCGGGAGCGAGGTGAAGTGCGGTTCGCCCCCTCCGGCCAGGTCCAGGGTGTTGCCGTGTTCGGTGAGGCGGATGCGGCTGAAGGACTTGCTGAGCCACCAGGGGTATTCCTGGGCGATGTAGAGGGGTCCGGAGAAGCCGCCGTAGGCGTCGGTGTCGCCGTTCTCCGGCAGGGCGTAGGCGTGCCAGGCCCCCCGGTCGGCGAAGACGGTGACGGGGTTGTTGTCGTCGCCGTCGCCGGGCTGGGCGGTGGTGGGGGTGCCGTGCAGGTCGAGGACGTCGGCGTACGAGGGGGGCGGCGCCGGGCGGGTGCGGGCGGCGGCCGTCTGCGGCACGGCGAGGGTGCCCGTGGCCAGGAGGAGCGCGGTCAGGGCGCCCAGGTATCTGTGTGCGGTCACTTGTCGTTCTCTCCAGGGGAGTCGGTGGTCAGGCGCAGGACCGCGGCGCCGAGCGGGCCGAGGTCGATGCGGTCGCGGACGGCGGCGCCGGTGAGCAGGTCGGTGCCGCCGGTCGTCCAGGGGCCGGTCAGTGGGGTCCGGGTGTCGTGGTCGTTGTGGTTGAGGACGAAGAGATACGTGCCCTGCGGGCCGGTGCGCACGGTCGCCTCGACGCCCCGGGGGGCGTCGAGCACGGGGCGTGCGCCGGCCGCCCGCAGCGCCTCGTCGAGCACGACCGCGATGCCGGCGTCGAGGTGGGCGCTCACGTACCAGGCGGTGCCGGTGCCGTAGGAGTGGCGGGTGACGGCGGGGCGGCCGGTCAGTTCTCCGGAGGTGTAGGTGTCGACGGCCTCGGTGTCCGGGCCCTCGGGTTCGATCCACTCGCTCCATGCGGTGGCCCCGGCACCGGACGCGAGGCGTACCTCCTCGCCGTCGGGGATCGGCCAGAACTCGTCGACGGACACGCCGAGCACGTCCCGCAGCGGGCCCGGGGCGCCGCCTTCGTGGATGTGGTCGTGGCCGTCGACGACGCCGCTGAAGGGGCCGCACACGAAGTGGCCGCCGCCGCGCACGTAGGCGGCGATGCGGGCGGCGTTCCGGGGCCGCAGCAGGTGGAGGTTGGGGGCGAGGACCGCCCGGTAGCCGTCGAGGTCCGCGTGCGGGGGCACGAAGTCGACGGCGACGGCGCGGGCGTGCAGCGCCTCGTACCAGGGGCGCAGCAGGTCGGGCCAGCGCATGCGGGCGGAGGGGTGGTCGTCGGCCTCCAGGGCCCACCAGGAGTCCCAGTCCAGGACGATCGCCACGTCGGCGCGGGAGGTGGTGCCGGCGATCTCGCCGAGCCGGGCGAGATCGGCGCCGAAGCGCACGGTCTCGCGCCAGCCGCGGGAGGCGGTGCCGCGGTGCGGGAGCAGTGCGCTGTGGTACTTCTCGGCGCCGGCGCGGGAGGCGCGCCACTGGAAGTACATGATGCCGTCGGCGCCGCGGGCCAGGGCCTGGAGGGACCAGAGGCGTTGCAGGCCGGGTTTCTTGGGGACGTTGACCGGTCGCCAGCTGACGGCGGACGGTGCCTGTTCCAGGAGCAGCCAGGGCCGGCCGCCCTTGAGGGAGCGCATCAGGTCGTAGTTGAGGGCGGCGCGGACGTGGGCGCGCGGGTCGGCGGGGTCGGGGTAGGCGTCGTCGGAGACGAGGTCCTCGTGCTCGGCCCACTTCCAGTAGTCGAGTGCCTTGAACATCGACATGAAGTTGGTGGTGGCCGGGGTGTCCGGGCCGGTCTCCCGCAGGACCTCGCGCTCGGCGCGGTGGCATTCGAGCAGGGCGTCGGAGCAGAAGCGCCGCCAGTCCAGGAGCTGGGTCGGGTTGACGGGGCCCGGGGCGGTGCGGGGTGGTTCGATCTCGTCGTACGTGCTGTAGCGCTGTGACCAGAAGGCTGTGCCCCAGGCGTGGTTGAGGCCGTCGATCGTGCCGTACCGGTCGGTGAGCCAGCTGCGGAAGTGGTCGGCGGAGCGGGCACAGAAGCATTCGGTGACGTGGTCGCCGTACTCGTTGTGGATGTGCCACAGGGCGAGGGCCGGGTGGTGTGCGTAGCGTTCGGCGACGGCCCGGGTGAGGCGGAGCGCGGCGGCGCGGTATTCGGGCGAGGAGGGGCAGTAGTGCTGGCGGGAGCCGAATTCGAGGCGTACGCCGTCGGCGGTGACCGGCAGGATGTCGGGGTGGGCGCGGATCAGCCAGGCGGGCGGTGAGGCGGTGGCGGTGGCCAGGTCGACCGCGACGCCGTGTGCGTGCAGCAGGTCCATGAGCCGGTCGAGCCAGCCGAAGTCCCAGGTGTCGGGCCCCGGTTGGATCCTGGCCCAGGAGAAGACGCCGACGGTCACCATGGTGACGCCGGCCTCGCGCATCAGCGCGGCGTCCTCGGCCCAGACCTCCTCGGGCCACTGCTCGGGGTTGTAGTCGCCGCCGTAGAGGATGCCGGGGACGCGGGTCAGCGGGGTCATCCCTTCACCGCCCCGCCGAGGAGTCCGGCGACGAACTGCCGCTGGAAGAGCAGGAAGAGGAGCATCAGCGGGAGGGTGGCCAGGAGCGAGCCGAGCATCAGGCCGGAGTAGTCGACGTGGGTGAGCCCGGTGAGGGTGTTGAGTGCGACGGGCACGGTGTATTTGTCCTCGGAGTTGAGCATGAGCAGCGGCCAGATGAAGCTGTTCCACTGCGCCATGAACGTGAAGATGACCAGGGCGCCGAGCTGGGGACGTACGCACGGCAGCACCACCTGGTAGAAGGTGCGCAGTTCGCCGGAGCCGTCGATGCGGGCCGATTCGAGGAGTTCGTCGGGGAAGTCGACGAAGCCCTGCCGCATCAGCAGGATGCCGAAGGAGTTCACCAGGAAGGGCAGCACCACGGCCTGGTAGGAGTCGATCCAGCCGACGCTCGCCATCATCTGGAAGAGCGGCACGAGCAGGACCTGGAAGGGGATCATCATCGTGGCGAGCACCGCGCCGAGCAGCAGTCCCCGGCCGCGGAAGCGGAACTTGGCCAGGCCGTAGCCGCACATGGCGGCGATCAGCGAGCTGAGCACGGTGTGGACGACGGCGATGCCGGCGCTGTTGAGCAGGACCCGTCCGAAGCCGATGGTTTCCTGGAGCCGGGCGAGGTTTTCGAGCAGTTGTCCGCCGGGCAGGAAGGGCGGCGGCGAGCGGAACAGGTCCGAGGTGGAGTGGGTCGAGGCGATCGCCATCCAGAGGAACGGCACCAGGCTGACGACGGCACCGGCCGCGAGGAACAGCCGGACCAGGACGCGGCCCGCGCGCCGGGCCGGGTGGACGCGCACGGGGGCCTTCGGGAGGGTGGTCACCGGCGGCGCTCCCTTCCGAAGGCGAGGTACTGGAGGGCGGAGACCGCGGCGATGACGAGCACGACGACCCAGGCGATGGCGGCGGCGTAACCGAAGTCGAACTGCTGGAAGCCGACCCGGTAGAGGTAGAGGACCGGGGTGAGGGTGGCGTCGTCGGGGCCGCCCCGGGTGAGGACGTAGTTCTCGTCGAAGAGCTGGAGCGTGCCGATGGTGGAGGTGATCACGCAGAACAGGACGACGGGGCGCAGCTGCGGCAGGATGACGCGGACGTACGTGGACAGGGTGCCGGAGCCGTCGATCGCCGCGGCCTCGTACTGCTCCTTGCCGATGGACTGGAGCCCGGCGAGCAGGATGACGGCGTTGTAGCCGGTCCAGCGCCAGGTCAGGGAGACGATCAGGGAGATCCGGGCCCAGGTGGGGCTGTTGAGCCAGTCGATCTGTCCGATGCCGACGGAGCCGAGGATCTGGTTGACCAGGCCGCCGTCGGTCTTGAGGAGCACCTGGAAGACGACGGCGTACGCGACGAGGGTGGTGACGGCGGGCAGGAAGTGGACGGCGCGCCAGGTGCCGCGGAAGCGCAGCCAGGACTGGTTGAGCAGGACGGCGAGGACGAGCGCGAGGCCGATCATGACGGGGACCTGGATGGCGAGGATGGCCCCGGTGTTGAGCAGGGACTTCAGGAACACGGGGTCGTCGATCATCCGCCGGTACTGGTCGAGTCCGGCCCAGCGGGTGGTTCCGGCCTCCTCGGCGGTGAAGCTCTGCACCAGGCTCGCGCCCAGCGGGTAGGCGAAGAAGAGCGCGAAGAGGACGGCGGCGGGCCCGGCGAAGATCCAGGCGGTGGGTCGTCGCCGTCGGACGCGGCGGGCCGGGGCCCGGGCGGGGGCGACCGGCCGCTCGGGGGCGGTGGTGACGGCCATCGGGCTACTTCGTCCTCTCGCGGCCGGTGGCCGCGGCGATCTGCCGTGCCGCCGATTCCAGGGAGGCGCGCGGGTCCTTGCCGCGGAGCGTCACCCCGGTGACGGCGGAGACCATGATGTCGACGGCCTTGGCGTCGTCCTTGGTGTACTCGACCGGCGGGATGTTGCGGGCGAGCCGGGCGAACACGTCGAGGACCGGCTGCCCGCCGAAGTATTCCTGTCCGGCGCTCAGGTACGGGTCCTCCAGCGCGGGCAGGTAGGCGGGGAAGAGGCCCTCGCGCTTGAGCATGGAGACCTGGTTGGCCCGGTCGGTGAGCACGAACTCGATGAAGGCCCAGGCAAGTTCGGGGTTCTTGCTCTGGGCGGGGACGCAGAGGGTGGAGCCGCCCTCGTTCGAGGTGCGGGGGCCGTCGGCGGTGAAGCCGGGCAGCGGCACCACGCCGAACCTGCCCTTCAGCTCCGGCATCTCCTCGGTGAGGGTGCCGGTCCACCAGGCGGCGGTGGGCGTGGTGGCGGCCTTGCCCTCCTTGGTGCCGGTGACCAGCCCGCTCCAGCCCTTCTCGTAGTCGACCAGGCCCCGGTCGTGCAGGGTCTTCATCAGGGTGAGGGCCTTCACGGCCTCGGGGCTGTCGACCGCGACCCGGCCGCTCTTGAAGTAGGACTGGCCCTGCTGCTGGAGGAGCAGGGGCAGGATCCCGGTGTTGGTGGTGTCCATGATGAGCAGCTTGTGGCCGGTGGCCTTCTTGATGCGGACCCCCGCCTCCACGTAGTCGTCCCAGGTGAGGAGCTTTTGCGGGTCGACCCCGGCGGCGCGGAAGTGGTCCTTGCGGTAGTAGAGCGCGCAGGGGCCGATGTCCCAGGGCAGGGCGAAGACCTCGCGGTCCGGGCCGGTGACGGTGCGCCAGGAGGCACGGTCGAAGTCGCCCCCGTAGCGGCCGCCGAGGCTGCTCAGGTCGTAGAAGCCCTGGGGAAAGTTGCCGGTGTAGCGGGGCAGTTGGGTGCCCCCGATCGTGAGGACGTCGGCGAGTCCGGAGCCGCCGCGCAGGCCCACGGTGATCTTGTCGGCGGCGTTGTCGTAGCCGATGTCGGTGACGGTGACGGTGGCACCGGGGTGGCGTTCCTCGAAGGCGCGGGCGAGGCGTTTCAGGGCGTTGGCCGCCACGTCCCACGACCAGACGGTGATCTTCCCGCTGACCTCGCCCCCTCCCTCCTTCTTCCCTCCACCGATGTCACGGGCGTCCCCGCCGCCCGTGCCCCCCATGGCGCATCCGCTGACCAGTGACGATGCGGCGGTCGCGAGACCCGCTGCCAGAACAACCCGTCGGGTGGGCCGTGTTGACACTCTTGCCTCCTGGAGCCTGAATGCTTAATGCTGTATTCAGAACACTGAATGGCTGAGCTTCCCGTCAAGAGGTGTACACCCAAAGACTTTCGTTGCTGTGGTTCATGACCGGCCCGGCCGGGCCGGCTCACGCGAAAGGCGCGGCATGACGTCACCCCAGGACTTCGTCCACCCCTACATCCCCAACGCGGTTCCTGCCGTGCGGCAGGCGATGCTCGCGGAGATCGGCGCGGCGAGCGTCGAGGACTTCTACGCCGACATCCCGGACGGCATCCGGCTGCACCGCCCCCTCGACCTCCCGGACCCGCTGCGTTCGGAAGCCGAACTCACCCGCCACATGGAGGGGTTGCTCGGCCACAACACCTCCACCCGGCAGGTGCTCAGCTTCCTCGGCTCCGGCTGCTACCAGCACCACGTGCCGGCGGTCGTGGACGAGGTGGTCAACCGCAGCGAGTTCCTCACCGCGTACGCGGGCGAGCCCTACGAGGACCACGGCCGCTTCCAGGCGTTGTGGGAGTACCAGTCGATGATGGCCGAGCTGCTCGACGTCGAGGTCGTCAACGTCCCGGTGTACGACGGCTTCCAGGCCGCGGGAACCGCCCTGCGCATGGCCGGCCGGATCACCGGCCGCCGCCGGGTGCTCGTCGCCACCGCGATCGACGCCGACAAGCTCTCCCGGGTGTGCGACTACGTGCGCCCCGACCACGACGTGGTGGTGGTCCCGGTCGATCCGGACACCGGTTGCGCCGATCTCGCCGCGGTGCGCGGGGAGCTGGCCGCCGGTGACACGGCGGCGGTGTACGCGGACATGCCGTCCGCGCTCGGCATCGTCGACGAGGCGCTGCCCCTCCTCGCCGGACTCGCGCACGACGCGGGGGCGTTGTTCGTGGTGGGCTGCAACCCGATCGCGCTCGGCGCGCTCGCGCCGCCCTCCGCGCACGGCGCCGACATCACCTGCGGCGACATCCAGCCGCTCGGCATCCACCAGAGCTTCGGCGGCGGCAACGCGGGCTTCATCGCCACCCGGGACGAGGAGCGGCTGGTCGCCGAGTACCCCTCGCGGCTGTTCGGCCTGGTGCCGACCGCCGTCGAGGGCGAGTACGGCTTCGGTGACGTCGCCTACGAACGGACCTCGTTCGCGCTGCGCGAGGAGGGCAAGGAGTGGGTCGGCACGGCCGCCGCGCTGCACGGCATCGGCGCCGGGGTCTACCTCGCGCTGATGGGACCGCAGGGCATGCGGGAGATCGGTGACACGATCCTCGCACTCACCGCGTACGCCCGCGGGCGGCTCGCCGAGGTGCCCGGCATCGAGGTCCCGTACGGCGACGCCCTGCACTTCGCCGATTTCACCGTCCGCTACACGGGTGGCAGGACCGCCGCCGAGATCCGTGCCGCACTGGGGGAACGGGGCATCTTCGGCGGGGTGCCGACCGGCGAGCACGAGGCCGCGTACTGCGTCACCGAAGTCCACACCAAGGCCGACATCGACCGGCTCGCCGCGACCCTGGAGGAGATCGTCAAGTGACCGCCCCGCACACGCCCGTGTCCGTCTCCCCCGATCAGGCGCGCATCGCCGGCAAGCCCGGTCTGCGCCGCTTCCGGCAGGCGTCCTGGGACGAGGAACTGATCTTCGAGCTCGGTTCGCCGGGTGAACGCGGCGTCCTCGTACCGGCCCCGGACCCGTCCGTCCCGGCGGCCGAGGTGCCCGCGGCCCTGCGCCGGGCCGAGCCGCCCGCCCTGCCGGAGATGTCCCAGCAGCAGGTCCTGCGGCACTACCTGCGCCTGTCGCAGGAGAACCTGGGCGCCGACCTCAACATCGACGTCGGCCAGGGCACCTGCACCATGAAGTACAGCCCCAAGGTCAACGACCAGTTCGTCCGCGACCCCCGGATCGCGGCGCTGCACCCGCTCCAGGACGAGGACACGGTCCAGGGCGTCCTCGGCATCATCCACGGCCTGGAGCAGCTCCTGAAGGAGATCTCCGGCATGGACCGGGTCTCGCTCCAGCCGGGCGCCGGTTCCGCCGCGATCTACACCAACGTGGCGATGATCCGCGCGTACTTCGCCGCCCGCGGCGAGCTGGAGCAGCGCGACGAGATCATCACGACGATCTTCTCCCACCCGTCGAACGCGGCCTGCGCGAAGACGGCGGGCTTCAAGGTCATCACGCTCCACCCGGACGCGGACGGCTACCCGGACATCGAGGCGCTCAGGGCGGCGGTCGGCCCGCGCACGGCGGCGCTCCTCATCACCAACCCCGAGGACACGGGCATCTACAACCCGCGCATCGAGGAGTTCGTGCGGATCGTGCACGAGGCGGGCGGCCTGTGCTCGTACGACCAGGCCAACGCGAACGGCATCCTCGGCATCACCCGGGCCCGGGACGCGGGTTTCGACCTGTGCCACTTCAACCTGCACAAGACGTTCTCGACGCCGCACGCGTGCGGCGGCCCGGCGGCGGGCGCGTGCGCGGTCACCGCGGAACTCGCCCCGTACCTGCCGCGCCCGACGGTCGAGCTGGACCCGGGGACGGGCAGGTACCGGCTGGACGACGACCGGCCCGAGTCGGTCGGCAAGATGCGGCCGTTCTACGGGGTCGTGCCGAACCTGGTCCGCGCGTACGCCTGGATCATGTCGCTCGGCGCACCGGGGCTGCGGGCCGCCGCGGAGACGGCCGTCCTCAACAACAACTACCTGCTCCACAAGGTGCGGCAGATCCCCGGCGTCTCGGTCCCCTACGCGGCGGGGCGCCCGCGCGTGGAGCAGGTCCGCTACAGCTGGGAGAAGCTCCACCAGGACACCGGCCTGCACTCCGAGGACCTCGGTCTGCGCGCCGCGGACTTCGGTACGCACTACTGGACCAGCCACCACCCGTACGTCGTGCCGGAGCCCATGACGCTGGAGCCGACCGAGTCCTACACCCGTGCCGACCTCGACGAGTACGCGGCGATCCTCGCGGAGGTCGCCCGGGAGGCGTACGAGGACCCCGAGACCGTCCGTACGGCGCCGCACCGTTCGACCATCCACCGGGTCCGCCCGGAGGCCCTGGACGACCCGGCGGTCTGGGCGGTCTCCTGGCGTGCCTACCGCCGCAAGGTGCTCGGCGAGGCCGAGCGGTGAGAAAGGTCGGTCTGGTGGTCAACCCGGTCGCCGGCCTCGGCGGCCGGGTGGGCCTGGGCGGCACCGACGGCCCGGACCGGCTCCGCCTGGCGCGCTCGCTGGGCGCGCTGCCCTCGGCGGGGTTCCGGGCCACCGCCGCCCTGGGCGAACTGGCGGCGCGTTCGGGGCGGGCGGCGGGGGACGGGACCCTCGCACCGGCCGGTTCCGACGGTGCGCGGTCCGGGGCGCCGGACTCCGGACTCCTCGTCGTCACCGCCGCCGGTCCCCTGGGCGCCGATTCCGTGGCCGCCGCGGGGCTCGCGGGGCAGGTCGTGTACGCCGCCGGGGCCGGACGGGACACCTCGGCCGCGGACACGGACGCCGCGGTGCGGGCCGTCGTCGCCGAGGGCGTGGACCTCCTGCTCTTCGCGGGCGGCGACGGCACCGCGCGGGACGTGCTCGGCGCCCTCGGCGGGGCGCCCTGCCCGGTCCTCGGCGTACCGACCGGGGTGAAGATGCACTCGGCCGTCTTCGCCGTCGGCCCGCGCGCCGCCGGCGAGGTCGCGGCGGCGTGGCTCGCCCGCGGGGGCGGCGTCCGGCTGCGGGACGCGGAGGTGATGGACCGGGACGAGGACGCCCTGGGCGAAGGCCGTGTCGCCTCACGGCTGTTCGGCTGGCTGCCGGTCCCCGACGTACCGGTCCGGGTGCAGCAGCGCAAGACGGGCAGCACCGTCACCGCGCCCGACGCGGTCGGCGGCATCGCGGCCGAGGTAGCCGACCGCGTCGGGGACGGGATGCTCGTGCTCGGCCCCGGCACCACCACCCGGGCGGTCGCGGCGGCGCTCGGCGCGGACGTCTCCCTGACCGGGGTCGACGTGCTCCGCCTGCGGCCGGGCCGGCCGCCGTGCGTCGTGGCCCGCGACGCGGGCGAGGCCGCCCTCCTCTCGGCCGGCCCCGCCTGGATCGTCCTCTCCCCCATCGGCGGCCAGGGTTTCCTCCTCGGCCGCGGCAACCAGCAGATCTCGCCGCGCGTCCTGCGCGCGGCGGGCGGTCGTGAGCGCCTGCTCGTGCTGTGCACGGAACGGAAACTGGCCGCGCTCGGCGGCCGTCCGCTCCTCCTCGACACCGGCGACGACGCGCTCGACGCGGAGCTGTCCGGCTACCTCCCCGTCATCACCGGCAGGCGGCGCACCTCGCTGTACCGCCTGACCGGCTGACCCCCGCCTCCCTCCCCCTCTTCCAGAAGGAGCCCAGGATGATCTCCCTTGACGGCAAGCGCGCCATCGTGACCGGTGGCGGAGCCGGGATCGGCCGTGCCACCGCCCAGGTCCTCGCGGAGCTCGGCGCCCGTGTGGTGGTCGCCGACATCGACGCGGACGGCGGCGAACACACCGCGAAGGACACCGGCGGGGTCTTCGTCCGCTGTGACGTGTCACAACGCGAGGACTGCGAGGCCGTGGTGCGCACGGCCGAGGAGCGGTTCGGCGGGGTGGACGTCCTCTTCAACAACGCCGGCATCATCCGCCGCTCCACGGTCTGCGAGATCACCGAGGACGACTGGGACCTGGTGATGGCCGTGAACATCCGCTCGGTGATGCTGATGAGCCGGCTCGTGATCCCCGGGATGGTGGCCCGGGGCGGCGGCTCCATCATCAACACCGGTTCCGGTTGGGGCATCCGCGGCGGCGGCCGGGCCGTCTCGTACTGCGCGTCGAAGGGCGCCGTCGTCAACATGACCCGTGCCATGGCCATCGACCACGGCCCCGACAACATCCGCGTCAACTGCGTCTGCCCCGGTGACACGGCGACCGGGATGCTCGCCGAGGAGGCCCGCCAACTCGGCGAGAGCTCCGAGGCGTTCTACGCCGACGCCGCCGACCGGCCGCTCGGCCGGATCGGGCAGCCCCGCGACATCGCCCGGACCGTGGCGTTCCTCGCCTCCGACGCCTCGGCGTTCCTGAGCGGGGCGATCATCCCGGTCGACGGCGCCGGTACCGCGTGATCTGCCGGTAGCGGATAATCGACCGGACCGAAGGGAGGGCAGCCTCACATGCCAATCGAAAACCGCCCGCTGCGCGAACAGGTCAAGGAGGAACTGATCAAGCGCCTCGGGCGCGGCACGATCGCGACCAACTCACCGATCAACGAGGGGCAGCTCGCCACCGAACTCGGCGTCAGTCGCACACCGCTGCGCGAGGCGCTGATCACGTTGGAGCGCGAGGGCGTCATCACCAGCGAGCGCGGCAAGGGCTTCCGCTTCACGCCGCTCAGCGCGCAGGAGTTCCGCGACCTGTCCGCGATCGTCGCGACGCTGGAGGCACTCGCCCTGGAGTCCAGTGATCCCGGGCACCTGGCGGAGATCGCTCCTCGTCTCCTGGAGGAGGCCCGCGCCTTCTCCGCCCCGCAGGCGCCGCACGACGTCATAGAGCGTTATGACGACGCGTGGCACGACCTGCTCCTGTCCGGCTGCACGAACGACCGCCTGATGAAGCTGATCACCTCCCTGAAGGTGACGATGCACCGCTACGAGCGGGTGGCGCTGGGCGACCAGGACATCCTGGAACGTTCGGCGGTGGAGCACGAGCAGATCGCCGAGTGCCTTCAGCGCGGCGACCTCGACGCGGCCGTCGCGGCGCTCAAGGAGAACTGGAACAGCGGGATGCACCGCATCCTGGAGCATCTGAAGGACTGATCGCCGACGGCGGGCCCGCCTCCGGCGGCACGAACACGGCGACGCGGGCCGGGAGCGCCGGCACCCGGCCCGCCGGGCCCGCGGCTCCGGCGGGCCACGCCGCCGCCCGTCCCGTCCGTGCGGTCCGCTCCGGGCGGCCACGAGCGGGAACGGGACGGGCGTCGGGCGGTTCAGTCGTGGAGGGTGACGCCGGGCAGCGGGTGGCCGGCGGCGTCGAACAACGCGGCTCCGCAGTCGCAGTGTTCACCGGCCAGGGTCTGGCCCGCCGGCAGTTCCCACACCAGCATCTGCGAGCAGCCCGGGCAGTCCAGGGTGACCAGGGTCTCTTCGGGTTCCGAGCCCCAGGCCCGTACCGGAACGTCCTGGTGCGTCAACCCGGTCGGCTCGCGCCCCCCGGTCAGCGCGACCATCACCTCGTAGGTGTCGGTGCCGCTGTCCAATACCACGAGCGTGCAGCCGAGACCCGCCAGCACACCGGCCAGGTGATCGAGCTGACGGACCGGGAGGTCGCCACGGCGCAGGGCCGGATCGGCCTCGGCCGCCCGGTGGACGGCACTCGTGTCCACGTCCGCCGGGTCCGCCCCGAAGGCCCGTACCCGGCCGGCCACGAACGCCGCCAGTTGCCCCGGATGGTCCTCACCGGTCCAGTCCATCACGAACAACACACTGTCGACCCGGACCCCCCGAGCCCGCTCGTCGGGGGTCAGGACCAGTTCTTCCAGCTCCGTCACGGCGCTCACGCTACCAACCACCGGAAACCGTCGCGCCGTCGCCACTGCCGTGCGCCGGGACGGGTCCGGTGGGTGGTGGCAGCCGTCCGACTTGATAGGCAAGTCTCCACTTGCCTATGATTCGGTCATGGCGGAAGATGTCTTCAAGGCCCTGGCCGATCCCACCCGTCGGCTCATCCTCGACGAGCTGACGGAGCGGAACGGCCAGACCCTGTTCGAGATTTGCTCACGACTGGTCACCAAGCACGGCCTGGGGCTGTCCCGTCAGGCGATCAGTCAGCACCTGGCCGTACTCGAATCCGCGGGCCTGGTCCTCTCCCGTCGCCAGGGCCGCTACAAGTTCCACGACCTGAACACCGAACCCCTCAAGCACATCGTGGCCCGGTGGCTCGGGCCCGACACACCGGAGAGCACCCCATGAGGATCCACATTTCCAGCGTCTTCGTCGACGACCAGGACAAGGCCCTGCGCTTCTACACCGACGTGCTGGGCTTCGTGAAGAAGCACGAGGTCCCCCTGGGCGAGGACCGCTGGCTGACCGTGGTCTCGCCGGAGGACCCCGACGGGACCGAACTGCTGCTGGAGCCCGACGGGCACCCCGCCGTGAAGCCGTACAAGACGGCGCTGGCGACGGACGGCATCCCGGCCGCCTCCTTCGCCGTGGACGACGTGCGGGCGGAGTTCGACCGGCTGCGCGGGCTCGGGGTGCGCTTCACCCAGGAACCGCTGAAAATGGGACCGGTCACCACTGCGGTTCTGGACGACACCTGCGGCAACCTGATCCAGATCGTGCACAGCGAATAGGGCTCCCCCGCGTGGAGGTGGCGGGCCCCGTCCATATCCGGCCAGTCTCGCCGCGGGACCGCTCTCGAACTGGCGTCGGGAGCAAGCGCGGGAAGCCGGGGCGCGCCGCCCCGCGGCGGTGCACCCCGGAGCCGGGATCGAACACACGGACCGGCCCGTCTTCACCGCTCCCGCCCGGCAGGCGGCGCGCGGGGCAGAACCGCTGGCCGAACTTCGTCCCGGCGTTCTCGACAGAGAACCTTCGCATCCTTACAGTCGCAAAATGTCACACATAGTGATCATTTGAGTGGGGGAAGGTGCCATGAAAACCCGGATCATGTCCGTCCTGGGTGCCGCTGTACTCGCCGCCGGATTCCTGGGAGTCGGCGCGCCATCGGCCGGCGCCGCGCCCGGAGGCTGTGCCCACGCCTCGTCGACCCACCGCCCGACCATTCAGTACGGCAGCACCGGAGTGGCGGTGAAACAGGCCCAGTGCCTGTCGAACATCTGGGGCGGCGTCCCCAAACTGGGCGTCGACGGAGCCTTCGGCAGCAAGACCCGTGCCAAGATCAAGTGGATCCAGGGGTGTCACGGCCTGACCAAGGACGGCATCGTCGGCGCCAAGACCTGGAACGTCCTCTACAACCCCGCTCTCGACTGCTACGACCCCTACCCGGGATAGGGCCGCGCCGGACGGCCGGGCCCCGCCCGACAGCGGTCCGGGCGGGCCCGGCTTCGCCCCGTCTCCCGCACCCGCATCTGCCGGAGGGCCCTGGGGAAGGGTGCGTCCGGAACACCCGTGCCGAGCACGGCGATCCGGGCGTCGGGCCCTACCCCCGGGGCACGTCCTTGACGAACACGATGCCGTCACTGCCCGCCAGATGGGCGGGGTCGAACGGGGCGTAGCCGAACCAGGGGGAGACGCGGGGCGCGGGCAGCGCGTCGCCGAGGACGGCGGCCAGCCGCGCGGCGTCGACGACACAACGGTCCTCCGGGAGTGCGTACAGGAGCCCTTCGAGGGTGTCCGGCGGCGGCGCGTCCACGCCCCGGTGGCGGATCGTGCCGAGGGCCGTGGCCACGAAGGCGTACTCCTCGCCGAGCCGGGCGCCCGCCAGCGCTCCGGCGCTCCACCACTCCACCGGCCCCTCCCACATCCGCATCGAGCTCTTCTCCCGCTGGAGGTGGGAGTTATGGGCGTGGACGAGCACCGGGCCCCGCTCGGCGAGGGCGAGGAGGTTGTGGGCCATCATCTGATCCCGCAGGCCCACCAGCCGGGTCATGCGGGCCGGTGAGGCGTCGGCCATCCAGTGGTGGTAGCGCAGCAGACCGGTCGCGGTGCGCCCGTACAGCCGCAACCGGTCCCGTTCGTCCCCCGAGGCCGTCCCGCTCAGGTGCGGTGTCTGCGCGTCGAGCAGTGCCACCAGGTCGTCGGCGATCAGCCGCAGCCGGTCGGCGTCGGCCGACCGCCCCACGGACCGGGACGGGTCCATCATCGCGGCGGGATCGGTCCACCGGTCGTCGGGGCCGAGCAGCCGGTCGAGCGTTTGCGCGGTGCAGGGGAGCAGGTTCGCGTCCACCCGGGCCGAGAGGTGGTCGTGCAGTGCGGTGAGGGTCCGCCGGGGGCTCTCGGCGGCGGTGATCTCCAGCGGGCCGTCGAAACCGGCGAAGCGGACCCGGTCGGAGGCGGGCCGGCCGTCGTTGTGGTCGCGCATCCAGCGCACGAGTTCGCGGTTGCCCGCGTGGGCGCCCCAACCGTGACTGAATCCGTGCTCCATGACCTCGTCGAGCGCGCCCGTGCCCGAGGTGACGTAGTCGTCCACGACCAGGCCCCTCACACAGTCGCTCTCGACCGCGATCGTCCGGTAGCCCTCCTGCTCGACGAGTTGCCGGAAGAGCTCGTTGCGCAGGCCGAGCAGGGTGTCCTCGCCGTGGGTGGGCTCTCCCAGGGCGAGCATCCGGGGCCGGTTCGGGAGCAGCCCCATGACGGCGGCGGCCTCGACGGCATGAAGGGTTTCCTCGATGTCGGTTGCCATGCCTTGAACGGTATCGTTGAACCTTCGATTGAAACTTTTGCGCGATGTGGGCGGTTCGATGGGACGAAAGCTTCAAAGTCGTGAACGTCTCCGGCCGATCGACCTGGCCCGCGGGCACGGCCTGTCCACGCAGGCCGTCAGGAACTACGAGGAGGCCGGGATCCTCCCGGCCGCCGACCGCACACCGCACGGTTACCGCACCTACGCCCCGCTGCACGCGCGGGCCCTGCGCACGTTCCTCGCCCTGGTGCCCGGCCACGGCCACCGGACGGCGACGTCGATCATGCGGGCCGTGAACCTGGGCGAGGCCGACGAGGCGTTCCGTCTCATCGACGAGAGCCATGCCCAACTGCTCGACGACCGGCGCACGCTCCGGGCCGTGGAGAACGCCCTGCGCGACCTGACGTCCGCCCCCGGGCCCGGGCCCGGCACGGTGGCGCCCGGGTCCGGCGGCGTGTTCGTCGGGGCGCTGGCGGGGCGGCTCGGGATCCGGCCCGCGACGCTGCGCACATGGGAGCGCGCCGGGCTGCTGCACCCGCGCCGCGATCCGCTGACCGGGTACCGCGTCTACGACGAGGCCGATGTGCGGGATGCCCTGATGGCACATCAACTCAGGCGGGGCGGTTACTTGTTGGAGCAGATCGCCCCACTGATCGCCCGGGTGCGGTCGGCGGGCGGACCGGGGCCCTTGGAGGCCACCCTGCGCGATTGGCACGACCGGGTGGCCGCGCGCGGACGGGCGATGCTGGCCGGGGCCGCCGAGTTGGAGGCGTACCTCCACGAGCGCGACCGGGACCACGGCCGCCCCTCATGAACGGTGAGCCCCGGCTGGAGGTCCTCGCCGCAGTCGTGTCCCGGAACCGCTACGGCGGTACGCCCGGCCGGATCTTCTACCGCGAGGGCGACGGCGTGGTGATCGTCGCCGGGGCCGACGCCCGCACCGGCCGCAACCACGGACCGGCCCTCACGCGGGTGCGGACCGAGGACGGCCGCGAGACGCCCGCCACGGAGTACTTCACCTCCATGGGCGGCTACCTGACCGGCCGCCCCTGACCCGCTCCTCCCGCCGGACCGGCGCGAGGAAGGCACAGCCATGAACCCGAACGTCAGGTCAGGTCCGGCCTGTCCCGGTGGCGATGGGCGGCGACCGCCGAGGCGAACGCCTCGCCGAAGGCGTCGTCACCGGCGGCGGCCGTCACCACGCCCAGGAGTTCGACGGGCTCGCCTCCCGTCGCGGCGGACCGGTCCGTGACGGCGGTGGGCAGGAGGTCGCCCAGAGCTGCCACGCCTCCGCCGTAACCACCGATGGGTTTGCCGTGCCGGTACGCGTTGCGCACGAACCGGCGGACCGGGTCATCGGTGAACCGCGCACCGTCGGGCAGCAGCACGGCGTCGTAGAGCACGGCGGCGACGGTCGGCAGCGCCCGGTCGGCCTCGACCGTGCCGCCCCGGCTGGTGGCGATCCCGCCGTCCTTCGGGGCGATCAGTTCGACAACGGCGCCCCGGGCGGTGAGCGGTTCCCGGACCGCGGCGATCTGCTCCTCCTCGATCCCGTCCGTCGCGAGGACGGCGATCCGTCGCGAGAGGATCGAACCGTCCCCCCGGTTGCTCTCCAGGCTCAGCGCGGGGGACGGGGGCGGGGCCGGCGTGTCCGTGGGGTCGGGCAGGGGCACCCCGATGCCTTCCGCGACGGCCCGGGCGAGATCGGTGGAGACCTGGGCCAACTGCGCGACGGTACGCGCCCGGACGTCCTTCGCCGCCACCTTGCCCAGCTCGAAGCGGAACGCGTCGACGATGTGCTGCCGCTCCCATTCGACCATGCTGCGCCAGAACAGGGCCGCCTGCAGGTAGTGGTTCTCGAAACTGGGGCTGCGGCGGCGGATCTTGCTGCCCTCCACCCGTTCGGTGAGATGACGGTAGGCCCCGGACTCCACGTCGGCGAGTACCGGGCAGCCCGCGCCGAGGGTGTTCGGCGTGTAGCTCGTACCGGAGTGGATCTGCTCCTGGTGGAAGCCGTCGCGCTGGTTGTTGCGCACGTCGACGACCGGGCGGTTGACCGGGATGTGGGCGAAGTTGGGGCCGCCCAGCCGCAGCAGCTGGGTGTCGAGGTAGGAGAAGTTCCTCGCCTGGAGCAGCGGGTCGTTGGTGAAGTCGATGCCGGGGACCACGTTGGCGGTGTGGAAGGCGACCTGTTCCGTCTCGGCGAAGAAGTTGTCGGGGTTGCGGTCCAGGACCATCCGGCCGATGGGCCGGACCCGGACCAGTTCCTCGGGAACGATCTTCGTCGCGTCGAGGAGGTCGAAGTCGAAGGAGTGCTCGTCCTCCTCCGGGATGAGCTGGACGCCCAGTTCCCACTCCGGGTACTGGCCCGCCTCGATGGCGTCCCACAGGTCGCGCCGGTTGAAGTCGGGATCGCGGCCCTGCACTTCCTGGGCCTCGTCCCAGACCAGGGAGTGCACGCCCAGTTTGGGCTTCCAGTGGAACTTCACGAAGGTTCCGCGCCCGTCCGCGGTCACGAAACGGAAGGTGTGGACGCCGAATCCCTGCATCATCCGGTAGCTGCGCGGAATCGCCCGGTCCGACATCAGCCACATGATCGTGTGCAGCGTCTCGGGCTGGAGGGACACGAAGTCCCACAGGGTGTCGTGGGCGGACGCCCCGGTGGGGATCTCGTTGTGCGGCTCGGGCTTCACGGCGTGCACGAAGTCGGGAAACTTGATGCCGTCCTGGATGAAGAAGACGGGGAAGTTGTTCCCCACGAGGTCGTAGTTCCCCTCGGACGTGTAGAACTTCGTCGCGAAGCCCCGCACGTCGCGCACCGTGTCCGCCGAGCCGCGCGGACCCTGCACGGTGGAGAACCGCACGAACACCGGAGTGCGGACGGCCGGGTCCTGGAGGAAGGCCGCCCTGGTGAACTCGGCACAGGACTCGTACGGCTCGAAGAATCCGTACGCCCCGGCCCCCCGGGCGTGGACGACCCGCTCGGGGATGCGCTCGTGGTCGAAGCGCGTGATCTTCTCCCGGAAGTGGAAATCCTCCAGCAGCGTGGGGCCGCGGTCACCGACCGTCAACGAATCGTCCGTATGCTCGATCGCCACGCCCTGATCCGTGGTCAGCGGCCCCTCGGCCGGATCGGCGGCCCGTGCGCGGTCACGCTGGGCCTGTTTCCTGTCCTTCATGGGCTTCTCCTCCTGGGGCGCGCCTGCGGCACCGGCCGAGGGGCCGGTGCGGGCACTGCTCGTCCCCAAGCGGGTAACCGCCTCCGGCCACCGGTAACGCGGTATTTCCCCCCGCTCCCTCCAACAGCCTCGGAATCCGGCCCGGCGCCTGGGCCGAGCGGACGCAGCCCGCCGGGCTCCGGGCCCCGGAGGCAGCCCACGGCGTCCGCCGCCCCGTGGAGGTTTCCGCCACGGGAGGCGGGACGGCCGCGACACTGGTTCGCTGGAGGAGTCGGCCCGTACCGACCGAAGCGGCAGAGCGGCGCCGGACGAGGACCCCCACGTCGGAAAGCCCGGCCGCCGGGGACGCCGGTGGCGGTGTCCGGGACCGTCCGCGGGAGGACGGACGGACTTCCGGCGGGCGCGTTCCCGGGGAGCACCGGTGAGCCGGGCCGACCGTTCCCGGGCGCCGCAGTGAGGAGAGACACCATGCGTGCACTCACCTGGCAGGGACGTCGTGACGTGCGGGTGGAGACCGTCCCGGACCCGCGCATCGAGGAGTCCACCGATGTCGTCGTGCGGATCACCTCGACCGGGATCTGCGGGTCCGATCTGCACCTGTACGAAGTGCTCGGCCCGTACCTGGACCCGGGGGACGTCCTCGGCCACGAACCCATGGGGGTGGTCGAGGAGGTCGGCCGCGACGTCACGGCGTTGCGGGCGGGGGACCGCGTCGTGGTCCCCTTCAACGTCTCCTGCGGGACCTGCTTCATGTGCGACAGCGGTCTGCACTCCCAGTGCGAGACCACCCAGGTCCACGAACAGGGCACGGGAGCCGCGCTGTTCGGCTACACCAAGCTGTACGGGCAGGTGCCCGGCGGACAGGCGGAACTGCTGCGCGTGCCCTTCGGGAACACACTGCCGATCAAGGTGCCCGAAGGACCGCCCGACGACCGGTACGTCTACCTGTCCGACGTGCTGCCGACGGCCTGGCAGGCCGTGCGGTACGCGTCCGTCCCTCCCGGTGGGAGCATCACGGTGCTGGGGCTCGGCCCGATCGGCGACATGGCCACCAGGGTCGCCCGGCATCTGGGCGCAGGTCTGGTGATCGGGGCCGATCTGGTGCCCGAACGGCTCGCCAGGGCCGCCGCGCACGGGGTCCAGGTGTTCGATGTGAACCGGTACGGCAAGGAGCTGCCCGACGCGATCCGGCAGCTCACCCACGGCCGGGGCACCGACGCCGTCATCGACGCGGTCGGCATGGAGGCCCACGGCGCGCCCCTCGCGAGGACCGCGCAGTGGGCCACCGGTCTCCTGCCCGACCTGGTCGCCCGCAGGCTCATGGAGCACATGGGTGTGGACCGTCTCGCCGCCCTGTACACCGCGATCGACGTGGTGCGGCGCGGCGGCACCGTCTCGCTGTCCGGTGTCTACGGCGGCGCGGCGGACCCGTTGCCGATGCTGACCCTGTTCGACAAGCAGATCCAGCTGCGGATGGGACAGGCCAACGTCAGGCGCTGGGTGCCCGAGATCCTGCCGCTGCTCGACGACGCGGACGTGCTGGGCGTGGACGACTTCGCCACCCACCGTCTCCCGCTGTCGGACGGTCCGAAGGCGTACGCGATGTTCCAGGCCAAGGAGAACGGCATGGTCAAGACCCTGCTGCGGCCGTAGCGGCGGCGGTGCGGCCCGCGCCTCCTTCCGGCGGGGGCGTCGCGCGGAGGGCGCCGAGCGCTGCCGCGTACGGCGGTGATCCGCTTCACCACGCGAAGCGACCGGAAGGAGGGAGCCACGGGTGAACCGATTCCACCCGCCCCGGGGCGGCATGCCCCGGCCCCACGCGCTGCGCGACTACGCGCTGATCGCGGACGGTGAGCGCGGCGCCCTCGTCGGTCCCCCGCGGGGACATCCCGTGGCTGTGCGCGCCGCGCTGGGACTCCGAAGCGGTGCTCGCCGCCCTCGTCGGGGGTGGCGGGCACTACACGGTCACCCCGCGCGGGCGCTTCGTGCGGGGCGGCCACTACCGGGACGGCAGCCTCGTCTGGTGCAACCGGTGGACCACCGAACGGGGCGTCGTCGAATGCCACGACGCCCTCGCGCTTCCCGGCGATCCGCACCGGGTCGTCCTGCTGCGCCGGATCATGGCCGTGGACGCGTCGGCCGAGGTCCTGGTGCGCCTGGAGCCGTGCGCGGGTTACGGCACCGAGCCGGCCCGGGGCATCCACCGGGACGGCGAGGGCGTCTGGACCGGGCGGAGCGGCGCCCTGCGGTGGCGGTGGAGCGGGGCAGGAGAGGCGGGGCCCGTGCGCCGGGGGCTGCGGACCACGGGCCTGAGCGCGGAAATCGCCCTGGCTCCCGGAACCTCCCGCGATCTGGTGCTGGAGATCTGCGACCGTCCGCTCGGTGATCCGGTGGTGCCGTCGCGGGCGTGGGAGGCGACGGAGAACGCTTGGGACGAGGCGGTGCCCGACCTGGCGTCGACGCTCGCGCCCGGGGACGCCCGCCACTCCCGCGCCGTGCTGCGCGGTCTGACCGGCGCCACGGGTGGAACGGTCGCCGCCGCCACGACGAGCCTGCCCGAACGTGCCGAGGAGGGCCGCAACTACGACTACCGCTACGTATGGATCCGCGACCAGTGCTACGTGGGACAGGCCGCGACGGCCTGCGGTGAGCACGCGTTGCTGGACGACGCGGTGCGGTTCGTGACCGCCCGCCTGCACGAGGACGGCCCGCGGCTGGCCCCCGCCTACACCATGACGGGCGGCCCCGTCCCGGACCAGCGCACCCTGGGGCTGCCGGGGTATCCGGGCGGGTACGACCGGATCGGCAACCGGGTGAGCCGGCAGTTCCAGCTCGATGCCTTCGGCGAAGCACTGCTTCTCCTGTCCGCCGCCCACCGGCTCGGCCGGCTCGACACCGACGGTCGGCTGGCCGCCCGCCTCGCAGCCGACGCGATCGCCCACCGCCGGAACGAACCCGACGCCGGTATCTGGGAGTTGGGGAACCGTCGGTGAACCCACAGCCGACTGATCTGCGCGGCCGGGCTGCGTTCGTGGGCCGGTCTCGCTCCTGACGGACGGGCCGCTTCCCTGGCCGCGCTCGCCGACCGGATCGTCGCCGACGCCTCGGTGACCTGCCTCCACCCCGCCGGCCGCTGGCAGCGCTCCCCCGGCGACCCGCGGGTCGACGCGGCGCTGCTGCTGCCCCCGCTGCGCGGCGCGCTGCCGGCCGGGGGCCCGAGGACCCGGGCGACGCTGCGCGCGTACGCACGGGAACTGACCGCCGGTCATTACGCCTATCGGTTCCGGCATGACGAACGGCCGCTGGAGGAGGCCGAGGGCGCCTTCCTGCTCTGCGGGTACGTCATGGCACTCGCCGAGCACCAGCAGGGGCACCGGGAGGAGGCCCTGCGGTGGTTCGAGCGCAATCGTGCCGCCTGCGGAGCGGCGGGGCTCTTCTCCGAGGAGTACGACATCCGTCAACGGCAGCTTCGCGGGAACCTCCCCAGGCATTCGTCCACGCCCTGTTCCTGGAGAGCGCCGCCCGGCTCGCGACGCCCCCGTCCTGAACGGCCCGGTGCGGGGAGGGACGGGTGGTGGGGCCGGGCGTTCCTCCCCTGGGGGCTCTCACCCGTTCGGCAGCGAATCCCTCGCGGCCCGGTTTCGTTCATACCGGTGGAGAGCCGGTGGCCCGGGCCCGTCACCCGCCGTCACACCGTCCGGCCGGGTCGGCGCAAGCCCCTCCCCCGTCGGGTCACCGGCGTTTCCGCACCGCCGGCGCCATCACGACGCGTGGTGACGTCCGATCAGCTCACAGACAGGTTTCCGGCCGGTCGCAAGGGGCTACCCAGCAGGCGCGGCGGCGGGCCCGGCCACTGCCGCCACCCGGAACCGCGGAGGCACCATGACACGGCTGGAAGACCCGAGGTGGGCCCTCCCGGAGGAGGACGGATCCGACAACCCCCGGGTGCGCGTGGGCCACCGGATCCGGGAGATCGTGACGACGACCGATCACAAGACGATCGGCAACATGTATCTCGTCACCTCGTTCGCCTTCTTCCTGTTCGCCGGCGCGCTGGCGATGATCATGCGGGCCGAGCTGGCGCGGCCGGGCACGCAGATCCTGAGCCCGGCCCAGTACAACCAGTTGTTCACCGTGCACGGCACGGTCATGATGCTGCTGTTCGCAACGCCCACCTTCGCCGGTTTCGCGAACGCCGTCATGCCGCTGCAGATCGGCTCGCCCGACGTGGCGTTCCCCCGGCTCAACGCGCTGACCTACTGGCTGTTCCTCTTCGGGGGCCTGATCGTGGTCGGCGGGCTCGTCGTCCCCGGCGGCGCCGCCTCCTTCGGCTGGTTCGCCTACGCCCCGCTGAACAGCGCCGTCCGCTCGCCCGGCGCCGGTGGTGACCTGTGGGCGATGGGGCTGGTCCTGAGCGGCGTCAGCACCACTCTGGGCGCCGTGAACTTCACCGCCACGATCGTCTGCCTGCGCGCCCCGGGCATGACGATGTTCCGCATGCCGATCTTCACCTGGAACGTCCTGTTCACCTCGCTTCTGGTGCTGCTGGCGTTCCCGGTACTGACGGCGGCCCTGCTGGCACTCCTGGCGGACCGCAAGTTCGGCGCGCACGTCTACGATCCCGCCAACGGCGGGGCACTGCTCTGGCAGCACCTGTTCTGGTTCTTCGGGCACCCCGAGGTGTACATCGTCGCGTTGCCCTTCTTCGGCGTGGTGACCGAGATCCTCCCGGTGTTCAGCCGGAAGCCCGTCTTCGGCTATGTCGGGATGGTGGGTGCCACCATCGCCATCACCATGCTCTCGGCCACCGTCTGGGCTCATCACATGTTCGCCACGGGGGCCGTCCTGCTGCCCTTCTTCTCGCTCATGTCGTTCCTGATCGCGGTGCCGACCGGTGTGAAGTTCTTCAACTGGATCGGCACGATGTGGAACGGAAGCCTCTCGTTCGAGACCCCGATGCTCTGGGCCCTGGGTTTTCTCGTCACCTTCCTGCTCGGCGGGCTCAGTGGCGTCCTCGTCGCCTCGCCGCCCCTGGACTTCCACCTCACCGACAGCTACTTCGTCGTCGCCCATCTGCACTACGTGCTGTTCGGCACGATCGTCTTCGCCATGTTCGGCGGCTTCTACTTCTGGTGGCCCAAGCTGACCGGGAAGATGCTCGACGAACGGCTCGGCAGGATCCACTTCTGGACCCTGTTCGCCGGTTTCCAGATCACCTTCCTCGTCCAGCACTGGCTCGGCGAGGCGGGAATGCCCCGCAGGTACGCGGACTACCTGGCAGCCGACGGCTTCACCGTGCTCAACACCGTCTCCTCGGTGGGCGCCTTCCTGCTCGGGATCTCCACCCTGCCCTTCCTCCACAACGTCTGGAGGACCGCCAGGTACGCCCCCCGGGTGAAGGTGAACGATCCCTGGGGGTTCGGCCGTTCGCTCGAATGGGCCACTTCCTGTCCCCCGCCCCGGCACAACTTCGAGGCGCTGCCACGGATTCGTTCCGACTCCCCCGCCTTCGATCTGAACCACCCGGAGGCGTCCGGCCCCGAGGGGGCGGGGAGCGGCGCCCCGACCCCGGACACGCTCGGGGGGCGGGACTCATGAAACCGGAGGCCCAGATCTTCGCCGGGGTGGCCCTGTTCTTCCTGGTCACCGATGTCGTCTACGCCTGCTTCGCGAGCGAACCCGCCGGGGTCGCTGCCCTGACCGTCTCCTTCCTCATGTCGGCGCTCATCGCCTTCTTCTGCGGGGCGAACCACCGGAGGAAGGGCGCGAGGCCCGAGGACCGTTCGGATTCGGAGGTCCGGGAACGTTCCGGCCCCGTGGACTTCTTCCCCCCGTACAGCGTCTGCCCGGTGATCGTCGCCGTGGGTGCGGCGCTGATCGGCCTGGGCGTGGTCTACGCGCTCTTCCTGTTCCTCATCGGCCTCGGGATCACTCTCGCCGGGGTGCTCGGCATGACGTTCCAGTTCGCGGGACGGGAGGACGACTGAGTCGGGTCCGGGGTGCTTCGCGGGCCGCCCCCCGGGGCACGCTCCTACCGTTCCTCCGGTCCGCCCACCGGGTCCCTCAGCCGCTCCGAGATCCGGGCGCGCTGTTCCGCGGTCGTCGGCATGTCGACCCGATCGTGGTAGTACCAACGGCTCAGCAGGGAGCGGAGCCGGGCCCGGCGCGGCGCCCCGGCGTCCGGCGCGGCGAGCGGCCGGGGAACGTCCCGCACCAGTGCCCGGTAGCGCCGGGCGGCGTCGAGCGGCCGACGGCGTTCGCCGAGCGCACCGTAGACGTTCTGCTCGACCGCCCCCGTCTCCCGCCCCTCCTCCATGAGTTGGCGCTCGCGCGCCTGCAGGGCGAGGCAGACGCGCTTGGTGACGAGGTGGGCGAGCACCGGCCCGACGACCAGCGCGATCCGGAGGATCCACGTCAGCGCTTCCACCGAGACGCCGAAGACGAGGGCCGTGACGTCGTTGCCGCCCGCCAGCAGCAGCACCGCGTAGAAGACGACGGCCCCCACGCCCAGGCCGGTGCGCGTGGGGCGGTCCCGCGGCCGGTCGCACAGGTGGTGTTCCATGTCGTCGCCCGTGACCCACTTCTCGAAGGCCGGGTAGAGGTAGAGCGCCAGGAAGAACAGGCCGGGCAGCAGCACCGCGGGAACGAGCACGTTCCACATGAGCGTGTGCCCCGCCACCTCGTTCTGCCACGGGGGCATGAGGCGCAGCGCGCCTTCCAGGAACCCGACGTACCAGTCGGGCTGCGAGTCGAGGGATACCTGGTCCGCCCGGTAGGGGCCGTAGCTCCAGACCGGGTTGATCTGGGCGGTGGCGCCGAGCAGGGCCGTGACGCCGGCGACCATCAGGCTCAGCCCCGCCGACTTCGCGGCGAAGTGCGGAACCATCGGCTGCCCCACCACGTTGCGGTTGGTCCTGCCGGGGGCCGACCACTGGGTGTGCTTCAGGTAGACGACCATCACCAGATGGAACAGCACCAGGCCGATGAGGAGGGCGGGGACGAAGAGGACGTGGACGACGTAGAGGCGCGGGAGAATGGCATGACCGGGGAAAGAGCCGCCCCACAGGAAATGGCTCAGGTACGTGCCCACCACGGGAAGGGAGGTCACGATGGTGTTCGCGGTGCGCATGCCCGTTCCGGACAGCAGGTCGTCGGGCAGGGAATAGCCGCAGAAACCCTCCAGGAGGGCGAGGAGGAACAGCGTCACGCCCACCGTCCAGTTGACCTCCCGGGGCCGGCGGAACGCGCCGGTGAAGAACACCCGGAGCATGTGCACGCCCAGGGCCGCGACGAAGAGCAGGGCCGCCCAGTGGTGCATCTGCCGGATCAGCAGTCCGCTCCGCACGTCGAAGCTGATGTGCAGGGTCGAGGCGTACGCCTGGGAGACCGTCAGGCCGCGCAGGGGTCCGTAGGAACCGAGGTAGGGCCCCGATTTCATGCTGGGATCGAAGAACAACGTCAGGAAGCTGCCGGTAAGGACCAGGACGACCAAGCTGTACAGCGCCAGTTCGCCCAGGAGGAACGACCAGTGGTCCGGGAACGCCTTGCGCATCATCCCCCCGGCCGCCTCCGACAGGGGTGTCCGGCGGTCGACCGCGACGTACCCCTCCCGGACGATCCGGCGTGCCCTCTCCTTGAGCACGCGTCTGCGGCGGGGGAACAGAAGCACCGGTCAACTCCTCTTCGGCTCGCGGGTGGCACACCGAGAAGCGCGCCCAAGACACACCGCGCCACTGCGCACTATGGAGGGCCGCCCGGCACGTACCACCGCATTACGCGGATCAGGGGCACGGCGCAGGTGCGAGGAGCGGTGTTCCCGCGGCCGGAGGGCGGGGGCACGGGAACACCGGTGGCACCGTGCGCGCAGGGTGATCCCTCCGGCGGGATGCGGCGGCCGGCTCGTGGCGGGAGCGGAAGTGGGAGTATGGAGAACGTGGGCGTCCCCGGTCGGGGCCGCCCGAGCGAGAGGAGGGCTCGTCCATGTCCGACTCCGATTTCTACCGCCGTGACCGGCCCGAGAACCCCGAGCTTCCCGAGGACCGGCCCCGTGGGGGCGGGCCGGAAGATCCGTCCCGCAGGCACCGGTCCCCATGGATATGGATCATCGTGGTGGTGATCATCGTGCTGGTGGTCGCCATCGTGGTGCCGCTGATCTGAGCCGGGGCGGGGGTCCGCGCCGCGGTTCCCCCGTGGTCGTGCGAGATCGCCCCCGGTGCCGGTCGCCGCTCCCACCGGCGGCCTTCACGGCCCGACGGAGGAGTTCGGGGCGGGGTGCCCCCCCGGTCCTCGATTCAGTCAGCGGCCGAGGGCTTCGCGCAGTTGTTGCTTGTTCATGGACGAACGGCCTTCGATGTGCTTCTTCTTCGCCTCCTCGTACAACTGATCGCGGGTGGGGCCCTGGGAACCGCTGTGGGAGCGTTCCCCGCCGCGTTGGGAGGCGGATTTCGGGTCCCGGGTGGAGGTCCTGCTCGACGTGCGGGACTCGCCCGACCTGGCGCGTTCCTTGTTCACCACACGGGCGGCGAGTTCTTTCGCCCGCTCCTTCGAAGCTCCGCGCTTTTCGGCGCTCTCCTTGACGTGCTCGTACTGACGCTCACGCTTCTTGCTCGATCCGGCCGGCATGGCAGCTCCTGGAATTGATCGCGGCACGGAATCCGGCCGCATCGACGGGAAGGGAAACTCCTTCCCATTGCACGCGGGATGCATGGCTCCCGCCACAGGAAATCGGGCCCGGCACAGGGAAATCGTTGGGCCGATCACGTGGTGGCGGAAGCCCGGTACCGAATCGCGGACACGCCCGGTCCACCCTGCGATCCCCGGCACCGATGCCCCCGTCCACACCGCGCCAATTCCCCAGGAAAGAACTAGTTTTGATAGAGAGAGCGAAATCCCCCATCGGAGGAGTCGTAATGACTCACGGAAGCAGTGAGGACAGGATCAGGAGCAAGGCGAAAGAAGCCGTGGGCAAGTTGACGGGCGACCGGCGCGGGGAGGCCGAGGGCCGGGTCGAGCAGGCCGGGGGCGAGGCGGGGAAGCAGACGAGCGGCGGCCACGACCGCACTCCGCCGCAGGTACCGCCCGCCGGATGACCACGACCGTCTTTCCGTCACACGACCGGAGGCGGTCGGCGGACGGGAGAACCGCCTGACGAGGCCCGTACGGTCCCTGGGGGCGCGGGCCGTTCGCCGCTTCGGGGAACGAGCCCGCTTCGTGCTGTACGGGGGCCGGCAGAAGCTCCGCAAAATGCGCGGCGGACCGCTCGGCGATGTCCACGGCGAGAAAACGGTCCCGTCGCGGTGCGATTCCTGCTCGACACCCACGAGAGGGTGAATCACCCATGACCGAAGGAAACAAACTGTTGCTCGCCGCAGCGGTGGCGGGCGGTTACGTCCTGGGGCGTACCAAGAAAGGTCGCCTCGCCCTCACCGCGGCGTCCTACCTGGCCGGCCGTCGGCTCGGGATCGACCCACGGAGTCTGGTGACCCAGGGCGCGAAAAAGCTCGGGGAAATTCCGCAGGTCGCGGATCTGGGCGACCAGCTGCGTGGGGAGCTGATGACGGCCGGTCGCAACGCCGTCTCCGCCGCTGCCGACCGCCGGCTCTCCGCACTCGCCGATTCCGTACGCGAACGGACCCTCCGGCTGGAGAGCGCCGACGACGAAGAGGGGGACGAAGAGGAAGAAGGGGAGGAATACGCGTCGGAGGAGGACGAGGAATCGGAGGACGAAGGGAAGAAGTCGCGCAGCCGCAGTTCGCGCGGTACCGCGGGGCAGCCCAGGAGCCGCGCTCCGAAGAAGTCCTCCGGTCGCGCCGGAGAAGGGGACGCCAAGAAGACGGGCGAGCGCAAGCGGGGAACGGCAAAGAAAACAGCGCCTTCCGGGAAGCCCCCGGCGAAGGGGAGAGCCGCCGGGAAGTCCGCCCCGCGGAAGAAGGCCGCTTCCACCGGGAAGAAGGCACCGTCCCGCGCCGAGCACCAAAGGTGACCAGTCATGACACAACAGCAGCAGGAGACCTCGGAATCGGGGCTCGACCGGCTCCGCGACGAGCTGACGGAGTACCTGGCGGCTCGGGTCGGAGATCTGGCGGAGCGGGCGAGCGACAAGCTGTTCGACGTGACGGACCAGTTGACCGACGTCGCGAACAACGGTGGACCGCTCTCCCAGGTGGGAGCGGGCCTTCTCAGCGGCGACTCGCCCGTCAAGGCGGCGTTGTCCGGCACGGTGAAGGGCGTCAAGAACAAGCTTCTGGACAAGGTGAAGGGCTCCTCCGGCGGCAGTGGGAGCGGGTCGGGTGACCGGAAGGTCACCAACATGATCGAAGTGATCGACGTGGGTGTTCCCCTGCGCACGGCCTACGACCACTGGACTCAGTACGAAGAGTTCAGCAAATTCACCAAGGGCGTGCGCAGCGTCTCGGCGTCCGACGAGACGACGAGTGACTGGAAGGTCAAGGTGGGTCCCTCGGCCCGGGGCTGGAAGGCGACCGTCCGGGAACAGGTGCCCGATGAACGCATCGTCTGGAATTCCGAGGGGGCCAAGGGCTCGACGCGAGGTGTCGTGAGTTTCCACGAGCTCTCCCCCAGTCTGACCCGCATCGTGCTGGTCGTGGAGTACTACGCGTCCGGGCTGTTCGAGAAGACGGGAAATCTCTGGCGCGCGCAGGGCCGACGGCTGCGGCTGGACCTCAAGCACTTCCAGCGCTACGTCAGCCTCACCGACAAGGAGCCCGAGGGCTGGCGGGGCGAGATCCGGGACGGCGAGGTCGTACGGACCCACGAAGAGGCCGTCGAGGACGAGGAATCCCAGGAAGACGAGGAGGAATCCGGGGAGCCGGACGAGGAGGGCGAAGAGGACGAGGAGGACGAGGAGGACGAGGAGGACGAAGAAGGGCCGGAGGCGGATGAGGAATGGGAGGACGACTCCGAGGAAGAGGAGGAAGAGGAGGAATGAGTCGCCGGTCCGCGCGGTGAGGGGCGGCGGCTGCCGGTTCCGGTCGGCCGCCCCGGGGGGCTCATTCGGGGGGAGGCAGCAGGGGTCCGAGCGGGCCGAGGTCCAGGTTGAGATCGCCCAGCGAGAGGTCGTACCGGGCGCAGAGTTCGTTCATGCGGTCGTGCAGGATCATCAGTGTCATCCCCAGCCGTTCCTCCTGCTCCTCCGTGAGGCCCCCTGCCTCGACCCTGCGCAGGGCCTGTCGTTCCATGAGCTGTCGCAGCAACTCGACGATGGTGAGAACGAGTTTGATGAGGTCGCGTTCCACCGTGTCGGGGTCCGCGATCACCCTGCGGGCCGGTGGCCGGGAGCGGTTCGGGGCGCCCTCCCCCGTGACGGGCAGGGACGTGACGGGCAGGGACCGGAGTGCGCGGTCGGCGGCTTCGGTGATCTCGTCGAGGCGGCTGCGGGGCCGGTGCTCCTCACCGGTCATCGTCGTCTCCTACGGGTGCGGTCGGGTGTTCCACGGTGCGGGGTTCTGCTCGCTGATGGAAACCATCAGGGTGCGCAGGGATATGCGTACGAGGTCGATGTCGGCGATCGACAGCACGATGTCCCCGGTGAGGACGGCGCCTCCGCCGAGCAGCCGGTCCAGCAGGTCGATGAGTGCCACCTGTCGGTCGGGAAGCGGTTCCTCGGGAAGCGGCTGCCGACCGGCAGGGTCCGACGGGCCGTCCACGGACCTCACGGCGCCTTCCCCCCGTCCTCCGGGGTGTCGGGGACCCGGTCCACCGGGGTCTCGGGGTCCCGGTCCTCCGGGGTGTCGGGGGCGACGAACGAGTAGGGGGCCCACGGGCCCGTGATCTCGATGCGCACGCCCGCGAGTCCGTCCGCCGCGCGTGCGACGCCGGCCCGGAATTCCTCGGTGTGCCGCAGCGGGACCAGGTAGGCGTCGTTGGTGACGTTCTCCCCCGTCCGGGGCGCGATGCCGCCCTGCTGCGGGCGGTGTCTGACGCGGCCGACCGCGTAGGGCCGGGCGGCGGACTCGATGCGTTCGGCCGCTTGTCCGGCGTGGCGGTAGGTGGTCTCGCGGGCGGCTCGCTGGGTCCTGCGACGGTTCAGATAGGCCCGCCCGGGGCTCGGTTCCCCGGCAGGCGGCGGGCCGGCGGGGGCCTGGGCGGCGGGTTCGTCGACGAAGACCTTAACGCCCCATTCGGCGCGGGAGGCCAGTTCGTCGAGCCGGGAGCCGAACGCGTCGCGCCGGCCCTCCAGCATGGAGCGCACGCGCTCGTCGTCCAGGTACACCGTCACCAGGCGGAGCGGCAGGACGGTCGTGCGTTCCGCGAGCGCCTCGACCACGCGGTGGTGGGCGCGGGCGGTGGCTTCCAGCCAGTCCAGGTCCTCCAGGTGCGAGCGCAGGGCGTCCTCCCCGAACTCGCTTGCGGGGACCGGGCTCACGGCGGCCGCCGGGCCGTCGCGGCCTTCCGAACGCACCAGGTGGACCGGTGCCCCGGACACGCCGGACAGGCCCGTCAGCACTTCTTCCAGCTCCGGGGCGTCCCGCACGACCGCGTACGCGTAGCTGACGACGGCGGTCATGGCTCGTCCCGTTCGTCGGCCGGGGCGTCCCGTTCGACGTGGGAGGGCGCCTCAGCGGGCTCCGCACGCCCGTCCGTCAGTGCCCCCGTGTCCCGGCGCAGTGCCTCGACCTCGGCGCGCAGGCGCCGGTTCTCCTCGGTGAGCGAGCGGTACCCGTCGTGGGCGCGCGAGGACAACGACGGGTCGTGCTCCCACCAGTCGATGCCCATCTCCTTGGCCTTGTCCACCGAGGCGACCAGCAGGCGCAGTTTGATGGTGAGCAGTTCGATGTCCAGGAGGTTGATGCGGATGTCGCCCGCGATGACGATGCCCTTGTCCAGGACCCGTTCCAGTATGTCGGCGAGGTTGGCCGAGGACTGCTGACTGTAGGGGCCGGCCCGGGACGGCAGGTCTCCCAGCCTCCTGGCAACGGGTTCGCTCACGGTCGCCGCACCTCGATTCCCTGGTTCTCCGGCGCGTCGGCGAACGTGCCGGGCCGTGTTCCCGCCGGACGGTGGGGGCCGCGGTCAGCCGGTGCTCCCTTGGGTACGGGCCCTGATCTCGTCCAGCCGGTCCAGCAGTTCGTCCTCACGCCGGTCGAAGGTCTCCTCATCTATCTCTCCCGACAGGAGCTGTCGTTCGAGCCCGGCGAGTTCGCGCTCGACCGGGCCGGGGTCGTAGTACTCGTTCTCCGCCGCCTCGACGACGCGCTCCATCACCCATACCGCTCCGCGCACGGGCGCCAGCGGAAGGAGGGCGAGTTCGGTGAACAGTCCCATCGCGTCTCCTGGACGAAGCGGGGGGCGGCTAGACGAAGCTGTAGGGGGCCAGTGGGCCGCGCAGCCGCAGCTCGTGGTCGGGGCCGAGTTCCTCCACGAGACCCTGCTCGGCGGCGCGGAAGGGTTTCTCGTCGTCCCGGGCCACCAGGAAGGACACATTGAGGAAGTCGTCGCCCGTCGGCTGCGCCACGTGGTGCTCCCGTGCGAAGCCGCTCAGTGCCTCCACGATCGCGTCGGCCGTCCGGCTCTGTCTGGCCTGCACCTCCTTGGCCACCAACTCCCCCAGCGCGAGAGGAAGTTGAGGGCTTGCGTGGCCGCTCCTGATCTCTTCGTTGAGTCTGCGCGCCTGCTCGGACTCCTGGAGGATCCGGCGCAGCAGTGCGTCCTCGTCCTGGGCGGCCTTCAGGTTGTACTCGACGCATCCCTCCAGGGCCCGGAGGCGTTCGAGGAGCTGCTCGGCACGTTCCTCCAGCACCGCTCGCACCGCGTCGTCGTCCGTCGTGGTGAAGCCGAACTGCAGCGGGAGAACCGTGCCCTCGGCCATCAGGTGCTCCTGGACCGTCTGGTGGGCGGCGAGGTCGCGGCGTTTGGGCCGCAGCCCCTCCGGGGCGTCGCTGACGACGGCGGACAGCTCCGCTCCGTGCACGGTGCGGAGCGTGGTGGGCGGATCCCCCACCCCCACCAGGTCGTTCAGGCGTTGTGGATGCGTCCTGGCGACGATGGCGTAGACGTACACGGCCATGGCTCACTCCTTCCGGCGCCGGGCGGCGGGCCTACGTCGCGGCCGTTCCTGTCGCTCCTCGACTTCCTCGGCCTCCTCCTCGTCCTCCTCGCCCCCGCTTCCCTTGAGGGCGTCGCTCAGGACTTCGGCCGCTCCGCTCAGGGCGCCCTTCGCCTTGCCGTGGGAGCCGCCCTCGGTCACTTCTCCGACCAGGTCGGTCAGCTGGGAGGGTGCCTTGCGCCCCGATTCCAGATCCAGGCGGTTGCACGCCTCCGCGAAGCGCAGGTAGGTGTCCACACTGGCCACGACGACACGGGCGTCGATCTTGAGGATCTCGATGCCCACCAGGGAGACCCGTACGAAGACGTCGATGACGAGGCCGCGGTCGAGGATCAGATCGAGGATGTCGTAGAGATTGCCAGAGCCTCCTCCTCCCGTGGCGACCGGTCCTCCGCCTTGCGGCACCACAGTCATGGGGTGCCTCCCTTCAGTGGCTCGCCCCGGTCCGGGTACGGCCGTCTCGTCCTTCCTTCGCGTGCCGGCGGCGTCCGGTCTTCAGCCGTTGCGGTCCACCTGTGCCCGCGTGTAACGGCGGGTGCGTTCGTACGACACCAGCTCGCCTTCCTCGTCCAGCAGCACCCGGTAGCTCGCCATGATGCTCGTGGTGCTGGGGACGCGTTCCAGTTCCAGGACTTCTATGTCCGCCTGCCAGCCGTCGTCGGTCGGTCTGACCGCCGACACCGATTCCGGGGCCCTGCCCAGCAGGCCCCGCAGCTGTTCGGCCGCTCGTCGCATGGCCTGTGGTGCGGAGACCCCGTGGGCGGTGTGTCCGGCTTCGCCACTTCGGCCTTCGGCGGACCCGCCGCCGCTCCTCCTGCCCGTCTTCCTGCCGGAGGGGCGCCGGGTGCGTCCGGTCTCGTCTTCTTCGGCTGCGGCCATGTTTACTCTCCGAAAGCGGAGACGACATGTTTGCCTTGGAGTGTCCGCGCTGCGACGCGAGGCACTATTTCATGGTATCGGCCTTTTGCCGGAGTCTCGCTCGCAGACGGCCCCGGACTCGGGACCTACCGCACCGGGCGGCGGCCCGCTCACCCGCGGGTGATGTCGATGCACTCGTGGACGGTGGCGCGCAGATCGCCCGTGCGGCACAGCAGCTCGCGCTGGGTCCGGGCGCCCGTCCCCCGGGCCAGGAGGGACCTCAGCGCTCCTTCGACCCGGTCCAGGTCCCCGTGGTCGTCCAGGGCCTCGCGGACGTGCTCCAGCAGGGCGTCCACCACTTCCGGGGCGGGCCGGGGCCGCATGGTGCGGGGGTGGAGCAGAGTGTTCTCCAGCCCCCACCGGCCGGCCTGCCAGGCGGCCATCCGCAACACCCCCGCACCGAACCGGGCCGGGGGTTCACCGGCCCGCCACTGCCGGGCCGCCGTCTCCACCAGGCCGCGGACCAGGGAGGCGAGCAGGGCCGTGTCCGCCGGATCGAGGCAGACGTCGGCCACCCTGATCTCGACCGTGGGGTAGCGGTGCGACAGCCGGGCGTCGAAGTAGACCATCCCCTTGTCCCGCAGCACCCCGGTGTCGAGCAGTTCCCGCACGTGCGCGTGGTAGCGCTCGGCGGTCCCGAACGGCTCCACCGGACCGGCCGACGGCCAGCGGTCCCAGACCCTGCTCCGGTAGCTGCTGTACAAGCTGTCGCGGCCCTGCCAGAAGGGCGAGTTGGCGCTCAGCGCCAGCAGGACGGACAGCCACGGCCGTGCCCGGTCCAGTACGCCGATTCCTTCGTCGTCCGAGGCCACGGACACATGAACATGACATCCACAGGTCAGCTGCTCCTGCGCGGTCAGGCCGAATCTCCGTTCCAGCCACTGGTACCGCTCGTCCCGGCCGATCGACGGACTGACGGGCAGCGGCGAGGTGGCCAGCGCGACCACGGCCGCACCCGAGTCCGCGGCGTGTTCGGCGGCCTCCGCACGGCAGCGGAGGATCTCCTCCGCCAAGTCGTGCATCGAGGTCTGCGGCGTCGTGGCGAATTCCAGCTGCTGGCGGTGGAGCTCGGACTCGAAGACGGAATTTCCCCGGGCCCGGCAGTCCGCCCTGGCCAGCACCGCCGTCGACAGGGCTTGGGGCTCGCCCTTCTCCGCGTCCACGAGAAGGAGTTCTTCCTCGACACCCACGGTCCGCACGACGCCGTACCTCCGCTCGCAGACGCCTTCTCCCAGCATCCACCGGTATCACCCCCGTCGCCTCCCCGGCCGGTGCCCGTCGCGGGCGCCGCCCTCAGGCGGCCACCGGCTCGAAGGGAAGGAATTCGTCGGTGCCGGGCTGCACCACCCCGTAGCTGCTCTCCGGCACCTCGTTCCAGAGTCCGGGCAGGTCCCCCAGGGGCTCCGAAACCACCAGGCGGGTCTCGTCGGACACACCCCCGAGAACCTCCAGGTCGGGGTGGAGCGCTCGCACACTGTCCACCCGGCTGCTGTAGAAGAGCGACCTGGAGGCGTGGCTGCTGGAATAACGGAAGGTCCACAACCGCTCCCCGTCGGCCACCGCCACCGTCATCTGGAGCGGATGCTCCACCCCCGCCCGCCGGCCGACCCGCTCGACGAAGCCCGCCATGCGGGCCACGGCCCCGGGCGCGTCCTGGTCCAGGCCGAACGTGACGGCCAGGTAGAACATCACTTCCGAGTCGGTGGAGCCTTCCAGCTCGGAGAAGAGCGAGGGGTCGACGGCGAGGGCGAGTTCCCTGCGCAGCCTGGGAAAGTCGGTGATCGCGCCGTTGTGCATCCACATCCAGCGGCCGTGCCGGAAGGGATGGCAGTTGGTCTGCTGGACGGCCGTTCCCGTCGAGGCCCGCACATGGGCGAAGAACAGCGGCGAGCGCACATGCGCGGCGATCTCGCGGAGGTTGCGGTTGTTCCAGGCCGGACCGGTGTCGCGGATCACCGCGGGCGTCTCGACGTGGGGCCCGTACCAGCCGATGCCGAATCCGTCGCCGTTGGTCGTCTCGACGCCCATGCGTGCGTGCAGGCTCTGGTCGATGAGGGAGTGCTCCGGCTTGTACAGCAGGTCACCGAGCAGCACGGACTGTCCCGAGTAGGCGAGCCATCGGCACATGAGCGGCCCCTTCCCCCGCGCGGACGAATGGTTCCGGCGCATTGCCGCCCCCCTGTTCACGGTACCGAGAGCTGCCGGGGCCCGCTCGCGCGTCCCCGGGCAGCGGTCGGGAGGGCGGCCGCCCGGGGTGCGGGGGAGGTCTCCGCCCCGGACGCGGCCGCCCGGGGGCTCGTCGAGGGGGAGGGCGCCGGGGGAACGGGACCGCCCACCCCCACCGGCCGCCCCGGCCCCGGGGCGGCCGGGTGTCAGTCGGCCGGAGGTTCGTACAGCGGCAGGAAGTTGATGACCGGTTCCTCGTAGGGGTGGACCCGGCGGACCGCCCGCTGGACGGCGCGGGCCCGGTCCTCGTGGCAGACCGACTCGATCCGGCACTCCGCGCCCCGCTGCACGACGCCGGCCTCGCCGTCGTAGGGCCGCGAGCCGGGCAGCGGCAGCCAGGTGCCGGTGACCTGCCAGGCACTGGCGCACCGGGCGTACTCCCCGACCTGTCCCGCACCGGCCTCGTGGAGGGCGTCGATCACCTGCTCCACATGACTCTCCGGGACTGATATCTCGATCTTCAGACGCACCATGCCGGGACCTTAACAACACCGCCCGGTGGCCCGGTCAGTCGGCGATCCGGTCCGATTCGAGCAGGGTCCCCTCGTAGGCGAGCCACTGGGCGAAGGCGTGCAGTCCACGCGCCGGGTCCGTCGCGGGTGCCCAGCCGGGCGGCCGTGCGATGTCGGCCGGGACGTGCCGGCCGGGGTCGCCGTCCGGTGCCGTGCGCACCGGCACGGGCCGCACGGCCTCGTGCACGGCGCGGGCCAACTCGGCCGTCGTGCACGGCTTCTCGGCCGCGACCACGAGGTCGTGGTTCTCCGGCCGGTCGCGCAGGACCGTCCCGATCGCGTCGGCGAGGTCGTTGACGTACACGGGATGCACCGGGGCGTCCGGGTCGCCCACGACCGTCACGGGCCGGCTGCGCAGCGCGTCCCACACCATGCGGCCGATGAGGGTGTGGCGCGAGCAGCCCGGACCGTAGACCTCTCCCACGCCCAGCGTGTACGGGACGGGGTCGCCGTGCGGACGGATCGTCACCTCGGGCTCGGAGCCGTGGAGCCGGGTCAGGTCGATCACGGCGGCGGAGAGCTCCGGCCGGTCGGCCAGTCGGCGCACGAGGTGTTCGCCGAGGGGGGTCGCCGCCCCGCGCCAGACGGGGCCGTCCGGCCGCCGTGGGCGGTGCGGGCGTGGTGTGCGCTGTTCGGCGGCGGCTTCGCGTCCGGCCCGCAGCGCCCGGTGCGCCACTTCGGCCAGGGGCTCGCGACGGCGCGCGATCAACTCCTCCGTACCGGCGTTGCTGATGCCGCCGGGGCCGATCGTCGCGACGGCCTCCGCGTACGCCTCCGATGCCGCGGGCGGTACGGCGAGTCCGGTGCGGCCCGCCTCGAACCCCATGGCCAGGGCCGTCAGCCAGGTTCCCCGTACGTCCGCCCCGGTCGCGCCGGTGCCGGGCGGGCGCAGCAGCGCGGCGGGGAGCCCGGCGCCCCGGAGGTACTGCTCCGCGTCGAGGTGCAGCCAGCGTTGCGGGCCGGGGCCCGGGACCCGTACCGCGCACTGTGCGACGCCGTGCTTGAAGAACGGCAGCACCGTCAGTCCGGTGAGGGTCCGGCCCTCCTCCCCCGGCCGGTCCCCCGGCAGGAAGCAGACCGAACGGCGCGGGCCGCGGAAGGCGTTGCCGGAGATGGAGCCGCGGTCGTCGTGCTCGACGAGGTTGGGCACGGCGACATGGCGCGGAACACTGTTGTCACTTAAGTAACGGTGCATCAGAATGTCGTCGGGCCAGCCACCGAGGCGTTGCCTGCCGTACGTGACGAAGCCCTCGGCGACCCGGCGCGGCAGGACGATCGCCACGCACGGGAAGTACTCGTTGACGGCGCCGACCCAGCGGGCGCCGGCCATCGCCCCGAACCTCACGGCCGCCCCGTTGCGGGAGTCCCACAGGGCGAACAGGGCCAGTGCCGCGTCGGGAAACTCCTCGATCGCGTGCCGGACCCGTTCGAAGAAGGATTCGGACAACAACATGTCGTCCTGGACCACCAGTTGATGTGTGGCCCCGTCCTCGATCTCCGACCACGCGGCGAGTGCGGTGCGCAGCACCGAGGGGGTGCCCGTGGGGTCGGGGTCCATGACCACCCGCAGCAGCCCGGACGGCGCGTTCAGAGCCATTTCCTCGGCTGCCGCGCGGCGTCTGGGGTGGGTCATGACCACCGCGCTGAGCCGTTGACGCGTCATACGTCCTCCCTCTCTCCACATCCGCCCGGCGGGCCGGACGCAAGCCGGATCCGGACAGTACGGGCCCCTCCGACGGCTCGCAAGAGTGCCGAAATCGCCCTCTGGCAGGCCGGGTACGGCCCATGGATGCTTGCCTGGCACGCCGGTCCCGTGAAGCGCGTGCACCTCTCCCGACACGCCGAAAAGAGGCTTTCATGCCCGGGTTACCCCACTCGACCACTGCCGTCGTGGGCACCGAGGAGACCGTTCGTTCCCGGCTCGACAAGCTCCGCGACGCCCGGGTCGTCGTGACCGGCGGCGGCGGTCTCGTCGGCAGCCGGCTGGTCGCGCTGCTGCGGAGTGCCGGAGCCGTCGTCACCGTCCTGGACCGCATGGACGCCTATCCCGAATCCGGCCACGAGACCTTCGGGGTGGCCCGCAGCGGCGCCCGGCTGGTCGTCGGCGACGTCCGCGACGCCGAGACCGTCGGCGGGCTGCTGCGCGACGCCGACTTCGTGGTCCACGCGGCCGCCTACGCGGACGTCGCCGCCTGCACCCGGCGCCCCGACATCGCCTTCCGCGCCAACGTGGAGGGCACTCAGGTCGTCCTGGAGCAGGCCGCCCGGTTCCCGGTGCGCCGGCTCGTGCTCGTCTCCTCCGCCTCCGTGTACGGCGACGGCGCGTCCGACACCGCGGGGCCGCAGGTCTTCCACGAGGACCAGCCGCTCTTCCCGGTGTCCGTGTACGCCAACTCCAAGCTGTGGGCGGAGCACCAGACGCGGCTGATGCTCGGCGCCTCCAGTGGCACCGAGTACGCGGTGGTGCGCTACTTCTCCGTGTACGGCGAGCCCCAGATCCCCAAACCTGGCAGTCACTCCTGGATGGTGCCGTGGCTCTCGCTCCAGGCGCGCCTCGGGCGGCCCATGCGGCTCAACGGCGGCGGTGACCAGGTCCGCGACCTCGTCCACGTGGACGACGTCGCCGAGGCCACGGCGCTCGCCCTGATCGAGGAGCAGATGGCCGGGCGGACGGTGAACGTCGGCACGGGCCGGCCCACCTCGGTCCGCGAGGTGGCCGACCTGATCGCCCCGTACTTCCCCGGCTCGCGGCGGATCGTCACCCCGCGCCCCGAGGGGGACCCGCTCGGCGGCTACGCCTGTGTCGAGCGCTCCCGCGAACTCCTGCGCTGGCAGGCCGGAATCGAGGTCCGGGAGGGCGTGGAGCGGTACGTGCGGTGGCTGCTGGCGACGCCGGACGCCACGCCACGCTGGCTGACGGAGGAGTACGGGAAACCGGAAGGGGCGTGACACGCTGCGCACCGACGGGCCCCCGGGGCGCACGGACGGCGACGAAGGCGATGAGCGCACGATGAGTCACACCGGTTCCTACATCTGGTCGTTGCGCCGGCAGGTCGGCTCCCGGAAGCTGCTGGTGCCCGGCGCGCAGGTGCTCCTGATCGACGCCGGGGGCCGCGGGCTGTTCCAGCAGCGCGCGGACAACGGGGTCTGGGAGCTGCCGGCCGGTGCCTGCGAGGAGGACGGCGACTTCGCCGACGCCGCCGTCCGCGAGGTCGCCGAGGAGACCGGCCTGCGGGTGGAGCGGGACGACCTGGTGGCGTTCGGGACGCTCTCCGATCCCCGGGTGCACACCCTGACGTACCCGAACGGGGACGTGACGCACTGTTTCGCGCTCTGCTTCGTCGCCCGGCGCTGGTCCGGGGTGCTGTCGCCCGGCGCCGACGAGGTGCGCCGGGCCCTGTTCCGGCCGCTCGACGACCCGCCCCGGCCGCTGCACCCGCCGACGGCCGTGGTGCTGTCCATGTACGAGAGGTTCCTCGCGGAAGGAAGGTTCCAGGCCAGGTGAACGCCATGTACCCGATACGCGCGGTGGTGCCCTGCCGGGCCTGTCTGTCCGGTGAGGACCTGGACTGGCTCGGCGGTGGCCGCTCGGTGAGCCTCGCGCTCGGTCTGATGACGACCGTGGAGGTCCGTCCCGGGGCCGCGTCCGACGACGGGGCCGAGGACGGCTGGCAGCGGGAGGTGTGGGAGTTCCTGCGCGCGCGGCTGGCCGGGCTCGCCCCGCGCCCGCCCGCCGTCACGGTGCGCAGCCGGGCGCCCTCGGCAAGCGGTCTGTCCTCTTCCACGGCCCGGATCGTGGCGCTGTTCCGGGCGTTCGCGGACGCCGCCCTCCCCGACCCCGGCCGAAGGCTCTCCGACGCCACGATCACGCAGTGGGCGTACGAGTTCGAGTTCGCCGTCTTCAACGGCGGCGGCATGGACCACCTCGCGGTCGTCGAGGGCGGTGCGCTGCTCCTCGACGGCCGCGAGCAGGGGCTGCCGGACGTGCGGGACCGGCTGGAGTTCCCCGAGCGGTGGCGGGTGGTCGTCGTGGATTCCGGCACCCGCAAGGACACCGGGCACCACATCCGGGACGTGCGGGCGCAGCTCGCGTCCGGCGATCCCGCGCTGGCCGCCTACCGGTCCGCGGCCGACGAGGCGTCGGGCCGGGTGTGGGAGGCGTTGCGCCGCCGGGACCTGGCGGCGCTCGGGGCCGCGATGTCCGATGCCCATGCCGCCATGCGGGACCACCAGGGGATGTCGACGCCGCTGCTGGAGGAGTTGCGGGCGGTCGCACTGCGCTCCGCCGGCCTGCCGCTGAAGCTCAGCGGGGCCGGCGGGGGCGGGGCGCTGGTCGGCGTCTGCCCGGTGGACGAGGTGGCGGGGACGGTGGAGCGCCTCGCGCGGGCGCTGGAGGTCTCCCATCCGGGTGCCCGGGTCGTGCCCACCGCTGCGGCCCCGGGCGCCCGGCGGGGGCCGGTGCCGGTGGCGGGCGGTCAGATGAAGGGGTCGTAGTCCTGGGTGAGCGGGGGCTCGCCGGTTCCGCGGGCGATGCGTTCCAGCTCCAGGTTGGAGCGGTGGCGGGCGCAGTGGAACCGGCAGTCCCGGCTCGGGTCGACGATGCCCCGGCGGTCCGCGTCCCGCCAGATGTCGGCGAGGTCGTCGGTGACGGCGTCGCCGATCCTCGCGAGCGGGTTGCCCCGGTGGTAGGAGCACACGTACACCCCGGAGGGGGTGATGAGGGTGCGGAGTTCGGCGACCCGGCAGCGGTCGTACTCCTTGGGCTGGACGGGGCCGACGTGGCCGCGCAGCGAGGTGAGGGTGGAGGAGTTGACGAGCTGGAAGTTCTCGCTCTCCAGCCGGGCGGCCTCGGCGAGCTGGCGGTCGACGGATTCCAGCATCTCGCCGGGGACCTGCACGATGTGGTGGTCGTCGTCGAACATGGCCTTGGTCTCGAAGTAGTCGCAGCCGATGTCGTGGGCGAGTTCGGCGGCGCGCAGCACCTCGTGGTGGTTGGTGACGGTCTCCCCGCCGGGTTCCCGGCGTGACATCACGAGGAAGGAGTAGCCGAGCGCCCCGGTCTTCTCGGCGGCGAGCAGCCGCATGTTCTCGATGACCTTGTCGAAGACGCTGCGGCCCTTGCGGTCGGGCCGGAACAGGCCGTACGTGTCGGCGGTGCCGGCGTCGACGGAGACCCGGACCCAGGTGGCGTACCGGGCGAGCTCGGCGAGGTTCTGCCGGATCATCGTGCCGTTGGTGACGACTCCGACGGCCAGGCCCGCCTCGCCGAGGATGCGTAAGACCTTGCGGGTGCCGCGATGGGCGAGGGGTTCCCCGCCGCCTATGAGGACCACCGCCCGTACGGACATGGCGACGAGTTCCTCGGCGAGGGCGGCGAGCCGCTCGGGGGTGAAGCGGCCCTGGTTGAGGAGCTTTCCGCTGATGCATTCGGGGCAGGCCAGGTCGCAGAAGGTGGTCGGGTCGAGGTCCACGACGAGCGGGGCGCTGGAGGGTTCTCCGGCGGCGGCCCGGAGGATCCGGGGCCAGCCGGTGGGCTGGTACAGCTTGGAGACGAGGTCGAGGCGGTCGTGCGTCACGGGGCTCTCCTCTGCGGGATGTACGGGGTGTCGTCGGCGGGTCGTACCGGTCTCGGCCGGGCGTCGCTCAGCCCTTGACCGCTCCGGTGGCCAGGCCCGCGGCGATCTTGCGCTGGACGGCCAGGAAGAAGACGATCACGGGCAGGGCGGTGAGTGTGGCGCCCGCCATCAGTCCGCCGTAGTCGGTGCCGAAACTGGTCTGGAAGGAGACCAGCCAGATGCTGAGGGTCTGTTTCTGAGGGGTGGACAGCAGGACGTAGACGAGGACGTACTCGTTCCACGCCTGCACCATCGCGAAGACGGAGGTGGCGACGAGGCCGGGGGCGAGCAGCGGCAGGACGACGCGGACGAAGGCGCCGAACCGGCCGCAGCCGTCGACCATCGCCGCCTCCTCCAGTTCCACCGGGATCGCGGAGATGAAGCCGCGCAGCATCCACACGGTGAACGGGAGGGTGAAGACGAGGTAGACGAGGATCACGCCGCCGAGGCTGTCGGTGAGGCCGGCATCGTTGAGCAGCAGGTAGACGGGGATGACGAGGGCGGCGAGCGGGATCATCTGGACGGTGAGGACGACGACGACGAACGCCTTGCGGCCGGCGAAGCGGAAGCGGGCCAGGGCGAACGCGGCGAGGGTGCCGACCAGGAGGGAGACCAGGACGGTGCCCAGGCCGATAACGGCGCTGGAGCGGACGTTGGGCCAGAAGGTCTCCGTGCTCATCGCGCGGGCGAAGTTGTCGAGGGTGGGGCTGCTCGGCCAGAACTCGGGCGGCAGGCTGAGGATCTCGGTCGCGGGGCGGAACGCGGTGAGGACCATCCAGTAGACGGGGAAGCCGATGACGGCGGCCACGAGGAGGCCGAGGAGGTCGTACCGGCGCCGGGAGCGCCGCCCGGTCCTCGTCCCGCGCCTCTTTCGTACCGGGCTCATTCGGCCTCCCCCAGTCTCAGCATCTGCCGCAGGTACACGACGGCACCGGCGAGCAGCAGGATGACGGTGACCAGGGCGATCGCGGCTCCGGTGCTGTAGCGGTTGACGGCGAACGACTCGATGAAGGAGTAGACGCCGAGCAGGTAGTACTCGCGTTCCGGCTGGCCGCCGCGCATCAGCCAGATCTGGTTGAAGACGCCGAAGTCCCAGATCGCCATCAGGGTGGTGACCATCACGAAGAGGGGTTTGATCGAGGGGAAGGTGACGTACCGGAAGACCTGGAACGGGCGGGCGCCGTCGATGAGGGCGGACTCCTCCAGTTCCGGCGGGATCTGGGCGAGTGCCGCGTGCAGGCTGACGGCGGCGAACGGCAGCGCGCCCCAGACGACGACCGCGGTGATCACGGCGAAGCCCTGCCAGGGGTCGGTGAACCAGTTGTGGCGGGTGAGGTCGATGCCGGGCAGTGTCGTGAGGAGCCAGTTGACCAGGCCGTAGTCCGCGTCGAAGAGCCAGCGGAAGATGGCCGCCGCGACCATCACCGGCATCGCCCACACGGCGACGAGCACACCGCAGAGGACGGCCCGCACCCAGGGCGAGGTCCGTCGCATCAGCAGGGCGATCAGCAGGCCGAGCAGCATGGTGAGGGTGACGCAGACGGCGGTGAACAGGGCCGTGCGGGCCACCACCGTCCAGAAGAACCCGTCGCCGAGGATCGTCCGGAACTGTGCGAGGCCGACCCAGGGCGGTGAATCGCCGCTGAACAGTTCCTTGCGGGTCATGTCCTGGAAGGCCAGGGTCACCATGTCGACCAGCGGGTAGGCCAGGACCACGACGAGGGCGAGGAGGGCCGGGGCGATCAGCAGGTAGGGCAGATGGGGGCGCGGCCTTCGGCCGGCCGGATCAGCGCTCATTGATCACTGCGTCGATCCTGCGGTCCGCCTCGCGTGCGGCATCCCGCACGGACGCCTTTCCGGTGGCGATGCGTTCCAGCATCTCGGGCAGGACGTTGGACTTCTCCACCGAGGTCCAGCCGGGGGCGAGCGGGGTGACCCAGCCGCGCGTGGCGGCCTGGGCGGCGGGGCCGTTCACGCCTCCGGCGGCGACGTCGGCGAGTTGCACGGTGTTGTTCGGGAGGGTGTTGGCGTCGATCAGCTTCTGCTGCGACTTGCCGTCGGTGAAGATGCGGATCCAGTCGGCGGCCAGTTTCTGGTTCCGCGACTTGGCGGGCACGGCCAGGGTGGAGCCGCCGAGGAACGGCGGGAGCAGCTGTCCGGAGGGGCCGGGGAAGGCGAAGGTGGCGAACTTGCCCTTGAGCGCCGGGTCGCCCCCGGAGCGGGGGTCGGCGGCGGCCTGGGCCTCCCAGGTGTTGCCGTAGAAGACGCCGACCTTGCCCTGTCCGACGACGCCCGGCTGGTCGCCGTTGTCCTTCGCCCGGTCGCCGACGTAGTAGTCGTCCAGGAGCTTCTTCCAGGTGGTGAGTCCGGCGACGGACTTCGGCGAGGAGAGGGCGCCCTGCCATCGGCCGTTCTTCTCCACCGCCATCTCGCCGCCCGCGTCCTTGACGAAGCCCATGGCCGCGGACCAGTAGCGGCCGGGCATGTAGAAGGCCGAGAAGCCGGGGTCCTCTGCGCCGTACTTCTTCTTGAGCCGGTCGAGGGCGGAGATCAGCTCGGGGTAGGTGCGCGGGGCGCGGGCGATGCCGGTTTCCTCGAAGTAGTCGGTGCGGTAGACGCCGACGCGCGCTCCGGCGTAGTACGGCACGCAGTACGTCTCGCCGTCGAGGCGACAGGCGTCGGCGAGGGCGGGCAGCCACTGACCGGAGCGGTCGAAGGTCTTCGGGTCCAGTGGCGCGAAGGCACCGTTGACCAGGTAGTTGGTGGTTTCGCTGTTGCCCATCTCGACCACGTCGGGCACGTTCCGGCCCGCGAGGACGGCGTCGAGCTTCTGGTTCTTCGTCGTCCACTGCTGGTACTGGACCTCGACCTTCACGCCCGGGTGCTGCTTCGCGAACCTGGCGTTGGCGGCGGCGACCATCTCGGGCCAGCTCTCGCGGGCGTCCACGGTCAGCCACACCGTCAGGTCGCCGTCCGCCCGTCCGTCCCCGCCTCCCGAACCGCACCCCGCCACCGCGAGCAGCATCAGGGCTCCCAGAATCCCGGATCGGCGGGGCAGACGCAGTGTCATGGGTTCCTCCGTGCGGGATTCGTCAAGACGTACGGGCTTCGCTGACGGTCTTCTCACTACCCCGCGGATCACAGCTCTCCGCCACGACACGGAGTTTCGGCCGGAAGACGGCGGTGCGCTTCCCACGAAGGGCCCAGCGTTCACCCGTTGCGCTGCGCCGATGCCGCCCGGTGACGGAAGGGACGGGGTCGCACTCGGGCCACATTGACGTGAATGGCACGTTGGGTAGCCGGGTCGCTCTTGACGGTGATGGTGCGGTGCCCGCAGGTTGGGCCCCTGCGGCACTCCACGACCCCGATCGAAGGGCTTGTACGTGACCGAGCAGAGCACCCCCGCGTCCGACACCTCCGCCCCCGCCGGCTCCGAACGCCCCGTGCGGGTCAACGCCTGGAACGGATGGGACCCGCTGAGGCATGTGATCGTCGGCCGCGCGGAGGGCACCGTGGTGCAGGCCCCCGAGCACGCGGTGCGCCGCGACTATCCCGACGACGGCTTCCCGTTGGGGACGTACGGCCCCATGCCCGCGGACATGGTGGCCGAGGCCGAGCAGCAGCTCGACGACTTCTCGGAGATGCTGCGGCGGCGCGGCATCCGCGTGGACCGTCCCACCCCGATCGACTTCACCCGCGAGGTGTCCACCCCGGAGTGGGCGCACGACTCGATGTTCGGCTGCATGCCGCCCCGGGACCTGCTGCTCACGGTCGGCAACGAGGTCCTCGAAGCGACCATGTCGTACCGCAGCCGCTGGTTCGAGTACCTGTGCTACCGGCCGGTGCTGCAGAACCTGTTCGACTCCGACGACCGTATGCGCTGGGAGGCCGCGCCCAAGCCGCGGCTCACGGACGCCTCGTACAAGACCGGTTTCTGGGACACGTACAACGACCTGTCGACCGAGGAGCAGCTGGCCCGGGTCCGTGACTACGACCTGGTGCTCACCGAGGCGGAGCCGCTCTTCGACGCCGCGGACGTGGCGCGGTTCGGCAAGGACCTCTTCGTGCAGCTGTCGTTCGTCACCAACAGGAGCGGCTACGAGTGGCTGCGCCGCCACTTCCCCGACCACCGGGTGCACGCGGTGACCTCGACCAACACGCATCCGCTGCACATCGACGCGACCTGGGTGCCGCTGCGGCCCGGTCTGGTGCTGCACTGCGGGGAGCGGCTCGCGGACGCCGAGCTGATGGAGTTCTTCAAGCTCAACGACTGGGAGATCGTGGAGGCCGTGCAGCCGGCCAGCTGGGACCACCCGCCGAAGCTGTCCTTCTGCAGTCCGTGGCTCGCCGGGAACATGCTGAACCTCGACGAGAACACCCTGTGCGTGGAGGAGAAGGAGGTGCGGCTCGCCGAGCAGTTGTCCTCGTACGGGTTCGAGATCGTGCCGGTGCCGTTCCGGGCGGTCGGGCCGTTCGGCGGCGGGCTGCACTGCGCGACCGTCGACATCGAACGGGACGGCACCCTGGAGGACTACTTCCCGCACCGGTACGGCCGGTTCTAGGGGATCGCGTGGTGGTGACGGACGGGACCCGTGCGGTCGTCCTCGACTTCTACGGGACGCTCGTGCGGATGGTGGAGCCGTTGCCGCCGGACCACCGCGGCATCTTCGCCCGCCGGGGCCTGGCGGCACAGGGCGAGCTCTGGGGCGACCAGTGGTCGGTGGGCCCCGGCGAGGGCGAGGAGCACGCGGCGCATTCGGCCGACGAGACGGCGTACGTGACGTGGGAACGCGACCGGCTGCGGCGCCGGGCGCGGGCCTGCGGTGTGCCGGAGGCCGAGCTCGACGGTCTGGTCGCCGAGCTCGACCGGGCGATGAAGGCGGTCCGGCTGGAGCTCTATCCGGATGTGCTCGGGGTGCTCGCGCAGTTGCGGGAGCGGGGCCTGCTGATCGGGGTGTGCTCCAACTGGTTCTGGAACCTGGAGGATTGCGTCGATGCGGTGGGGATCGGCGGGGCCGTGGACGTGGTGGTGGGCTCGGCCCGGGCCGGGGCCCGCAAGCCTCATCCGCTGATCTACCGCACGCTGGTCGAACGTTGCGCGCTGCCGGCGGACCGGGTGCTGTTCGTCGGGGACATGTGGGTGCCCGACGTGCTCGGTCCGCTGGCGGCGGGGATGCGGGCGGCGCACCTGTGGCGGCCCGACCGGGCGGTGGAGGGGCTCGCGCCGCCCCTGCCGGAGGGGGTGGTGCGGATCACCGGTCTGGGCGAGCTGGTGCGGGCCGCGGGCTGCGGTGGCGGAGCCGGTCGAGGAGGTTGCGGGTGACGCGGACGACGGCCGGGTCCTGTTCGTGTCCGCAGACCACGGGCCAGTCGGTGGTGCCCGCGGTGAAGACGGTGCCGCCGCCGGCGGTGTGGAGGCCCATGGTCGCGGCCCGGGGGCTGCTGATCGTCGATTCGCGCACGGGGCCGTTCCAGTGGCCCCATTTGAAGTGATGGAAATCCTCGTGCACCGGTTCGAGGACGTGAATTCCGAGAATGAGGAATGATTTCGGCGTTCCGTCCTCCCCGGTGGCACGGGCGATTCCGTCCGGGTCGTAGGAGAACGCGGCACCGTCGCATTCGTATCCGATGAGGGGGGTGCCTGCGCCCAGCCGATCCGCCGTTCCCCCGTCCGATCCGTCGCGCAATCCGGTGCCCTCGTAGACCCAGTGGTCGGCGTGCTGCACGGTGTATCCGACGCGGGGGCGGTCACCGGGCCATTCGGTGGCGGGCCACATTCCACCGTTCCGGAAACTCACTCCGGTGAGCGTGTTCTCGGGATTTCCGACTCCGTCGGGCGCGGGTGCCCACCACTGGTCGGTGGCGGGCAGGTGGGGGTATTCGTCGCCGACGTGGTGATCGGTGTCGGAGACGAAAGCGGTGTTCCCGTCCGTCGGGTGCACCCGCCACCAGCAGGTGTTGGCACTGAGAAAGGCGATGTTCCCGCCGTCGGCCACGAACCGCTCCGCGTGGGTGCGCATCGCGGCGCTCCAGTACTCGTCGTGGCCGACGCTGAGGAGCAGGTCGTAGGGGGCGAGCAGGCCGGGGTCCTCGTGCAGGTCGAGGTCGGTGCAGTACTCGACGGGGTAACCGTGGCGTTCCAGCCAGGCGATGAAGGGCGCGTCCCAGTAGGCGAGGTCGATCACACCCCCGGGGCGGTGGAGGCTGACCTTGTGACCTCGGGGTTCGTCGCCGTTCCCGGCCCGGTGGACGGGGTGGTCGTAGAGGCTGACGGCGCGTTCCAAACCGGGCCGGTCGGAGCGGTTGTAGGCGTGCCGGGTGAAGGTGGACTTCTTGTAGAGGATGCGGGAGCGGCTGCCGGGGACGCGGGGGCGCACCACGAAGAACTCCCGGGCGTGCCCCTCGATGTGCTCCGCGTCGAGGAGCGGGGGGTCGGCGGGGCGGTCCGGGCCGCATTCGACGAATTCGACCAGGTGGATTCCCGGCTCCCAGTCCCCCGGTACGGGCAGGGTGAGCGGCGGCCAGTTCCAGTCGTCGGCGGGTGACGCGCGTCCGGGTAATTCGTCGGGATGGCCGGGCGGGGTGTGCAGGCCGCCCGGATACTCCACGGATTCCCCGACGGGTATGAGTTCTTCGCCGAGCCGGTAGAAACGGAGCCGGAACCGGGGGGCGTCGGTGGAGAGATGGAACGTCACTTCCCCGCCGACGGTGACACTTTCACGTCCGAGATATCCCTCAATCATGCCGCTCATGCTAGGCAGCCGCCGCACCGACGACAACGGCACCATCAACCGGCCATTCGATACCCTGTTTTCGGACACGGCGGGTGGGCCGGGACTTTCCGTCACGACTGTTGGGTAGGGCGGAGTCCGGAAAAGGGCACGGCCGTCCGTCGATCGGTGAGGGGCTCGCATGAGCGATGAATTCCGCGGTGAATTCCGTGTACGGGAACTGGTGCTGGGGATCGAGGGGCTCGCGCTGCTGCGCCACGCCGTGGACGGTGACGAGGCGTTCGTCCGGGAGCGGATGGCCGACATCCGCCGCTTCGTCCTCGACGAGGAGAAGCTGCCGGACGGCGGGGCCCTGGTCAGCGAGCTCGACCCGGCGGCGGGCTACGCGTCCTGGTCGACGGTGTACGACTCGCTGCCCAGTTCGTACATCGAGGTGGAGGAGCCGGTCGTCCACGCGATCCTCGACGGTCTCGAACCGGGGGTGGCGCTCGACGCCGCCTGCGGCACCGGTCGGCAGACCCGGGCGCTGGCCGCCCGCGGGCACCGGGTCATCGGCGTCGACCAGTCGCCGCAGATGATCGCGAAGGCCCGCGAGCACACCCCGGGGGCCGAGTTCCGCACGGGGCACCTTGACCGGCTGCCGCTCGACGACGACTCCGTCGACCTCGCCGTCTGTTCGCTGGCCATGACGCATCTTCCGGATCTCGTTCCCGGCGTGGCGGAGCTGGCCCGGGTGGTGCGGCCGGGCGGGCGGATCGTGGTCACGGACCTGCACCCGTTCGTGATCGCGCTCCAGGGCCAGTGCCTCTTCGTGCACGGCGCCGAGGAACTCGCCTTCGTCCGCAACCACGTCCATCTGCCGAGCCGTTATCTGGAGGCGTTCGGCCGGGCGGGGCTGCGGGTGCGCGGCTGCCACGAGCCGTTGTTCAACGGGCGTCTGGCGCCCGGTGGTTACGAGGAGTTCGTCGCGGACGCGGCCCGTGCCGCCTGGGACGGCCTCCCGATCGTCGTCGTCTGGGACGTCGAGGTCCCGTCCGGCGGTGAGACTCCGTGAGCCTGGTCCTGGTACGTCACTCGGAGCGGCCCGAGCTGTGGGACCGCATTCCGGAGCGGTTCGCCGGTGTGGTGCCCGAGTACAACCTGCACGGGGACATCAACGGCGACTACTGGAACCGGCTGTTCGCCGACTTCCCGGAGTTCCAGTTCCTCCTGTACGACGACGAGCACGACGTGATCGCCGGGGCCGGCCGCTCGCTGCCCCGTACCTGGGACGGCACCGCGGCGGACCTCGGTCCGGGGCTGGACGACTCGATCGCGCGGGCCTTCGCGGACCGCGACGCCGGACGCGCCCCGGACGCCCTGTGCGCGCTGGGCATCGAGGTCGCCGAGGACCATCAGGGCCGGGGGCTGTCCAAGGTGCTGCTCGACGGGATGGCGGACACGGCGCGGCGCGCCGGGCTCGCGACGGTTCTGGTGCCGGTGCGTCCCACCTGGAAGGAGCGGTATCCGCTGGTGCCGATCGAGCGGTACGCGGCGTGGACCCGGGACGACGGGGCCCCGTTCGATCCGTGGATCCGGACCCAGGTGGGCGCGGGCGGCACCCTCGCGGCGGCGTCCGCGCGTTCCTCGCGGATCACGGGGACGGTCGCCGAGTGGGAGGACTGGACCGGGCTCGCCCTCCCGGAGGACGGAGAGTACGTCTTCCCCGGCGGTCTCGCGACGCTCCGGGTCGACCGGGCGCGGGACCTGGCCGCGTACTGGGAGCCGGGGGTGTGGATCACGCACCGGGCCCGTTGAGGCCGCCCGGTACGCGCCCCGGGCCCGTCCGGGGCACCCCTCGGTCGAGCCCCTCCCCCGCGTGCACGGCGGTCCACGCGAGCGCGGTCATCGCACGGACCTCGTCCGCACCCGCCTCGGGGCGGCGTTCGGGCGGGAGTCCGGCGGGGCCCGCGGTGGCGACGGCGGAGTTCCGCAGCCGGTCGAGCGCGTCCGCGGGCACGCCGTCCGGCAGCGGGCCCAGCCCGCGGGACGCCCGGGCCGCCTGCCGGCCGAGCAGCAGGCAGTGGGTCCACAGCTCCTGCGCGAACTCGTCGCCGAAGGTGCGGGCCACCTCCGCCGCCAAGTCCTTCGGCAGATGCGCGGCCCGCGCGGCATCGATCGTGTCCCGGGTGAGGCCGGTCGCGGGCAGGGCGTCGCGCCAGCGGTGGTGCCCGCGACCGCCGTCGGCGCCGTGCTCCTGCCCGACGAGCCGGATGTAGCCCTCGCCGTACCGCATGTACGGGATCCAGCCCGGCTCCTCCAGGACGCGGCCCCGGGCCAGCAGGGGGGCGGCGTCGGCGGCGGGGGTGGGGCAGGCGGCGAGGCGGATGCCCTGGGCCGCGTGGCCGTTGATGCTGCTCGTGCCGATGTGCTCGACGATGTTCGGCACGGCGAGCAGGCTCATCCGGCCGCGGCCGCGGAAGAAGACGGAGAGCAGTTCGTCGTCGTGGCGTTCGGTGCTGTCGCGGGCGTACGCGCGGAAGGCGGCGGCGGTGTCGACCGGCAGGCAGACGCCCAGGGACGGCGTGAACTCGTCGGGCACGGCCCGTACCCAGCCGGCGCCGGCGAGGGCGGCGAGCCGGGCGGCGGCGCCGTTGCGGGCGTGCCAGTTGGTGTAGAAGACCAGCGCCTCGTCGGGGAACCGGGTGGCGGCGCGGGCGACGATCTCCAGGAGTTCGGCGGGGGCGTCGACGTCGTCCTGGACGACGAGGTGGTGGCTGGCCCCGGGTGCCGCGGCCGACCAGGCGACCAGGGCGGTGCGCAGCGCGGAGGGCGGCCCCTGCGGGTCGGGGTCGAGCGCGAGGCCGTCGAGCCGCAACCGGGCGGCGAGGTCCTGGGCCTGGGCGAGGCGCACGGGGTGCGTCATGACGGCCGAACTGATGTGAAACGTGGTCACCTTGGTCACACGGGGCTCCTCGGCAGGGGTCGTCGCCGGTCATGGTCGCAGAGCGCCGGAGGCCGGGGTCGGTTGTGCCGGGAGTTTGGCCGGATCAGTGGCGGTGCCGGGTGCCCCGGTGGGGGCGGGCGAGGGGTTCGCCGTCGGTGGGGCAGCGCACGGCCGGGTGGTGGCGGGGCCCGGAGGCGTCGCCGCCGGGCGCGTCCGCGGTGTCGCGGCGGCGGAGGAGCAGGACCGCGACGACGAGCCAGCACAGACCGACGGAGACGTCGGCGTACACGACGGCGGCGAACGGCAGGACGGCGGCAGCGTGCACGGCCGTCATGACGAGGACCGCCAGTCCGGCCCCCGCCACGAGCAGCAGGTATCGCAGGAGTCGCCGCACTGTGGGTACCTCTCGTCCGTCGCACCGCTTCCGAGCAGTGAACGACAGTGCGTCGCACCTTGTGACGACCCATTCCGGTCACGCTGTTTCCGCCACACGAACTTCCGGACGCGTTCCGGGGGTGCCCGGGCCGTGGCCCGGTCCTTCGACCTGAAGTCCGAACTGCCTTTGCGGGCAGCGCTGTTGGCCCTCGGGCCGGACCGACACATGCTGCTGCCTCCACCGGCGCGTGGGCGAACCGGCCCGGTCGAGCGGCACCAGTGTGTTCATGATGGTGCGGGCCGCACTCGCGGCGCTGCTGACCCGGCCGGGCGCCGGCACCGGCATCGCCGCGGGCGTTCCCGTGAGGACCCGTGGTGACGAGGCGCTGGAGGGGCTGGTCGGCTTCTCCACCCACACCCTCGTACGGCGCACGGACGCCGGCGGCAACCCCGCCTCCCGGGAACTCCCGGCAGCGGTGGGGAAGTCAGCCACGTGTTCTGGTCACGCATTCGGTGACCATGGCGCCGAGACTTCCGGTACGGGCCAGCAGCTCGCGCTGGGTCCTCGCACCGGTTCCGCGTTCCAGGACCTTTTCGAGCGCCGTCTCGGCGGACGTGCTGTCGCCCGTGTCCTCCAGAGCCTCCCGGACATGGGTGAGCAGGGCTCCGGCGACATCGGCGGCGGGCTGCGGGCGCATCGTGAGGGGGTGGAGGAGGTCTCCGTCCAGTCCCGATCGGCCGGCCTGCCAGGCCGCCATGCGCAGGAGGCTCACGCCGACGGCACCCGGGGCTTCGCCCGCGCGCCACTCCCGTGCCGCGGTCTCGACCAGACCCCGCGTCAACGTGGCGAGGAGCACGGTGTCGGCCGGATCCAGGCAGACGTCCGCGACCCTGACCTCGACCGTCGGGTACCTGTGCGAAAGCCTGGCGTCGAAGTAGACCATCCCCGGGTCACGCAGGACACGCGTCTCCATCAGAGCGCCGACCTGCTCGTGGTAGTGCTTCGCCGTGCCGAACACCTCGACCGGTCCGGCCGACGGCCAGCGCCCCCACACTCTGCTGCGGTAGCTGTCGTACGTGGTGTCACGGCCCTGCCAGAAAGGGGAGTTGGCGCTCAGCGCGAGAAGGACCGGCAGCCAAGCCCGCACGCGGTCCAGTACGCCGACGCCTTCCTCGTCCGATTCCACGGAGACATGCACGTGGCAGCCGCACGTCAGTTGCTCCTGTGCGGTCTCACCGAACCTGTCGGCCAGCCAACTGTGCCGCTCCCCGTCGCCGAGCGAAGGCTTGACCAGCGTCGGCGCGGTCGCGAGGGCCACGACGGCGGCATCGGCGCGGGCCGCGCTCTCGGCGGCCTCGGAGCGTCTGCGGCGGATCTCCTCCCCGAGGTCCCCCATGTCGCCGTGCGGCTTCGTGGCGAACTCCACCTGCTGGTGCTGGAGCTCCGCCTCGAAGGCCGACTCCCCCTCGGCCCGGCGATCCGCCACGGCCAGCACGGCCGCGGACAGTGCCCGTGGTTCACCACTGCGCGGGTCGACGAGCAGCAGTTCCTCCTCCACACCGACGGTCCGCGCCACCGCTTCCTCCCCGCGACAAGCCTTCATGGGGACTGGTCATGCCCGCGGTCCGCTGCGGCGTCCTGCCGCCGCCACCGCTTCTCGCTCGAAGAACTCGCGGCCCGTCGCGCGGCCGGACGCAGGCGGGCGAGACGGACCAGCCGTCCGAGCTCCGCGAGCTTCTCGGGCGGAAGCGCCGCGGCAAGCTTGGGGAACAGGTCGTGTTCCTCCTCGCGCACGTGGAAGGCGACCGCGAACTTCAGCCTCGCGAGGGTGTCGTTGAAGTCGGGATCGCCCACGCTCAGACCTTCCAGACGCCTGAGCAATTGCTCGCCCTTGGCGTGATCGGCAAGCTCCTTGTCGGCCATGGCCTGACCGTGCGGCAGGCACTCGCGCATCGCCGGATGCAGGTACGTCTCCTCCACGACGGTGTGCCGGACCAGTTCCGCGATCAGCCGGTCCACGAGTTCCCCACGCGTCGGGTGGTCCACCGGTTGCAGCTCGATCTCCCAGAACACCGCCTCCAGTTCACGGTGATCGGCCGCGAGCTCGTGGAGCACGTCGCCTTCGGGCTGCTTCACGGCATCCTCTTTCTCTTCGCCTCCCGGAAGGAGGGGCCAGGACAGACAAGCAGGTCCGGAACACGGAACCCGTACCCCTCGCGCGGGTAAACCCATACGGTCACCTCTCCGGCGCAGTACTCCTGCGGCTCCCCCGGGAAGTCGGAAGCCCGAAGGAGCGCGCCCGCTCCGGCGAGGCCAAGTCGTCCGGCAAGACGACCACCCGCGACCCCGAGTCCTCGTGCGAACGAGGCGGCCGGCGCTCCCGCAGCGGTGCTCATGGCCCCACCGAGGACCAGCTGTACGAGGCAAGAACGTCGAAGGCCGCTCATCCATGAACAAACAGGAACCGTGCCGGGCCCCGGCCCCTGAGACGCCACACCGCACACCTCGCCGTTCGGCCACGGCGGTGCGGGGGCCCTTCGGTGGTGACGTTTCTCCCCGCCGCAGGCGTTACCAGTAGTGTCTGCGCCCTGCCACGGCGTGCCCCGTCCCGTCCAGGAATTCAAGCCGAACCGTCGCACGCGACCGTGAGGGTCTGGGGCGACAGGTTCTTGAGCATGGTGGTGGTCCAGCGCATCTGCCGCAGGGTGCGGGGGTGGCACGCTGCTGCCAGGCGCCCCAGTTCGTCGTCGTGTCCGGCGCGAGCCGCTTGGGTGAGCATCTCCCAGTACAGGGAGTTGCCGGCCGCTACGAGATGCAGTTCCCACAGGTCGTGCAGGAGCAGCAGCCCGGCATACGGATGGTCGGCGGCATCGGCGGCCCCCGTACCGCCCGCGTCGGCGCCGTCCGGGGCCGGCCCGTCGAGGCCGAGACCGTGGCGGACGTCCTCCCCGGCGATGCGCAGGCAGTGTTCGTCGGACCATCGGGCGAGGTCCGTGGCCACGTGGTGGATCTCGTGCTCGGCCCGATGGCGAGCGGCCACCGCCTCGAGTTGTTCCGCGAGCCGCCGTTCACCTCGGTGCAGTGCTCGCATGATCAGGGCGACTCCGTTCACCGCGCTCCTCCGCGTCCCGTATTCGCGCATGGTTCGATGGCCTCGTCGACGAGTGCCGCGGGGCCGCCTTCGGTGGCCGGGACCCGGTGGGGGCGGGCCGGGGCGGAGGCGGTGTTGGTGGGCGCCGCCGCGTGCGTACCCGTGCTCTTCCCGACGAGGGTGAGCGTGGCGGCTGCCACCTTGTACAGGGGTTGCTTGGAGACCGGGTCCCAGTCGGTGACCGTCGTCTCGTTCGCCGCGCGGCCGCGGGCGGGGTCCGTCGGCCGGTGGCCTCCTGGCTCGTCCCAGTAACCGAAGTGGAAGGGCAGGAAGAGCAGCCCGGGGCGGATGTCGGTGACCCGTACCCGTGCCCTCACCGTCCCGCGCGGGCTCGCGACCTCGGCGAGGTCTCCCTCCTCAAGTCCTCGGGCGGCGGCGTCCTGGTGTGAGACCTCCACCCATACGTCGGCGGCGGCGGCGTTCAGTTGGGGGCTGCGCGCGGACTTGGTGCGTGTGTGGAAGTGGTAGAGGGTACGTCCGGTCGTCAGTTGGAGGGGATAACGGTCGGTGGTCGGTTCGTGGGACGGCAGGTATTCGGCGCCCTTGAGCATCGCCCTGCCGTGCGGGTTGGCGGCCCGGTACGCCGGTTCGTCCATGGACCCGCCGGTGACGAGGTCCTTGCCGTAGCTCTGGCAGGTGTCCGGGTGGGCCCCGGGGAAGCCGTCGGAGTAGAGACGGTCCGTTCCGTCCGGAGCGTCCTGCGTGCAGGGCCATTGGACTCCGCTCCGGTCACGCAGCTCGGCATGGGTCAGGCCCGTGTAGTCGCACGGCCGCCCCGCGCTGCAGCGCTTCCACGCCTCGAAGGCCGATTCGGCGTCGGTCCAGCCGATCAGCGGGGCGCCGTCCTTGTCCCGGAAGTCCATGCGCACGGCATAGTCGAGGAAGATGTCGAGGTCCGGTCTCGCTCCGCCGGGTGGTTCGACCGCCTTCTCGGACAGGTGGACGGTGCGGTCGGCGTTGGTGAAGGTGCCGGTCTTCTCGCCCCAGGTGGCGGCGGGCAGGACGACGTCGGCCAGTTGAGCGGTCTCGGTGAGGAAGAGGTCCTGCACGACGACGAAGAGCTCTTCGCCGGAAAGGATTTCGCGGATGCGCGACAGTTCCGGCAGGGACACCGCCGGGTTGGTGCCGCTGATCCACAGCATCCGGATCGAGCCCTGTTCCGCGTACCGGAACATCTGCATGGCGTGGGTCGGCGGCGCGTAGTGCGGGATCGAGTCGGGTGTGACGTTCCACAGCCGGGCCAGTTCGTGCACGTGCTGGTCGTTCTGCCAGTTGCGGAAGCCGGGGAGGTCGCCGTCGGCGCCGCACTCCCGGGTGTTCTGCGCGGTGGGCTGGCCGTTCATCTGGAGGACACCGGCGCCCGGCCGCCCGAGCATGCCGCGGAGCAGGTGCAGGTTGTTCACCTGTACCGCGGCGGCGGTGGCCTGGTGTGACTGGTAGAAGCCCTGCAACACGGTCGACAGGAGACATTCGGCGGAACCGAGCACCTCGGCCGCCTCGCCGATCCGGGCGGCGGGCACGTCGCAGATGTCCGCCGCCCACTTCGGGGTGCACGGCGCGACCGTCGCCGCCAGGTCGTCGAAGCCCACGGTGCGGTGGGCGACGAAGGCTTCGTCGACGCGGCCGGTCCGGATGGTCTCGTGCAGCAGGGCGTTGAGCAGCGCCACGTTCGTCCCGACACGGGGTGCGAGGTGGACCGTGGCCCGGCGGGCGGGCACCGTGGGCCGCGGGTCCACGCATACGAGGCGGGGCGGGCCGTCGCCCTCCAACCGGTCGAGCATCCGCATCCACAGCACCGGCTGGGTCTCCGCGGGATTGTGCCCGAAGAGCGCGATGACGTCCGCGTGGTCGATGTCGTCGTAGCTGCCCGGCTGACCGTCGCAGCCGAACGACTCCTTGAGCGCCTCGGCGGCGGTGGAGGTGCACAGCCGGGTGTTCCCGTCCAGATGGTTCGTCCCGACGCCGGCCCGGGCGAGGACCGCCAGGGTGTAGTACTCCTCCAGGAAGAGCTGGCCCGAGGTGTAGAAGCCGAGTGCCCCCGGGCCCCGCTCGTCGAGAAGTGTGTGCGAGCGCGAGACGACCTCGTTCATCGCCGTGTCCCAGTCGCACTCCGTCAGACGTGCCCCGTGACGGATCAGCGGGGTGGTCAGGCGGTCCGGGGATGCGTTGGCCTGCCAGCCGAACAGGTCCTTGGGGTCCAGCCGTCCGCGGTTGACCCGGTCGTCGGGCCTGCCGCGCACGCCGACCATGCGCCCGTCGCGGACGGCGATGTCCATCGCGTCGCCGTTCGACTGCAGGATGGAGGCCGTCTGCACCCACCGCTCGACCGACGCCGCGTCCGTCCCCCCGCTCAGGCAGGTGTCCACCCGTCGCGGCCAGGCCGCATGACGGGCGTACGGGGTACGGGTACCCCAGGGGTCCGCGATCCGGTCCACCGCGCTCATCGACTTCCTCCTGTACGCGGGTGGCACGCTCCGGCGCGTGCTGGAGCCGGTGCGGGAGCCTCGTCGCATGTCGTCGTACCTGGCTCGGCGTCACGAACCGTCCGGTTCCGGCGCCGTGTACGGCCTCACCTACCGCGTGTGAGCGATTCCCTTCCTCGGATCCCGCCGTCTCACCACGACAGCGCATCGAAATCACCGCACCGCGGCGCGCAATCGGGTGTGCCGGGGAGCCACGGCGAGGGGCGCGAACGCCACGAAGCGGCCGCACCGCCCGCGGAGGAGGGCGGGCACAGGGCCGGGCGGGTCTCCCTGCCCCCGCAAGTCGCTCCTGGGCGGGCGGTTCTCCTGCCGCTTCCGCGGGAACCGTCGTGTTCCGGCCCGAGTGCCGCACTCTTCGTGTCCCTCCATCTCCCCTGCCGTGAACGTTCGCGCCACGGGAGGCGGGATGGACCGGTCCCTGATTGGCTGGATGGAAGGGCTCGCACCGACGCGTCCGACCGCGACCCACAGGCCCCGCTCCTGGGAGGGACACCATGCGTGCACTCCCCTGGCAGGTACGGCGGGACGTGGGGGTGGGCCGCCTCGCCGCCCTGTCCACCGCGATCGGCGGAGGGCGTCTCCGAAGGCGTACGCGATGTTCCGGGAGAAGGAGGACGGGGTGGTGAAGACGCTGCTGCGTCCGTAGGCCGTCCCACGGTCGACACGGCGGGCACAAGCACGTTCCTCGCGACCCTTCGGAAGGGCGGAGACACCATGGGCGCACAGGCGGGTCCGCGTGTGGTGGTGACGGGGGCCACCGGCAATGTGGGGACCAGCGTCGTCGCGGCCCTGGCCGGCGATCCGGGTGTGGCGGAGGTGGTGGGCCTGGACACCCCACCCCTGGCCGGCAGCAGATGGGGGTGAACACGCCCGAGGGAGGACCCCCTCGCGCCCGGAGCGGACCACTGGAGAAAGGAACCGTCATGGAACCCCATCCCTTCTCGCGGTCGCCGGCCCCGGACCGCGGATCCTCCGACGAGGCTGCGGCAGACGTCGCCGGCCTGGAGCGGGCGCTGCGCGCGGATGTGCGGGGCGAGGTCCGTTTCGATCCGGGCAGCCTCGGCGCGTACTCCACGGACGGATCGAACTACCGCCAGGTCCCCATCGGCGTGGTCGTGCCGCGCGACGTCGATGCCGGGGCGGACGCGGTGCGGGTCTGCGCGCGGTTCGGCGCGCCGGTGCTGTCCAGGGGCGGCGGCACGAGCCTGGCCGGCCTGTGCACCAACGCCGCGGTGGTCATCGACTGGACGAAGTACTGCCACAAGTTGGTGTCCGTGGAGCCGGACCGGGCGACGTGCGTGGTCGAGCCCGGCATCGTCCTGGACGAGCTGAACCGCCAACTGTCTTCGTACCGGCTGAAGTTCGGGCCCAAGCCCTCCACGCACAGCCACTGCGCGCTGGGCGGGATGATCGGGAACAACTCCTGCGGGGCATCGGCGCAGGCGTACGGCAAGACGGTGGACAACGTGCGCCGCCTGGAGATCCTCACGTACGACGGAACGCGCTGCTGGGTCGGGCCCACCTCCCGCGAGGAGTACGAGGCCGTGCTGCGCGCCGGGGGCCGGCGCGCCGAGCTCTACGCCGGGCTGCGCCACGTGGTGGACGAGCACCTGGCCGACATCCGCCACGGCTTTCCCCGCATCCCGCGACGGGTGTCCGGCTACAACCTCGACTCGCTGCTGCCGGAGAACGGCTTCGACGTGGCACGCGCACTCGTCGGGAGCGAGGGCACGCTGGCCGTCGTCCTGCGCGCCGAGCTGAACCTGGTGCCCGTTCCCCGGCGCGAGGCGATGGTCGTGCTCGGCTACGACGACATCTGCGCGGCAGCCGACGATGTGCCCCGGGTACTGGCCCACGGCGAACCGGAGCTGCTGGAGGCGCTGGACGGACGCATGGCCCAGCTCATGCGGGAGGAGGGCTCCCACCTGGAGTCGTTGGACACGTTCCCCGAGGGGGACGGCTGGCTTCTCGTCCAGTTCAGCGGCGAGAGCCAGGACGACGTGGACGGCCGGGCCCGGGGGCTCCTCGACGCGCTGGGCCGCGACACCCGGGACTCCCGGGTCTCCTTCTCGGACGACCCCGGACGCGAGCACAGGATGCTCCGGGCCCGGGAGGCGGGCCTGGGGGTGACCGCGCGCCCGCCCGACGACCGGGAGACCTGGGAGGGCTGGGAGGACTCCGCCGTTCCGCCGGAACGGCTCGGTGACTACCTGCGCGACCTGAAGGAACTGTTCGCGGAGTTCGACTACGATCACCCCTCGCTCTACGGGCACTTCGGGCAGGGCTGTGTGCACACGCGCATCCCGTTCGATCTCACGCACGCCGAGGGGATCGCCACGTTCCGCGCGTTCCTGTTCCGCGCTGCCGATCTCGTCGTCTCCTACGGCGGTTCGCTCTCGGGGGAGCACGGCGACGGGCAGGCGCGGGGCGAACTGCTGGAGCGGATGTTCGGCCGCCGGCTGGTCGACGCGTTCGGCGAGGTGAAGCGGCTCTTCGACCCGGCCAACAGAATGAACCCGGGAAAGGTCGTCGCTCCGCACCGCACCGACGAAAACCTGAGACTGGGCTCGGAGTGGCACCCGGCGGACCCCGCCGCCCACTTCGGATTCCCGCAGGACGGAGGGTCCTTCACCACGGCGGTGAAGCGCTGCGTCGGCATCGGGAACTGCCGGACCCACTCCGGCGGGGTGATGTGCCCGTCGTTCCGGGCGACGGGCGAGGAGGAACACTCCACGCGCGGCCGGGCCCGTCTGCTGTTCGAGATGCTGGGCGGGCACGACGACTCCCCCGTGACCGGCGGCTGGCGCTCGCCCGAAGTCCGCGACGCGCTCGATCTCTGTCTCTCCTGCAAGGGGTGCCGGTCCGATTGTCCGGTGGGCGTCGACATGGCCACCTACAAGGCCGAGTTCCTCTCCCACCACTACGCGCACCGGCTGCGCCCGGTCGCCCACTACTCCCTGGGCTGGCTGCCGATGTGGGCACGGCTGACGCGCCTGACACCGCGCGCGGTGAACGCCCTCCTCCACGCCCCGGGCATCGCACGCGCCGGGAAGCGGCTCGCTGGGGTGGCCGGCGAACGGAGCGCGCCGGTGTTCGCCCGGGAGTCCTTCCGGCAGTGGTGGGGCTCCCGGAACGTGCCCGGGCCCGAGCCGGGGGACGAACACGCGGTCGTACTGTGGCCGGACACGTTCAGCGACTCCTTCCACCCGGCCGTCGCGAAGGCCGCGGTGCGGGTCCTGGAGGACGCGGGATTCCGGGTTGCGGTCCCGAACCGGCAGGCGTGCTGCGGCCTCACCTGGCTTTCGACCGGTCAGCTCGGTGTGGCGGAAACGGCGTTGCGCAGGACGGTGGAAGTGCTCCGGCCGTGGGTGGAGGCAGGCTCCCCCGTCGTCGTGCTGGAGCCGTCGTGCGCCGCCGCCCTCCGCGTCGACGCCCCGGAGCTGATGCCGGAGGACCGGGGCGTCCAGCGGCTTTCCCAGCAGGTGCGCACCTTCGCGGAACTCCTCGTCGGCGAGGTGCCCGACAAGGACTGGCGACCGCTGCGGCTCGCCCGGTCCGCCGTCGTACAGACCCACTGCCATCAGCATGCCGTGCTGAAGGACGACGCGGACCGCGAACTCATGCGCCGCGCGGGCATCGAGGCCACCGTCCTGGACGAGGGATGCTGCGGGCTCGCCGGGAACTTCGGCTTCGAGCGGGGGCACCACGGGCTCTCGGTCACCATCGGTGAACTGGGTGTCCTTCCCGCCGTACGCGCCGCGCCTCCCGGTGCACTCGTCCTGGCGGACGGCTTCAGCTGCCGTACGCAGATCGAGGAGGGCGGCACCGGCCGCCGGGCGGTCCATCTGGCGGAGGCCCTGGCCCTCGGACTGGACGGCGGCCTTCCGTCCGACCGGCCGGAGCGGCTCGTCGCGCGCCCCGAGGTGCCCGAGGGGGACGCCGGCCGGGCGACGGCCGTCGTCCTCGCCGGCGTCGCGGCAGTGGGAGCGGGCGCGTACGGCCTGCTCCGGCACTGCCGTTCACGCGCCTGAAAGGCCCCGACGCCACTCACGCGGCACGGCACACCACACGAGAGGAGACCAGGCCCATGAAGGTGTCCGACTACGTTCTTCAGCGTCTGCGCGAGTGGGAGGTGGACCACGTCTTCGCCTACCCGGGCGACGGCATCAACGGCCTCCTCGCCGCCTGGGGGCGCGCGGACAACGACCCGGAATTCGTCCAGGCCCGACACGAGGAGATGGCCGCGTTCGAGGCGGTGGGCTACGCGAAGTTCTCCGGCAGGGTGGGGGTGTGCGCGGCCACGTCCGGTCCCGGCGCGATCCATCTGCTCAACGGGCTGTACGACGCGAAGCTCGACCATGTCCCCGTGGTGGCGCTCGTGGGCCAGACGAACCGCAGCGCGATGGGAGGCTCCTACCAGCAGGAGGTGGACCTGCTCAGCCTGTACAAGGACGTCGCGTCGGAGTTCTGCGAGATGGTGACCGTGCCCGAGCAGCTCCCCAACGTCATCGACCGGGCGTTTCGCACCGCGTACTCCGGACGCACGGTGACGGCGGTGATCCTCCCCGCGGACGTCCAGGAGCTGGACTACACCCCGCCCACCCATGCCTTCAAGATGGTGCCGTCCAGCCTGGGCCTGGCGTCCTCGGTCGCACTGCCCTCCACCGAGGACATCGCACACGCCGCCGACATCCTGAACGCGGGCGAGAAGGTGGCCGTGCTCATCGGACAGGGCGCCCGGCACGCGCGGGCGGAGGTCGAGGAACTCGCCGATGTGCTGGGGGCGGGGGTCGCCAAGGCGCTGCTGGGCAAGGACGTTCTCTCGGACGAACTCCCCTGGGTGACCGGCGCGATCGGGCTTCTGGGCACCCGGCCCTCGTACGAGCTGATGCGGGACTGCGACACGTTGCTGGTGGTGGGGTCGAGCTTCCCGTACACGCAGTTCCTCCCCGAACTGGACCAGGCGCGCGCGGTGCAGATCGACATCGACCCGCGCATGATCGGGCTCAGGTATCCCTTCGAGGTGAATCTGGCCGGTGACTCGAGGGAGACCCTCAGGGCGCTGCTCCCGCTGCTGAAGAGGAAGAAGCACGGCGCCTGGCGCAAGAAGATCGAGAAGGACACCGCCCGCTGGTGGGAGGTGATGGGCCGACGCGCCGCCGTGGCGGCCGACCCGCTCAATCCGGAGTACGTCGTGCACACGCTCGACGCCCTGCTGCCCGACGACGTCATGATCGCCGCCGACTCCGGTTCCGGAGCCAACTGGTACGCGCGCCATCTGCGGATGCGCGGGCGGATGCGCGGCTCGCTCTCGGGGACGCTCGCCACCATGGGCCCCGGGGTTCCCTACGCGATCGGGGCCAAGTTCGCGCATCCCGACCGGCCCGCGCTGGCGCTGGTGGGGGACGGCGCCATGCAGATGAACGGTATGGCGGAGCTGATCACCGTCGCGAAGTACTGGTCTCGCTGGCGCGATCCGCGGCTGATCGTCGCGGTGCTCAACAACCAGGATCTGAACCAGGTGACCTGGGAGATGCGCGCCATGTCGGGAGCCCCGCAGTTCCTTCCCTCCCAGTCCCTGCCCGATGTCCGGTACGGCGACTTCGCGCACCTGATCGGACTGGTCGGCGCGCGGGTGGAGAAACCCGAGGACGTCGAGGACGTCTGGCGCCGGGCGCTCTCCGCCGACCGCCCCTTCGTCATCGACTTCGTCACCGACCCGGCCGTCCCCCCGATTCCGCCGCACACAACTCGGGAGCAGGCCGAGGCCCTCGTCGCCGCCACCGTCAAGGGCGACAGCGACCGCGGCGGCATGATCAAGCAGGGGCTCAAGGCCAAGGTGCAGGAGATGCTGCCCGGCCACCACCGGCGCGGCGAACCCCCGGAGACCGGGTGACCGGGACGAACGCCGCTCCGGCGGACTCCGGGCCACGGGTGTCCGCCGTGGAGACCGCGGCGTACACCGTGCCGACCGACGCCCCGGAGGGGGACGGCACGCTCGCGTGGACGGAGACCACGCTGGTGGTGGTCCGCGCGCGTTCCGACGGTACGACGGGCCTCGGCTACACCTACGGCGCCGCCGCGGCCACGGCCGTCGTCCGGGATCTGCTGGCCGGGGTGGTGACGGGGCTGCGCGCCTGGGATCCGCCCGGGGCCAACGAGGCGATGCGCCGCGCGGTGCGCAACGCGGGGTACCCCGGCCTGGTCGCGGGTGCCGTGTCCGCCGTCGACATCGCCCTGTGGGATCTGAAGGCGCGGCTGCTGGGGCTCCCGCTCGTCGATCTGCTCGGCGCCGTCACGCCCGACGTGCCGGTGTACGGAAGCGGCGGGTTCACCACGTACTCGGCTCGGCAGCAGGACCGTCAACTCTGCGCATGGGTCGAGACCCTGGGAATCCCCCGGGTCAAGATGAAGATCGGGGAGTCGTGGGGGAAGGAGGAACGACGCGATCGGACGCGGATCGCCGCCGCACGCTCCAGCATCGGCGAAGCCGCGGAACTCTACGTGGACGCCAACGGCGCCTACACCCGCAAGCAGGCGATCCGGCTGGCCCCCTTCCTCGGCGACGAGGCGGTGACCTGGTTCGAGGAGCCCGTCTCCTCCGACGACCTGGCGGGCCTGGCCCGGGTCCGGGCAGCCGCCGGGGAGTACGGCTGCACGCCGGCCTACTTCCGCGCGATGGTGGACGCGGGCGCGGTCGACTGTCTCCAGGCGGACGCGACCCGGTGCGGGGGCGTCACCGGATGGCTGCGCGCGGCGGCCCTGGCGGACGCCGCCGGCCTTCAGCTCTCCGCCCACTGCGCCCCGCACGTGCACGCCCACACGGCCGCCGCCATCCCCAACCTGCGCCACGCGGAGTGGTTCCACGACCACGTGCTCGTCGAACAGCGGCTCCTGGACGGCGTACTGTTCCCCGGCGGCGGCACGGTGCGTCCGGGCGACACGGGGCGACCGGGGCTCGGCCTGGATCTGCGCGAGGAGAACGCCGAACGCTACCGCGTCGGTCCGTGATCACGGATCCTCCGCGCACCGGGTGGCCCGCGGCTGCTTCCTGCCTCAGGGTGCTCCATGGCCGGACCGTCATCGCACTCACCCGGCGCCCGGGGCCGGCCACGCGAGCACACCGAGCGCAGTCGTACCGATCAGCAGCCAGGCCACGTAGTCGCCGACGTGTCCCGAGTGCAGGCCCCGCAGCGGCGCGATCCACGGATGCCCCTCGGCCGTCGCCGGACGGCACAGGGCCACGGCGGCGGTCGCGACGGCCAGCAGGGTCGAGATCCCGCCCAGCACCAGTCCCGCCGCGGTCCAGCGCACGGGCTCCGCCGGCCCGCCGGGAACCATGTCGCCCACGGCCCGCGCGACGGCCCCGGCGAACCCGGGTACCAGCCCGGCGGCCAGTGCCCCGAGAAGCAACGCGACCGGGACGGCCTGCATGGTGACCGGCACCCGGCCCAGTGGTCCCCGGGTCTCCGGTTCCTCGTCCGTGCCCGTCGTCTCGTCCGCCCGCACCCCGTGCGGTCTGCGGCCGATTCCCCGGAAGACCCGGGCGGTCACGCGCAGCACGGCGGCCCCCGTGGCGGCGGAGACCGCCACGCAGAGCGCGGTCAGCAAGACGCCGCTCTCCTCCACGGCCGCCTTGCCGAGCCCGGTGCCGAACGGCGGCATTCCGGCGAGAGCCAGGCCACCGACGGCGAACAGGGCCGAAACCAGAGGGAGTTCACGCGCCTTTCCGTACAGGTCGTGCTCGTCGATGCTGCCGTAACGGTCCAGCAGGATTCCGGCGCAGGCGAACAGGGCGGCCTTCGCCCCGGCGTGTCCCACGATGTACAGGGCCACGCCCTCCGCGGCCTTCGGCGAGGTCAGCCCGAGGCCGACGAGGAAGAGTCCGGTGTGGGCGACCGTCGCGTACGCCAGCAACCGCTTCACGTGCCGCTGCTGCCAGCTCATGACGGCACCGACGAGACCGGTGAGGGCACCCAGCACGATGAGGGCCCGGCCCGCGTCGTCCGGAGGGATCCCGCCGGGCCCGCTGAAGACGGTGCCGTACACGCGGGCCACACCGTACACACCGAGTTCGACCATCACCCCGGACAGCAGCATGCAGACGGGGGTGGGGGCGACGGCGTGTGCGTCGGGAAGCCAGAAGTGGAACGGGAACGCCGCGGCCTTGACCAGCAGCCCGGTCAGGACGAGCGCGAACGCGGCGAGGACCAGGGCGTCGGGCCCCTCCCGCACGTCGAGCCGCTGCCCGATGGCACGCATCGAGAGCTCCCCCGTGCGGGCGTACAACAGGGCGATGCCGATGAGGGTCGCGTACGCCCCCAGCGAGTTCAGCACACCGAAGGTGAGCGCGCCCTGCACGGCCTTGGGCTCCTCGACCCGGTGACCCGTCAGCGCGTAGGCCACCACCCCCATCAGCTCGAAGAAGACGAAGGCGTTGAACAGGTCGCCCGCCAGCACGAAACCGCACATGCCCGCCTGGAACAGCAGGATCAACGCCGGGAAGGCACCGGTGTGACGCAGTGTCCGCTCGTCGAAGTACCGCCACGAGTAGATCAGGACCGCCGTTGCGAGCAGCGAGACCAGCGCCACGAGGCCGAGCGCCACGCCGTCGCCGACCAGGACGATGCCCACGGCGGGCCCTCGGTCCGGATCCCAGCCGCCGACCCATTCGTCGTGGACCGGCGACGGGCGGGCCGACATCGTCAACGCGAGCGCCGCGGTCGCGCCGGCGAGCACGCCCGCGAACGCCTCGGCGGGAAGCCGGGGCAGTCGGCGGCCCGCCGCGACCAGCAGGGCGGCGCCGAACAGGGGGACGGCGACGAGCAGGGGCAGCAGCCGGCTCATCCGCGCAGCTCGGACAGTTCGTCCGGGTCGAGTGTCCGGTGGCGTTTGGAGACCTGGACGACCAGGGCGAGCAGGAGAGCGGTGACGGTGGCTCCGACGACCACGTCGGTGAGCGCCAGCGCCTGGACGACGGGATCGACCACCGGGCGGGTTCCGGGCTTCACGTCGGAGAAGACGGGAGCCGTTCCGCCGTCGCGGTAGCCGACCGCCAGGAGCAGGACGTAGGTCGCGGACTGACAGACCGCCAGACAGCCGACGGAGCGTACGAGGTTGCGGCTGGTGGCCAGTCCGTAGCAGCCGACGAGGAAGATCCAGGCGGCGGCGAGATACGGCAGCACACGCGTCACGGGCGGTCCTTCTCGATCTCCAGGGCCTGGTCCAGGAACTGGGCGAGCAGCACGACGACCGCGCAGGCCACCTCCACGCCGATCGCCGCGTTGAGCAGCGGGACGATGCCGCCGGAGGCCAGGGTGTTGAACGTTCCGTAGGGCAGCAGTGTGTTCGCGAGGTAGGCGGCGCCGACGACCGTCCCGGCGGCTCCGATGAGCAGGTAGGCGGCCTCGCCGGCGGCGTCGCCGAATTCGTACAGCGGGACCGGGCGGATCGCTTCCAGCGCGCGGTAGTCGACGGCGATGTAGAGGAGGTGGAGCCCGGTGGCGACGACCACGCCTCCCTGGAATCCGCCGCCGGGGCTGAGCTGCCCGTGCGCGACGACGTAGAGGCCGACGAGCACGGTGACCGGGAGGGCGATCAGCGCGTAGCGCCGCGGGCGGGACGCGACGCGGAGCGGTTCGGGTGCGACGGCCCGTTCGTCACGGGTCTGTCGCAGCAGGACGACGGTCCCGAGAACGGCGGCGAACAGGATGCTCTCCTCGCCGAGCGTGTCGAAGGCCCGCTGATCGAAGTTGACCGAGGACACGACGTTCGCCGTGTGGTGGGACAGCGCGGCTGCGACCGCCCGTTCGCCGTACGGATGGACGTCGCCCCCGAAGCCGGGGAGCCGGAAGCAGGCCGCTCCCAGCAGTGCGGCGATGCCCGCCGCCCCGACCACGACCGTCCGGCGGCGGCCCGTGGTGTTCACCCCGGCTTCCCGTCGTCCGGCCCCGCGGATCCGGCCCCGTCCCCTCCGGTCCGCCGGGCGCGCCGCCGCGACGTGCGCACGGTGAGGAGCAGCAGCAGAGGGGTCAGGGCCGAACCGACGGCGAACTGCGAGAACGCCACGTCGGGCGCCTGGAGCACGAGGAACAGCGCCGCCAGGCACAGCCCGAGCAGGGACAGGACCAGTGCCTGCCGCACGGGGTCGCTCACCAGTGCCGCGGCGGTCGCCGCCACGACTACGAGGCCGAGGGCGACAAGGATCAGCACGTCAGCCATCCTCGACCGCCCCGCTCCCCGCTCTGCGCAGCGCGTCCGTCCCCACCAGGTTCCCCACGACCAGCAGGATCCCGGTGGCAAGGAGCTTGCCGGCCGCGCGCGCCCCGGTCCGGCCGCCGCGCAGAGCGGAAGGACGACCGCGGCGACGAGAGCCGGTGTCCACAGCCGTGCGAACCGGTGCCGCGCCGCTCCGCGCAGCTCGGCCCCGAGCAGACGGGCGTAGACGAGCGTCCCGGCCGGTCCCAGGAGGGCGAGCACCAGGGCCGCATCGCCGTAGGAAGGGCGGGCGAATCCCTGGGCGAGAAGGAGGAGGACCAGGCAGATCAGGAGGGTGGCGAGGTTCTGGGCACCGGCCCCGCGCGCCGGGGAGCCCGTGGTGGCGGCGACCACCGTGAACCCCGTGACGACCAGCAGGACCGATGCGCAGAGCAGCCAGGGGTTCATCGTCGTGCCACGGCCCGTCCGGCCGCCGCTCCGGCGATCGCGGCGAGGAGCGCGGCCGCCGCGCCGACCCACACCTCCAGCGGTTCCACCGAGCTGATCAGGATCAGCCAGAGGCCGAACAGGGCGGCCCACCACAGGACGGTCCGGGCCACGGCCCTTCCGTGCCGCCGCGAGCGGTCCTCACCGGTCCGGCCGTCCGTCCGGTGCGGTCTCACCCGGACCACCCGATTCGCCGCCCGGTGCCGTCACCCGCCGTGGTCCGTCCGGTACGCCTGAGGGCGCCCGCGGCCGCGGCGCCGAGGGCGAGCGCGAGCACCGGTCCGGCCGCGCGGGTGTGCCGGGAGCACCATGCCTGTACGGAGCCCTCGCGGGCCTTGTCGTCGAAGACGCCGTGGGCGCGGTGGTCGCGCGCGTCCTCGCCGTCGCCGTCGAGCGGCTGCCAGAGGTTGTGCGGCCGGTCGGCGGGGACGGGCCGGGCGGTCTGCTGCGCGTCGTACCCGGTGCGCGCGAGATAGCGGTCCAGCAGCCCGGCGGCCGTCTTCTCGCCCAGGATGGTCAGCAGGGTCGAGGCTCCCACGTAGTACTGCTTGCGCCTCGGATGGTCCGCGGCGTGCACGACGGCGCGGGCCGCCACCTCGGGCTGGTAGATGGGCGGGACGGGCTGCGGATGCCGGGGCAGGCGGGACAGGGTCCACGAGAACTGCGGTGTGTTCACCGCGGGCAGCTGGACCACGGTGATGCGCACCCGGCTCTTCTCGTGGAGCAGTTCGGTGCGGATCGACGAGGTGAACCCGTTCACGGCGTGCTTGGCACCGCAGTACGCGGACTGGAGCGGGATGGAGCGGGTCCCCAGCGCGGAGCCCACCTGCACGATGGTCCCCGTCCCGCGGGGCTTCATGCGCGTCAGTGCCTCGCGGGTGCCGTTGACGTATCCGAGGTAGCTGACTTCGGTGACGCGGCGGAACTCCTCCGGAGCGATCTCGGTGAACGGGGCGAAGACCGAGGCGAAAGCGACATTGACCCATACGTCAATCGGGCCGAGGAGGCTTTCGACGTGGTCGGCTGCGGCTCGTAGGGCCGCTTCGTCCGCCACGTCGGCGGGGGCCACGACCGCCTCGGCCCCCATCTCGCGCAGTTCGGCCGCGGCGGCACCCAGCCCGGTGCGGCCGCGCGCGACGAGTCCCACTCCGTCCCCCCTGCGGCCGAACTCGCGGGCGACGGCCCTTCCCACGCCGGCGCTCGCACCGGTGACCAGAACCGTTCGGGGCATTGCGCGGCCTCTCCTGACAACGGGGCGACGGGGACACCGGAGCACGGGGTCCGCACGCGACCGCGCCGCTCCGGCGTGCCGCACCGCTCATGGCACGACACGGGTGGACTACACGCTTCCACGGCGCTGCCCGCGCGGGCAGCGGCGGAACGTACCGCAATGGCCGATCGCGGCACGTCCCGGGTCTCAGGTGGCCCGCTCCAGCCGGGCGAAGACGCTGGTGTCCAGACGCGCGAGGAGATCGGACGGGCTCCGGTACGTCTCGCCCGCACCGGCCTCCGTGAGCGCGGAGCGGCAAATGCCGCCGCTGAGCAGGCCGACGGCGGCCACATCGGCTTTCACCGCGGCGCGCATGTCCCACACCGAGTCCCCGGTGAAGACGGTCTCCTCGGCTGTTCCACCGGCGATGTCCATCGCCCGGCGCACCGGTTCCGGCGCGGGTTTCCCCTCCTTCATGTCGTCGGCGCTCGTGGCCCCGGCGATGGCCTCGTCCGCGTCGAGCGCCCGGCGCAGCGCTTCCAGTTCGTGCGCCGAGGCCGACGTGGCGAGGACCACCGTCCACCCCCGGTCCGCCAGTGCCCGCAGCAGGTCACCCGCTCCGCTCAGCGCGGGCAGTCGCTCGAAACAGGTGGCGTAGAGGGTGCTGTGGGCGTCGGAGAGGTGCGCGTCCTGTTCGCGGTCCCGGTCCTCGCCGAGGAGCCTGGCGAGGAGGTCGTCGGAGCCGAGTCCGATCGCATCGTGCACCTCCGTCATCGCGACGGTGTGCCCGCCCTGCCTCAGTGCTTCCCACCACGCCGTCACGTGGAGGTAGTTGGTGTCGGTGAGTGTGCCGTCGACGTCGAACAGTGCGGATCGTGTCATGGCTGTGCCCCTCGTTGTGGCCTCGGTGCGGTGGCTCGGGCCCCTCCCGGGCGGAGCAGTCAGATCTCGCGCAGTGCGGGCAGCAGTTCCCGCTCGGCCCATCGGAGGAAGGGCAGTTGGTGCGCGCCGCCGATCTGCACGAGAGCGATCTCGGTGAACCCCGCCTCGGTGAAGCGGCCCACGGCCCGGACGAACTCGCCGACGTCGTTCCCGCACGGCACGGCCTTCGCCATGTCCTCGGGACGTACGTACGTGGTGGCCTGCTCGAAGGCCGTGGGGTCCGGGAGTTCGGAGTTGACCTTCCACCCCCCGACCGACCAGCGGAACTGCCGATGCGCCCGCTCGACCGCCGCGTCCCGGTCCTCGTCGTAGCAGACGGGCAGCTGTCCCACGCGCGGCTTTCCCGCGCCGCCCGACCGGCCGAAGGAGTCGAGCAGTTCGCGCTCGGGCTCGGTGGCGATGACGAGGTCGGCCAGCCGGCCGGCGATGTCGCAGGAACGCGGACCCGAGACCGCGACCCCGATCGGCACCCGGGTGGCGGGCAGGTCCCAGAGTCGGGCGCGGTCGACGGAGAAGTGCCGCCCGTGGTGGTCGACGTAGCCGCCGTCGAAAAGTGCCGCGATGATCTCCACCGCTTCTTCGAACATGTCCAGTCGTACGGAGGCCGCGGGCCATCCGCCGCCCACCACGTGCTCGTTGAGGTTCTCCCCGGATCCCAGCCCGAGCCGGAAACGCCCCTCGGAGAGTTGCTGGAGCGTCACGGCCATCTGGGCCACCACCGCCGGGTGGTAACGGCGTATCGGACAGGTCACGTATGTCATCAGCGGGATCGACTCCGTGGCCTGGGCCGCCGCACCCAGCACACTCCACGCCTGAGGCGCATGGCCCTGGGACTCCAGCCAGGGAAAGTAGTGGTCGGAGGTGACGGAGAAGTCGAAGCCGGCCCGCTCGGCCGCCACCACGTGCTCGACGAGGGAACACGGCCCGGCTTGTTCGGTCATCATCGTATATCCGAATTGAGCCATATAAGAACTTTTGCCCGGTTTGTTGGCTTGAAACATCTCCTGCGGCCCCTACGGCTCCGGCCCTCCGGCCGTTCTCTCCACCGCGCCCGCGTAGCTGCGAGGACCTCCGTCGAAAGGGGCGGAGCACCACGCCCAGGAGGGTCCGGCATGGCCCTGGGAAGCGGCAGGGACGAGATCCGGGGCAAGTTCGACCGGCGACCGCCGCCAGGAGGCCGAGGGGCCGGCCGTGGCCCCCGCTGACGGAGTGGGAGCCGGACGGTCGGCGTTTGACCACGGCACGCGCATGGCAAACGCCTGCCATGTGCCTTTCGCGGTCCATCCGGAAACACACCTCCCCCCGCCCTCGGAACGGTTCGGCGGGAAACCCCGGCGCCGGGAGCGGGAACCCTCTTCTGCGGTTCCTCGACGCGCTGGGCCGGCAGGAACGGCTCGACGTGGTGTCGAGACCGGTGCGGCAGGCGGTGCGCGGCCTCCCGCTGGGCCGCGCGCGGGACGTCCTGCACGGGCTGCCGATCGGCCACCCCCTGCACCCCGCCCTGGTCCAGGCTCCGCTCGGCGCCTGGTTGTCGGCCGCGGTGCTGGACTGCGTGCCCGGCAGCCGTCGCGGGGCCCGGGTACTGATCGGCATGGGGCTGCTGACCGCCGCGCCGGCCGCCCTGGCCGGGTGGGTGGACTGGGCGGAGCAGCACCCGCAGCAGAGGCGCACCGGGCTGGTCCACGCCGCGTCCGTCTCCACGGCCGTCGCGCTGTACGCCCGCTCCTGGGCCCACCGGGGGCCCCACGGCCGTCCGCTCAGAGCGAGGGCCCTCGGGTTCGCGGGGCTGGGCGCCGTCGGGTTCGGGGCCCTGCTGGGCGGCCACCTCGCCTATCGGCAGGCGGCCGGCTCCGACAAGGCCGGCGTGCTCGCCTTCGAACTGGACGACGGATGGCACGCGGTGGGCAGGACCGAGTCGTTCCCGGCAGGTGTGGCGGTACGGCGGGAGCTGGGTGAGGCCGCCGTGCTGGTCTTCCGCGACGAGGACGGCCGGATCCACGTCCTGGCGGACCGGTGCAGCCATCTGGCGGGCCCCCTGTCCGAGGGCAGGATCACCGACGGCTGCGTCGAGTGCCCCTGGCACGGCAGCGTCTTCCGCCTGTCGGACGGTGCCAACGTCCGGGGTCCCGCCACCGCCCCGCAGCCGGTCTTCGACACCCGGGTGACCGACGACGGAATGGTGCAGGTGCGGCTGCCGGGGGCGGCCCGGAGCGGTGACTGACCACCCGGTCCGCCGGCCTCGGCCGGCATACGGCGCCGCGGATGCAGGAAGCCCCGGGCGCGAGGAGCATCGTAGGTGGGTGTGAACGTCCCGGGGCGGGAGTGGGATACCGCTCTTCTCTCGGTGCGGGCTTCGCCGGAGGAGCGCTTCCTGGCCGCGCTGCGGCGCGACGTGCCCGTACCCGCATCCCCTTCGGCCCCGTCCTGCTCTCCCGCCTCCCCTGGCTGCGCGAACACCAACTGCTGCACACCGACGACACGAACGAGGAACTGGTGGTCATCCGTGCCCAACACCCCTGACCCACCCCACCGCATCACCCTGACCGAACACGGCCCCCTCCTCGTGGAAGGACCGGTGGAAATCACCACACCGGACGGTTCCGTGCACACCTCCGACCGCTTCACCGTCGCCCTCTGCACCTGCCGCCGCAGCGCCATCTTCCCCTGGTGCGACACCAGCCACCGCACCCACACCCGCACCTGACCACCAGGGCCCTCATGACCGGCTCCGCGCAGGGCGACCTCTCGCCCTGCCCCTGCCGGCCACTGCGCTCCCGAGAGCGCGTGCGCGGATCAGCGCACTCGCCCCCGCGGCTTCAGGGGGGTCGCGGGCAGCTCGGGGGCGGGCAGCGGCGGACCGTCGTACCCGTGAACGGTGCCGAACCGGTCCCCCGTCGCCCAGTCCGCACGAGCCTGCGCGATGTCCTCCTGGGACCGGCCGATGAAGTTCCACCACATGACGATCTCCTCCTCGAAGGGCTCGCCGCCCAGGAGCATGAGACCCGCGTCGGTGTCCGCGCGCAGGGGAAGTTCGGTGCGGCCGCAGCCGAGGTAGAGCATGGAGCCGGGCAGTACCGGCACGCCGTCGACCTCCACCCGGCCGGACATCGAGAGCACCGCGTACTCGAAGTCCGGGTCGATCGGCAGCCGCGCCCCGGCCCCGGCGGTCAGGGCCAGGTCGGCGCCGACGATCGGGGTGTAGACGGTGCCCGGCGAGGCGGCCCCGTCGAGTTCGCCCAGGATCAGTGTGGCGGTGAGGCCGGGGGCGGTGACGGTCGGCAGGTCGGTGTGGTGCTGGAAGTGGGGCTCGACGTGGCGGTGGGCGTCGGGAAGCGCCACCCAGAGCTGGGCCCCGTGCAGAAACCTGGCGTGGGGCCTCGGGCTCTCCTCGGAGTGGCTGATGGCCCGGCCCGAGGTCATCAGACCGAGTTCGCGCGGGCGGATCGTCCGGAGGCTGCCGAGGCTGTCCCGGTGCAGGACCTCGCCCTCGTGCAGCCAGCTGACCGTCTGCAGGCCCATGTGGGGGTGGGGCGGGACCTGCATCCCGGGTTCGTCGGCGATGTCGTCGGGGCCGTAGTGGTCGACGAAGGCCCAGGCCCCGACCATCCGGCGGCCCAGGTTGGGGAGCAGCCTGCGGACCTCGGTGGACTCCCCCAGCCGGACGTGGCGGGGGCTGAGGAGTTCACGTACGGGCTCGGCGACGACGAAGCCCCGTCCTCCGCAGACGGAGAGTGCGGCCTGGCGATCGAGATTGCTCATGGCGCTCAACCTATTCCCGTGCGGGCCCGGGGCCCCGGCTCCCCACGCCGACCACTTGGTGGAATATTCAACAACCAGGGGGTGTTCCGACGACTGCGGGATGACCGAGCGGGCATCCGGACCGGGAACCGGGCAGTCCGGGGCAGGGTGCGGAGCGCCCGCGGTGATCCGGCGACCGTGCGCGAACACGGGCACCAGGGCTGCGGACAGACCGTCGAGCCCATGAGGGAGGAGACCCGATGAACGACACCTACTACGAGTTCGGTACGGCCGCCGAGCGCTGGGACCGTGCCCAGATGTTCTTCGGGGCGAAGGAGTACATGACCGCCGCCCGGATCCTGGAGGGGCTCGTCGCGGAGGTGCCGGAGCAGGTCGCGCCGCGTCTGCTGCTGGCCCGGACGTACTACCACTCGGCGCGGCTCGGCAAGGCCGAGACGGAGCTGCGGGCGGTCCTGGAGCGGGACCCGGTGGAGCACTACGCGCGGCTGATGCTCGGCCGCACGCTCGAACGTCAGGGACGGAGCGCCGAGGCGGCCGGTCACCTGCGGATGGCCGCCGCGTTCACCGGGGACTTCGGCCCGGAGAACTGACCGGGCGACAGGCGGTCACGGGGTCCGATCGGGCAGGAGGCCCCGGCAGGAGCCGCTGCTGGTCGCGCAGGACCCGGAGGTGGTGAAGGAGGGCCGGCCGAGGAGCTGTTCGGACACGAAACCGCTGCTCGCGGCCGTCCTCACCGCCCGGCGCGAAGACCGCGCCGGGCGGACGGCGACTCAGTCGTGCGCCGCAGGACGGACGGTGAGGATCTGTTCGGCGTGACCGACGGGCCCGTCGACGTCGTGGAGGACGCTGCTGGTGCGCCCCTGTCCCGTCGGGCCGAAGGTGACGGTGGTGTCCAGTCCGGTCCAGGGGCCCCGCGGCCTGCGGTGCAGATGGATCGTCAGGTCGAGGTTCGGGAACATCCACTTCTCGGGGTCCTGCTGCACGGCGATGCCGTTCGCGGTGTCCACGAGCGCGACGTACGAGGCCAGGGCGCTGCTCGGTTCGTCCGCCACCAGGGCGAGGGGCGAGGAGATCCAGGCCGCCGTGCGACCCCTGCGGGACGGGGGCAGCCGGCGGACGTCGACGGAGGAGACGTAGCCGCCGTCCCACTTCTCGCCCATCGCCCAGGGGGTGAGCTCCTCCGGCGCGGGGAGCCGCTCGTGGGGGCTGTCGGCCACGGACGAGGTGTCCTGGGAGGCCAGCAGCCAGGCGCGGGCGCGGACGACCGGGCGGTCGCCGATGACCACGGTCGCCTCCAGGAGTTCGATGGTCCGGCCGGGGCGGACGGTCTCCACGGTGATCTCGCACTCGTCGAGGGCGATGCGGCCGAGGATGTCGTAACTGATCCTGGAGAGCGCCAGGTTCCCGGGGCTCTTCGTGAGGTGCTGCTCGATCTCGTGCGCGACGAGCCCCGCGAGCGGGCTGAAGTGCTGTTCGTCGGTGCTCCACGCACCGCTCGCGTGGGCCGTGGGCCGGTAACGGCCCTCGCCCGTCCGCTCGTAGTAGCTCTCGGGTCCGGCGTCACTGGTGCTCACGGAATCCGTCTCCTCGGGCCGAGCGGGGTTCGCGGGGATAGCTGCATCAGTCACGCATCGTAGGAAGCGGCATGGCCATCAGTCATCGTGATCTGCCGCACACCAGGTCGGGCGGGGTGCCGCCCGACCTGGTGTGCGGCCCGCGCCGGACGGCACCGCGGCCGCCGGGCCCCGCGGTGTTCCGACCGCCTCCCGTCGTGTCCCGCCCGGGCGCGTTCAGCCCCGGTACGCCTCCAGCAGGCGCAGCCACACCTCACTGATCGTCGGGTAGGCCGGGACCGCGTGCCACAGCCGGGCGATGGGGACCTCGCCCGCGACCGCGACCGTCGCCGAGTGCAGCAGTTCGCCGATGCCCGGCCCGACGAAGGTGACGCCGAGCAGGACCTCCCGGTCGAGGTCCACGACCATGCGGGCGCGGCCCCGGTAGCCCTCCGCGTACAGGCCCGCCCCCGCCACCGCGGCGAGGTCCTGGTCGACGGCGCGGACCCGGTGGCCGGCCCGTTCGGCCTCGGCGAGGGTGAGGCCGACCGAGGCGGCCTCCGGGTCGGTGAAGACGACCTGGGGGACGGCCGCGTGGTCGGCGGTGGCGGCGTGGGCGCCCCAGGGACCGGTCTCCAGCGGCGGGGCCCCGGTGGCGCGGGCGGCGATCGCGGCGCCCGCGACGCGTGCCTGGTACTTGCCCTGGTGGGTGAGGAGCGCCCGGTGGTTGACGTCGCCGACGGCGTAGAGCCAGGTGGTGCCGTCGACGCGGCAGCTGTCGTCGACGGTGAGCCAGGAGCCGGGCTCCAGGCCCACCGTCTCCAGGCCGAGGTCGTCGGTGCGCGGGGCCCGGCCGGTGGCGAAGAGGATCTCGTCGGCCTCGACGCTCGTGCCGTCGTCGAGTTCCACGAGGACCGGGCCGTCCGGCACCGCGCGCCGCACGGAGGTCGCCGAGACCCCGGTGCGGATGTCGGCGCCCGCCTCCGTCAGGGCGCGGGCGACCAGTTCGCCCGCGAAGGGCTCCATCCTCGGCAGGATTCCGGTGCCGCGGACCAGCATCGTCACCCGGGCGCCGAGGGCCTGCCAGACGGTGGCCATCTCCACCCCGACCACGCCGCCGCCGACGATCACGAGCCGGCCGGGCACCTCCTTGGCGCTCGTCGCCTCCCTGCTGGTCCAGGGGCGGGCCCCGTCGATGCCGGGCAGGTCGGGGACGACGGCCCGGCTGCCGGTGCAGACGGCGACGGCGTGCCGGGCGGTGAGCCGGCGTTCCGTGCCGTCGGGGGCGGTGACGCGGACCGTCCGCTCGCCGGTGAGCCGGCCCAGTCCCCGGTGGAGGTCCGCGCCGATGCCGTCCAGCCAGGCGACCTGTCCGTCGTCCTTCCAGTGCGAGGCGTACGCGTCGCGGTGGGCGAGCACCGCCGCCGTGTCGAGCGGCCCTTGCACGAAGTCGGCGAGGCCCGGGACGCGGCGGGCGTCGGCGCGGGCGACGACGGGGCGCAGCAGCGCCTTGCTGGGCATGCAGGCCCAGTAGGAGCATTCGCCGCCGACGAGTTCCGACTCGACGACCGCCGTGCTCAGGCCGGCGGCACGGGCCCGGTCGGCGACGTTCTCGCCGACCGGACCGGCGCCGATCACCACGACGTCGTACTCGGCGTTCAGGGAGGGATCAGTCATGGGGACAGTCTGCTGGTGGGTGTGGGCGGTGGCCACACGGGCAGGTGGAATAGCGCATGCACGGGCACCGTTGTGCCGGACAGGTCCGAACGGGCACAGGAAGAGGTAGCGGAGTATGAGCACCATCGAGCTCACCAAGGAAAACTTCGACCAGGTCGTCAGTGGGAACGACTTCGTCCTGATCGACTTCTGGGCTTCCTGGTGCGGGCCGTGCCGGCAGTTCGCGCCGGTCTACGACGCGGCCTCGGAGCGCCATGACGACCTGGTCTTCGCCAAGGTCGACACGGAGGCCCAGCCGGAGCTGGCGGCGGCCTTCGAGATCAGCTCCATTCCCACGCTGATGATCGTCCGGGAGAACGTGGCGGTGTTCGCACAGCCCGGAGCGCTGCCCCCGGCGGCGCTGGAGGACGTGATCGGGCAGGCCCGGAAGCTGGACATGGACGAGGTCCGCAAGTCCATCGAGGAGCAGCAGAAGGGGCAGTAGCGGGTTTCGCGCACCCCCTGGGGGGGGGCCGGCCGGTCGGCGGTTCGCGACGGGCCGGACCCCTGCCGTGTCCGCGTCCGAGCTCCCGGCCGTCGGTGCCGGGGCCGGCCGCGTGCCGTGGGCGCCGGGCGTGTCCGGGGCCGACGGTCCGGGCTCCGGGCGGTTCAGGCGTCGGCGCCCGTCTCGGCGTTCTTCTCCCCGACCCGCGCCGAGAGCCCGTAGGCCAGTTCGGCGCCGTCGACGAGCAGGGCCTCGACCGCGTGCGTGGCGGGGTCGATGTCCGCCACGATGCCTTCGCCCGCGTACCGCGGGTAGCCCGACGCGCCCGTCTCGCCGGTGGCCGAGACGGTCGCCGAGCGGATCGGACCGCCCGGCTCGGCCTCGTCGTCGCCCTCCTTGGTGAACCGGGGGACGAGCAGGATCTCGTAGCTCTGCGGATGACTCATGGTCATGACGCTAGGCATGTGGTGCGCGGACCGCATGTCGCGGCACGACCGCGGCCCGCGGACCGGGCGTTCCGGCGGTTCAGCTGGATTCGCGGCGGATCGCCCCGGCGCGCAGCAGGTCGTGGTGCTCGGGGGTCCCGCCGGGCTGTCGCACCAACCGGTCGACGAGGTCCGCCAGCGGCTGTGCCGTGGCCAGTTCCAGACGTACGGTGCTGAGGCGGGGCCGCAGCAGTCTGCCCAGCATCAGGTCGTCGGCGCCGACCACGGCGGCCTCGCCCGGCACGTCGATGCCCGCGTCCTGGAGGGCGCGCATCAGGAGCATCGCGTACTCGTCGTTGTAGGCGAACACGGCATCCAGGCCCAGGGTGTGCCAGCGGGCCGCGAGCAGGGCGGCCGCTTCCTCGTCGTAGCGCAGCGGCAGCGGTTCGATCCGGGCGTCGCCGCCCCGTGCGGCCTGCCGGGCTCCGGCCAGCCGGGGTTCGGAGAACGGGACGAGGCCCGCCTCCTCCGGCATGACCACGCCGATGTTCCGCCGGCCGCGCTCCAGCAGGTGTCCGACCGCGCAGTTGCCGACCCTTCGCTGGTCCATGACCAGTGCGTGGGCGCCGGGCACCGGCTGCGGGCCGAGGGTGATCACGGCTCGGGCCCCGGAGCGGCCGAGCACGGATATGCCCTGCGGGGTGAGGGAGATCGTGCTGGGGGCGATGACGGCGACGGGGCGGAGTTCGGCCCAGGCGCGGGGCACGTCCTCGGGGGCGAGTCCGGTACTGCCGTACTGGACCACGGTGTAGTCGAGGCGGCGCAGCCCGGATTCCAGTTCGTGGAAGAACCGGTGCTGGAGGGGGCCGGCCGGGAAGTTCGCGGTGGGCAGCAGCACCATGCGGGTGTGTCCGGCGCGCAGACTGCGGGCGGCGGCGTGCGGCACGTAACCCAGGTCGGTGGCCGCCTCCCTGACCCGGCGGCGGGTGGATTCGCTGATCCGTACGGTCGCGTTGTTGTTCAGTACGTACGACACGGTGGCCCGGGAGACACCTGCGAGCCGTGCGACGTCGGCGCTGGTGGGAACGGGGCGTGGGGCGGGTTGGTTCGGTAACTGGCTCATGGCGTCGGGCAGTCTTCCAGACCCGGGCCCCGGGCGTACGATCGGCCCGTCGGCGCCGGGCGGGGGCGCCGCGTGCCGGGGGCCGCCGTGCGGCGCGCGACCCGGCCCACCGGCCCCTTTCCCCGTGACGGGCCGCGCAGGTCCTACGGTGTGGGGATGACCATCCAGCACCGTGACGACCGCGTCACCCACCCGGACGACTTCCCCGGCCGCACCGGCCCGGCCGCCACCCGTGAGGCCGACCCGCACGACGTGGGCCCGGTCCGCACCTCGTACGCCCCCGACCGGGACGGCGACCCCGACCCCGGCGAGATCGTCTGGACCTGGGTTCCGTTCGAGGAGGGGGACGGGCGCGGCAAGGACCGTCCGGTCCTGGTGGTGGCCCGTGAGGAGGCGGGCACCCTGCTCGCCGTGCAGCTGTCCAGCAAGCAGCACGACCGGGACCACGAGTGGGTGGCGCTGGGGGCCGGGCCGTGGGACGGTTCGGGCCGTCCGTCGTGGGTCGATCTGGACCGGGTCCTGCGGGTGCACGAGGACGGGATGCGGCGGGAGGCGTGCGCGCTGGACCGGAACAGGTTCGATCTGGTCGCCGGGCGGCTGCGGGAGCGCTACGGCTGGAGCTGATCCGCCGTCGGGACCGGGCCGCCGCCCGGGCCGGTGCGCCGTCGGGGCAGGACTACTGCCCGGTCCGGTCGCCGAACGTCCGGTCGAAGGCGGCCCGGATGGCGGATCCGGGGTTCCGGTCGAGGATGCCGAAGACGATCTGCTCGAAGTGCCCGGCGAACCTGCCGCCGTCCAGGAGCAGCGCCCGGAACGCACCGGCCACCTCCGCCGGGTCGTTGCGGAACACACCGCAGCCCCAGGCGCCCAGCACCAGTCTGCGGTACCCCCGCACCGCCGCCACCTCCAGCACCCGCTCGGCGCGGGAGGCGAGCGCGGCGGGGATGCGGTGGGCCTGCTCGGGGGCGCCGCTGCGGATGACTCCGGCGTTGGGCGCCGGCGAGGTGAGGAACCCGACGGTGTACGGGGTGTCGAGCAGCGTGCCCCGGTCGTCGCGGAACACCGGTACGCCGGGTGAGTGGATCACCCGGTCGGTGTAGAAGGCGCTGCGTTCGGCGCGGTGGTGGGCGTAGTAGTCGGGGGCGCGCAGCAGGGTGGCGTACAGGGCGGAGCCGCGGCACAGGGCCTCCTCCTGGGCCTGTGCGCCGTTGAGGTAGCCGCCGCCGGGGTTGCGGGCGGAGGCGTAGTTCAGGACGGCGACCTTGCCGGGGCCCTCGGTGGTCATCCGGTGGGCCGCCCGCAGGCTGCTCTCGCCGGTGACCTCGACGGCGGGTGTGCGGTCGGAGTCGAGCACCGCGACCGGCACCGGCTCCGGGCCGTACAGCCTGGTTCCCGAGAGTGCGGCGGTCAGGGCGCGCTCGATGCTCACCTCCCGCCCGTCCCCGGTGCGGTAGCGGCCGGCCCGGACGATGGCCTCGGTCTCGCGCGCGATGCCGCGCAGGCGGGCGCTCATCGGTACTCCCCCGTGTGGTGCATACGGGGCATGCTCGTCGCCGCCGCGATGCGGGCGCAACCGGTTTTCCGGCGCGCGGGGGCGCCCTTGTGCGATCCATCCGCAGGGGTTTGGGTGGTACGGAGGCACTCGGAAAGGAGGCCCCGGCATGTCGTCCGACACACCCGGAGAACACGGTCCGCCCGGCCAGTCCCCGCCCCTCGGCGAGGGCGAGGCGGAGGACTTACTGCGGTGCATCTGCTTCAAGACGGGCCCGCCCCGCAGGGTCGGTGTCGAACTCGAATGGCTCATTCACGACCGTGATCGTCCTCGCGTCCCCGTCTCCCCCGACCGTCTCGACGCGGCGGCCGCCGCACTGCGGGCCCTGCCCCTGAACGCGGCGCTCACCTTCGAACCCGGCGGCCAGCTGGAACTCAGTTCGCTCCCCGCCGATTCCCTGATGGCGTGCATCGACGCCACCACCGCCGATCTCACCTCGGTGCGTGACGCCCTGGACCGGGCGGGTCTCGCCCCGGTGGGTCTGGGCGTCGACCCGTGGCACTCCCCGCGCCGGCTGTTGCGCGAGCCCCGTTACGACGCGATGGAGGCCGCTTTCGACCGGTCGGGGCCGGCCGGCCGCGCCATGATGTGCACCAGCGCGTCCGTCCAGATCTGTCTGGACGCCGGCACGGAGGAGCCGGGGCCGCTCGGTCTCGAACGGCGCTGGCGACTCTCCCACCTGCTGGGCGCGGTCCTGGTGGCGGTGTTCGCGAACTCGCCCTACCGGCTCGGCCGCCCGACGCCGTGGCGGTCCGCCCGGCAGTCGCTCTGGGCCGCTCTCGATCCCTGGAGGCCCCTGGCCCCGCCCGGCCTGCTGCCGCCGCGCGACGCCTGGGCCGCGCACGTCCTGGACACGCCGGTGATGTGCATCCGGGACGACACGGGCCCCTGGGCCGTGCCGGACGGGCTGACGTTCCGCGACTGGATCCGCACCGGCGCGCCGAGACCACCGGTGCGCGCCGATCTCGACTACCACATCAGCACGCTCTTCCCGCCGGTTCGCCCGCGCGGGCATCTGGAGCTCCGCATGATCGACGCACAGCACGGTGCGGACGGGTGGCTGGTGCCGCTCGCCGTCACCACCGCTCTGTTCGACGACCCGGAGGCCGCCGAGGCGGTGTACCGCGTCGTGGAACCGCTGGCCGGGGCGGCCGGGGCGCGGCCCGCGCCGTGCAATCCGCTCTGGACGGCCGCCGCCCGCAGCGGTCTGGCCGATCCCGCGCTGCGAGCGGCGGCCACCGCCTGCTTCGGGATCGCGCTGGAGGCGCTGCCCCGGCTGGGGGTCACGAAGGACGTGCTGAAGACGGTGACCGGGTTCCACGACCGGTTCACCGCACGGGGCCGGTGTCCGGCCGACGATCTTCCCGAACTGCTCGCGCCGGGCTCGCCCGGCGGTCCGGGCCACTGTTCCGAGGGACTGCGTTCATGACCGAATCCACCGCACCCACCGGGTCCGCACCGCACGGGACGGACCCCGAACCGCTCCGGGAACGCGCCCTCGCCGCGCTGCTCACCGCACGAAGGCGCACCGCGCTGCTCACCGACAGCGTGGACGACCGCGAACTGGCCGCCCAGCACTCGCCGTTGATGTCCCCGCTGGTCTGGGACCTCGCGCACATCGGCAACCAGGAGGAGTTGTGGCTGCTGCGCGGGGTGGCCGGACGGAGCGCCATGCGCCCGGAGATCGACGGGCTGTACGACGCCTTCGAGCATCCCCGGGCGACGCGTCCGTCGCTGCCGTTGCTGCCCCCCGCCGAGGCCCGTTCGTACGCCGCCGAGGTGCGCGGCCGGGCGCTGGACGTGCTCGACGGGGCCGAACTGGACGACGCCCGGCCGCTGGTGCGGTCCGGTTTCGTCTTCGGCATGATCGCCCAGCACGAACAGCAGCACGACGAAACGATGCTGATCACCCATCAGCTGCGGTCGGGGCCCGCCGTGCTGACCGCTCCGGTCCCGCCCGTGCCCACCGACGCCGCGGGGCTCGCGGCGGAGGTCCTGGTGCCGGGCGGCCCGTTCACCATGGGCACGTCCACCGAGCCGTGGGCGCTGGACAACGAACGGCCCGCGCACGTGCGGGAGGTGCCGGGCTTCTTCATCGACACGGCACCGGTCACCTGCGGCGCGTACCGGGAGTTCATCGAGGACGGCGGCTACACCGAGCGGCGCTGGTGGGCGCCGGAGGGGTGGGCGATGGTCCGTGCGCACGACCTGGCGGCCCCGTTGTTCTGGCGCCGGGACGCCGGGCAGTGGCTGCGCCGCCGTTTCGGCGTCACCGAGGTGGTGCCCCGGGACGAGCCGGTGCTCCATGTCAGCTGGTACGAGGCCGACGCGTTCGCCCGCTGGGCGGGGCGCCGGCTGCCCTCGGAGGCGGAGTGGGAGAAGGCGGCGCGCCACGACCCGGTGTCGGGGCGTTCGCGACGCTACCCCTGGGGGGACGAGGATCCGACCCCCGAGCGGGCGAACCTGGGGCAGCGCCATCTGCGGCCCGCCGCCGCGGGGGCGTACGCCGCGGGCCGGTCGCCGCTCGGGGTGGGGCAGTTGATCGGTGACGTGTGGGAGTGGACGTCGAGCGACTTCCTGCCCCACCCCGGTTTCACGGCGTTCCCGTACCGCGAGTACTCCGAGGTGTTCTTCGGCCCGGCCCACAAGGTGCTGCGCGGCGGTTCGTTCGCCGTGGACCCGGTGGCGTGCCGGGGGACGTTCCGCAACTGGGATCTGCCGGTGCGGCGCCAGATCTTCTCCGGTTTCCGTACCGCGAGGGATGCCTGATGTGTCGTCACATTGCTTATCTGGGACCGTCGGTGGCCCTGGGAGAAGTGCTGACCGAGCCGCCCCACTCGCTCGTGCGCCAGTCCTGGGCGCCGCGCCGGCAGCGGTACGGGACCGTCAACGCGGACGGTTTCGGCGTCGGCTGGTACGCGGAGGGCGATCCGGTGCCGGGCCGCTACCGGCGGCCGGGTCCGGTCTGGGGCGACCGTACGTTCGCCGACCTGGCCAGGGTGGTGCGCAGCACGGCGCTGCTGGCCGCCGTCCGGGACGCCACCGAGGCGGGCGAGGACGGTGAGGCCGCGGCCGCGCCGTTCGCCGCCGGGCGGCTGCTGTTCAGCCACAACGGCGCGGTGCGGGGCTGGCCCCTCTCGGTGGCCCCGCTCGCCGCCGCGCTGCCGCCGGCCGAACTGCTCGCCCTCGCCGCCCGTTGTGACTCGGCCCTGGTCTGGGCCCTGGTGCAGCACCGGCTGGCCGATGGCGACGACCTGCCGCAGGCCGTCGCCGACACGGTGCTCGACGTGGCCGCCGCGGCACCGGAGTCCCGGCTGAACCTTCTGGTCACCGACGGCACCACGATCGTGGCGACGGCCTGGGGCGACACCCTGTCGTACCTCTCCGGGCCCGGCCCGCGCACGGCCGTGGCCTCGGAACCGTACGACGACGATCCGCGCTGGCGCACCGTGGCCGACCGCACGCTGCTGACGGCGACCCGTACCGACGTCCTGCTGACCCCGCTCAAGGAGCCCCTTGCGTGAGTCCTTTCCTGCTGACCCGCACCCTGCCGGTGGACGCGACGGACGCGGCGCTGCGCGCCGATGTCCTGCACGGTCTGTCCCGGCATCCGAAGACCCTGCCGCCCAAGTGGTTCTACGACGCGCGCGGCAGCGAACTGTTCGAGGAGATCACCCGGCTCCCGGAGTACTACCCGACCCGCGCCGAGCGCGAGATCCTGGTCGACCGGTCCGGGGAGATCGCCGCGGCGTCCGGGGCGCGGACCCTGATCGAGTTGGGGTCGGGGTCGTCCGAGAAGACCCGGCACCTGCTGGACGCACTGCCCGGGCTGCACAGTTACGTACCGGTCGACGTGAGCGAGAGCGCGCTGCGCGGCGCCGCCGGGTCGCTGCTCACCGAGCGGCCCGAGCTGTCCGTGCACGCCCTGGTCGCCGATTTCACGGGAGGTCTCGCGCTGCCGGGCACTCCGGGGCCGCGACTGGTCGCGTTCCTGGGCGGCACGATCGGCAATCTGCTTCCCGAGGAGCGTGCGGTGTTCCTGCGGTCGGTGCGGTCGCTGCTCTCCCCCGGTGACGCGCTGCTGCTCGGCACGGACCTGGTGAAGGACGAGGAGGTGCTGGTCGCCGCGTACGACGACGCGGCGGGGGTGACGGCGGAGTTCAACCGGAACGTGCTGCGGGTCGTGAACCGCGAGCTGGGCGCGGACTTCGATCCGGCCGGTTTCGACCATGTGGCGCGCTGGGATCCGGAGCGGGAGTGGATCGAGATGCGGCTGCGGGCCCGGGAGGCGCACAGCGTGAAGATCCCGGAGCTGGATCTGCTGGTGTCCTTCGAGGCGGGTGAGGAGTTGCGCACGGAGGTGTCGGCCAAGTTCCGCCGGGAGGGCGTCCGGGCGGAACTCGCCGCGGCCGGTCTGCGCCTGGACCGGTGGTGGACGGATGCGGGGGGCCGGTTCGCGCTCTCGTCGTCGACGGTGGTCCGGGAGCCCGCCGGGTGATTCCGCGTCCGCCCGGTCAGGGGCCGCCCGCCAGGTCGCGGGCGAGCCTGGCCAGGGCGCGGCGGTCGGCCGGGCCCTCCGTCGGGATCGGCGGCAGGACGCTGATCTCGGCGGTCAGGCCGGCCGCCGTCACCACCCGCCACAGCGAGGCGACGAGCGGATCGTCGCCGACGAACGCGGCCGCGCCGGTGTGTTCCGGCGGGGCCGGTCCCCGGTGGCCGGCCGGGTGGCCGCCCGCCGGGGGCCGGCCGGCGCTCCCGGCCGGTGCGGTGCGATAGGTGATGCGTACCGGGCGGACCGCGGCCCCGGCGTCGATCGCCGCCTGGAAGGCGGCGGGCGAGAACCGGCCGCCCGGTCCGTGCCCGCACCATGTGGTGCCCTCCGGGAAGACGACCACGCGCGACCCGCCGCGCAGGGCCGCCGCGATGTCGCGCACGGTCGTGGGCAGGGCGCGCAGCCGGTCGCGTTCCACGAAGAGCGTGCCGCCGAGGGCGGCGAGCGGGCCGAGCAGTGGCCAGTCGCGTATCTCGCGCTTGGCCAGCATCCGGCCGGGGAACACCGCCGCGACGAGCGGGATGTCCAGCCAGGAGATGTGGTTGGCGACGACGAGCGTGCCCGGTGGGGCGGGTGCCGCGCCGGGCGGCCCCGGTGGGCGGGGCCGCCCGGCGGCCGGTCGTGACGGTTCCGGGGCCGGGGTGTCGGGGGCCTTTTCTCCGGTGGGTTCCGGCGGGCCGGTGATCCGTACGCGTACCCCGAAGGCGCGCACGACGCCGTAGGCCCAGTGCCGGATCAGCCACTGCCGCCGGGCCGGGCCGAGCATCAGCGCGAAGGGGGCTGCGAGCGCCCCGGCCAGGATGACGGCGCCCCCGGTGAGCAGCAGGCCGGCGGCGGCCGGGCGACCGCGGGTGCGGCCGTGGTGGGTGGCGCAGTCGCCCGGGGTGCAGGGCGCGGCGGGCAGCCAGGGGTTCATCGCAGCGGGGCGAGGGCGAGGAAGTGGCGCAGGTAGCGCGGGTCGGTGCGGCGCAGTGACAGCAGCACGTACAGGTCGGCGACGTCGAAGTCGGGGTCGTGGGCGGGCGCCCCGCACACCTGGGCGCCCAGCCGCAGGTAGCCGCGGAGCAGCGGGGGGAGCGTGGCGAGCCCGGTGCGCACGGGTCCCTCCGTCCCGGTGGGCCGCCAGAGGCGGTGGGGGGTGACCCAGTGGTCCTCGGGGGCCAGGTACTTGGTCCGTACGGTCTCCCAGGCCCCGGCCGCCGTCGCACCCCCGTCGGAGAGGGGGATGGAGCAGCAGCCGGCCAGCCAGTTGTGGCCGGTGCGTTCCATGTAGCGGGCGAGCCCGGCCCAGACCAGTGCGATGACGGCGCCGTCGCGGTGGGCCGGGTGGACGCAGGACCGGCCGACCTCGACCAGGTCGTCGCGGATCGGGGCGAGCCGGCCGAGGTCGAACTCGCCCTCGGCGTAGAGGCGTCCGGCGGCCCGGGCCCGGGCGGGCGGCAGCAGACGGTAGGTGGCGACGACCTCTCCGGTGGCTTCCTCGCGCACCAGCAGATGGTCGCAGTGGGCATCGAACTCGTCGCTGTCCAGGCCGGGTTCGGGCCCATCCAGCCTGGCGCCGAGCTCACCGGCGAAGACCAGGTGGCGCAGCCGCTGGGCGGCCCGGACCTCCTCCCGGCCGGTCGCGAGGGACACCCGGTAGCGGGGCGGGTGGGGAGTGGCGGCGGGAGCGGTGGTGGGGGCGACGGGCTGCGCGGGAACGGTGGGGGCGACGGGGAGCGGGGTGACGGGCAGCGCGTTCATGACGGTCTCCGGGAACGGATCGGCAAGGGCGGCCGCCGGGCCGTCGCGCTGCGGCGAAGGCCCGGCACCCCTACTTCTTCCGTGACCGGCTGGATTCGACATGACCGCCATGGAGCGCCGGGATGTGCGAAGTCTGAATCCCGAGGGTGTCCGGAAGCGGTCGTGCCCCGGCGGCCGTGCTGCCGCGCGGCGGCCCGCGCGGTCAGCTGCCCGCGAGCCTGGAGGTGATCTTCTCCGAGGCGGCCCTGGCCTCCTGCTCCGGGTCGCCGCCCTCCAGCACGGCCGTCATGTACGGCTTGATCGGGTTGTCGGCCTCGACGTCCGCCCACTGCGGGGAGTTGGGGGTGGCGCGTCCCCTCGTGGCGCCCCTGGCCATGGCCGCGGTGCCTTCCTGGCCCACGAGGACCCGGGCGAGGTCGGGCTTGTTGGGCACGTAGCTCATGGTCCTGGCGAGCTCTTCCTGCCACTTGCGGCCCGCCAGCGCCTTGACCACCTCGATGCCCGCGGACCGCTGGTCGGCGTTGTCCGGCACGATCAGGTCGGATCCGCCGATGAAGACGGAGCCGGGCTCTTTCGCGGTCTTGCCCGGGATCGGGAAGTAGCCCAGTTTTCCCTTGAGTTCGGGGTTCTTCTTCTCGATCTGGGCGACGGTTCCGGGTACCGAAATGATCTGCGCGACATTGCCCTTGGCGAACACGTCGGCCTGCGGGGGCTTTTCCTCGTCCGCGTTCTTGGGTCCGTCGCCGAGCGCCTGGAGTTCCTTGTAGAAGTTCATCCCCCGCAGCGCTTCGGGGCTGTTCAGGGCACCGGCCCAGTTCCCGCCCCGCTCCTCGGCGAGTTCGCCTCCCTCGTCCCAGATGAATCCGGCGAGGACGTACCAGTTCTGACCGGCGAGGTAGATTCCCTGATTTCCGGCGCGGTCGAGCCGCTCGCTGTCCTCGATCCACTCGTCCCGGGTCTTCGGCGGGTTCTTTATTCCGGCCTGCTCGAAGAGTTCCTTGTTGTAGATCACCACTCGGTTGGCCGCGTACCAGGGGATCCCGTACTGGATTCCGTCGATGCTGCCCGGCTCGGCGAGGCCGGGGAGCCAGTCCTCGCTGCCGAGGTCCCGTACGGACTCCAGGGTGAGGTCGCGCAGACCGCCGCTCTCCGCGTACTGGGCGACCTGGGTGTTCCCGACCTCGATGACGTCCGGGGCGTCCTTGCTCCTGAGGGCCGCGGTGACCTTCGGGCCGATTCCGCTCCAGCTCTGGAACTTGAACTCCAGTTCCACGGAGGGGTGATCCTTCTGGTACTCCTCCGTGAAGCGCTTCAGGAAATCGTCGGAAACACTGTCCTTCATCAGCCAGATCGTGACCTTCTTGCTGCCGGATGCCTCCTCCCCCGAAAGGATTCCGCATCCGCTCAGCGCAAAGGCGGAAACGAGCGCGACGGCTCCGACGAGTACGCGGTTCTTCACCAGGTTCACCTTCTGCGAAACGGCACGACAAAATTCAGGACCCGGTGTGGGGGACTGCGGGCTGTGCTCGCACGGGTGTGGCTGGATTTTGGTATGGACCAATACTTTGGTCAAGGTCCGTTCACGGGACATTACGCTCCCCGACCCCTCGCGCCCCCGGCCCGGGTGGGGCACCGTGGTAGGAACGAAAGGGGACATAGGATGTCGAACAACGTCTATCGGGTCACCGAAATCGTGGGAACCTCACATGAGGGCGTCGACGACGCCATCCGCAGGGGCGTCGCAAGAGCCTCTGAAACGTTGCACAATCTCGACTGGTTCGAGATCACCCAGGTACGCGGCGAGATCAAGGACGGCCGGATCGAGCACTACCAGGTGGGGCTGAAGGTCGGCTTCCGGCTCGACGAGACGGGCTGACCGCACCGTCACTCCCCGTCACCCGTCGCCCGCCCACCGGCGGCGCCGGTTCGGCCCACGCGCCGTCACGCCGTCCCGTGCCCGGCCGGGCACGGGACGGGCCGGTTCCGCCGCCCGGCTCAGGTGCGGCCCTCGCGCTCCTGCGCGTCCCCCATCGCGGGCGACACCGTCGCCCAGCGGGCCCGCACCACGGGGAATCCGGCCCGCTCGGCGGCGTCGCAGACCAGCTCGTCGTCGTCGACCAGCATCCGCACCTCACGCTCCCGGCCCAGTCGCCGGAGCGTTTCCAGTTTGGTCTGCCGGGCGGGCCTGCGGTCGCCGTCGCGGCGCATGTACAGCCGCCCCTCGGGCAAACCGTGCTCCGCCAGCCACGCCACCGTGTCCCGGCGACACCGCTCGGGCCGGCCGGTGAGGTACCTGATCTCGCACTCCTCGGCGCTGCTCAGGGCCAGCCGTACGCCCTCGGCCAGGGGCAGGTCGTCGACGGCCGCGGAGAAGAAGCGGTTCCAGTCGCGCCGGCGGCCTTCCAGGTGGTGCTGCCGGTGGGTGCTGTCCGCGAGCGTGCCGTCCAAGTCGAATACGGCCAGGGGCCGGTGGTCGCCTCTCATGCCCTCAGCACATCAGACGAGCGCGACCACCAGAAGCACCAGGACCACCACCCCGGCCACCACCGCGGCGACCCGCAGCGACCGGCGCCGGGACCAGACCGGGAGCACCTGCGGACCGTCGGGCCCGGGAAAGACGTAGAAGACGTGGTCCGGGTCGTCCGGGAGCTCGACGGCCGCCAGCGGCAGCCAGCCGATCTCGACGCGCCGGGCGACCTCCCGCCGCGCGGGCGCGAGGGCCTCTTCGACGGCCCGTACGTGGGCGGGGTCCAGGCCGTCGGGGAGCGGGGCGCCGGCCGAGGTCAGGGTGGCTCTCTCCCACGCGCCGGCCCGTCCGGTCTGCTGCCGCACGCGCAGCGGCGGCGCCGGGTCCGGGAGCTTCAACGGGCTCCACTCGGGGGCCTGCCGGACCGATCCCGCCGTCCACAGCGTGACCAGGCCCGTCCCCTCGCACGGGGCGTGCTCCGTCGACCGCTCGCCCCCGCAGGCCGGGCAGTCCCTGAAGCCGGTGTCGTCGCACCGCGGGCAGGCGCGGGTGCCCCGCCCCCGGCATTCCGGACAGGCGGTGCGCGGTTTGCCGCACTTCAGACAGGTGGCGCGCCCCCGGGAGTTGCGCTCCCGCGCCGGGCCGGATGCCCCAGGGTCCTTGCGGCGCTCCCCCGTGCCGTCGCACCAGGTACAGGGCTCAACCCCCTCGCAGGCCGGGCACATCGGGCCGGTTTCGCAGGGCAGTTTCCCCTTGGCCCGGCAGCGCGCGCACGGCTTGCGTCCCTTGTCGCAGCCGCAGTCCACCGTCTTCCCCGAACCGCGGAGCACCAGTTCCACCGTCCGCGTCCGGGCCGGGTCCTTCGGCGGTTCGACCGGATGGTCGTGCAGATCGCCCTCGTACGCAGGCAATTCCGATATGTCGTATCTGCCGGGTCTGCTCTCCGACCGGGTGGTGCGGCTCTCCATGGAGCGGACGATGCGCAGGTCGAGCATGGGGAGCCGGGCGATGTCGGCACCGGTCCGGCGCAACTGCGGGCCCCGGCCGGGTCCGCCCAGATGCCGGGCGACCGCTTCGAGGATGTCGTCCTCGGACAGTGAGTCGGCCATGACGGCGCTTCCACCTCCCCGGTAGGCGCGCCCGCGCGCAGAACGCAGCGTACGGGCGGTGCCGTCGGGGGCTCAAGAGGGCCGTACGGTGTACCCCACACCGTTCCGGGAGTCCGCAACACGGCGCGTGCGCGCCCGCGGAGGGACGATCATGTCCTCGCGTTCCGCCGGGGTGGCAAAAAGTTGTACAGGATGCGCGTGGAACGAGAAGCGTTTGTAAAGCTATATTCAGGTTTGTGGCATCCAACGTTAACGGTGTGAAGCGAATACTCCTGCGCTCGGGGAAGAGTCCCTACGACGCCGTCCCTGTCGAGCGCGCCCTCCATGAGGACGTGTTCGCCACCAACTCGGGCAATCTGATCTTCAGCGACGCCGCTCACAAGATCCTGGAGACGCCACGTTCCGAGGTGGTGTCGAACGGCATCGCCACCCGGGTCGCCGACGCCGGCCGGATCAACGAGGAGTACGACGTCTTCGTCGTCCCGCTCGCCAACGCCTTCCGGCCCTCCTTCGAGCGCCAGCTGGAGCGGCTGACCCAGCTCATATCGAAGCTGAAGATACCCGTCGTGGTCCCCGGCGTCGGCGCCCAGACCGGCGTCACCTACTCCGCGGACCGGCTGAAGCCCATGCAGCCCACGGTCTACGCGTTCGTCTCCGCCGTGCTCGAACACAGCGCCTCCATCGGGGTGCGCGGGGAGTTCACCGAGCGGTACCTGCGGGACATGGGTTTCCGGGACGTGGACGTCATCGGCTGCCCCTCGATGTTCCTGCACGGCGCCGCCCTCACCATCCGGGAGGGCGGCGGACCGCTCGGGCCCGGATCGCGCATCGCCGTCAACGGATCGCACGACGCGGTGCGCAAGCACAAGCTCGGGCAGATCATCAACCGCACCCACGCGCACTACCCCCACCTCCGCTTCATCGGCCAGAACATCTCCGAGGCGCGGCAGCTGCACTGGCGCGACATGTCCCACCCGAACGCCGCGCTCACCACCATCCCCACCCACCCCGACCACCCCATGTACGGGGAGGACAAGGTCCGGGTCTACATCGACCCGACCACCTGGATGGAGGATCTGCGGGGCTTCGACTTCTCCTTCGGCTCCCGGATCCACGGCAACATCGCGGCGCTCCTGGCCGGCACGCCGGCCACCGTGCTCTGCGGCGACTCCCGGACGCTGGAGCTGTGCCGCTACTTCGAGATCCCGCACCGGACGCTCTCCGAGGTCCCGGCCCACCTCGACCCCGCCGACCTCCACGCCGAGGCGGACTTCGGGCCACTGATGCGCGGTCACCGGGAGCGGTTCGACCGGTTCACGAACTTCCTCGACAAGAACGGCCTGGAGAACACCTTCACCCACGGCGACGGCGGTGCCGCCTTCGGGGCGAGGATGAGCAAGCTGGCCTTCCCGCCGGGCGTCCGGCCCTGGACCGGTGCGGACGCCGCCGAGACGGCGACACGGATGAACTGGCTCCAGTCCCAGCTGACCGAGCTCGCCGCCGAGAACACCCGGCTCCAGCGGAAGCTCTCGAAGACCTCCCTGCTGCCCGCCCAGCGCTCCACGTACCAGCGCGCCCGCAGCGCCGTGGGACGGCCCCTCAAGCGCGCGCTGCGCCCCTCCCGCTGAGAACCCGGTGACGGGCCGGTCCGGACGGGACCGGCCCCGCGACAGCAGCCTTCCCCCGCCGCGGGTGCCCGGCGCGCCCTCCGCCGCCGGTGCCCGCGTACGACGCCCCGCGGACGAACGGCGAACGACACCCCCTGCCGGGTACGCCCTAGAATCGGAGTGTTTGCCCCGGACCACCGGAGCCGCACCGATCCCCACGGAGAGCCGCGCGCATGTCCACTCCCCACGATCCGTACGTCCGGGTGCGCGGCGCCCGCGAGCACAACCTCCAGGACGTCTCGGTCGACATCCCGCGCGACACCCTGACCGTGTTCACCGGCGTCTCGGGGTCCGGGAAGTCCTCCCTCGCGTTCGGCACGATCTACGCCGAGGCCCAGCGCCGCTACTTCGAGTCCGTCGCCCCGTACGCCCGCCGGCTGATCCACCAGGTCGGCGCGCCCGCGGTCGGGGAGGTCACCGGCCTGCCGCCCGCCGTCTCGCTGGAGCAGCGGCGTTCGGCGCCCGGCGCCCGTTCGTCCGTGGGGACGGTCACGACGCTCTCCAACTCCCTGCGCATGCTGTTCTCACGGGCCGGGGACTATCCGGCCGGTGCCGAACGGCTCGACTCCGACGCCTTCTCGCCGAACACGGCGGCCGGGGCCTGCCCGGAGTGCCACGGCCTCGGCCGGGTCCACCGCACCACCGAGGAACTGCTCGTCCCCGACCCCTCGCTGTCGATCCGGGAGGGGGCGATCGCCGCCTGGCCGGGGGCGTGGCAGGGCAAGAACCTGCGCGACGTGCTGGACGCGCTGGGCCACGACGTCGACCGCCCGTGGCGCGAGCTCGACGCCGGGGAGCGGGAGTGGATCCTGTTCACCGACGAGCAGCCGGTGGTGACGGTGCATCCGGTGCGGGAGGCCGGGCGCATCCAACGCCCGTACCAGGGCACGTACATGAGTGCCCGCCGCTATGTGATGCACACGTTCGCCGACTCCAGGAGCCGCACCCTGCGGGCCAGGGCCGAGCGGTTCCTCACCAGTGCCCGCTGCCCGGTGTGCGAGGGGGGCCGGCTGCGTCCGGAGGCACTGGCCGTCACCTTCGCCGGCCGGACGATCGCGGAGCTGGCCGGGCTGCCGCTCACCTCGCTGGCCGAACTGCTGCGCACGGCGGGCGGCGACGAAGCGGCGCGGGTGCTGACGGCGGATCTGCTCGCCCGGATCGGGACGGTCACCGAGCTGGGTCTCGGCTACCTCAGTCTCGACCGCACGGCCCCGACCCTGTCGTCCGGCGAGCTGCAACGGCTGCGCCTCGCCACACAGTTGCGTTCCGGTCTGTTCGGCGTCGTCTACGTGCTGGACGAGCCCTCGGCCGGTCTGCACCCGGCGGACACCCGGTCGCTGCTCGGGGTGCTCGGCCGACTGAAGGACGCCGGGAACTCGGTCTTCGTCGTGGAGCACCAGATGGACGTGGTGCGCCGGGCGGACTGGCTGGTCGACGTGGGGCCGCTGGCCGGTGAGCACGGGGGCCGGGTGCTGCACAGCGGTCCCCCGGCCGGGCTGGCGAACGTGCCCGAGTCGGCCACCCGGCGTTTTCTGTTCGGCGAGGGGCCCGCCCCGGCTCGGGAGGTGCGCGCGCCCACGGGCTGGCTGCGGCTGAACGGGGTGGAGCGGCACAACGTGCGGGGCGTGGACGCCACGTTCCCGCTGGGGGTGTTCACCGCCGTCACGGGCGTCTCGGGGTCGGGGAAGTCGACCCTGGTCGGCCAGGTCCTGGCCGGGGCCCTCGCCGACCGGCAGGCCGCCGGGGCCGCGGACGTGCCCGTGGAGCACCCCGTGCCCGGGTGCGCGTCGGCGCTGGGGCTGGAGGCGGTGGACCGCCTAGTCCAGGTCGACCAGAAGCCGATCGGCCGCACGCCCCGGTCCAACCTGGCCACGTACACCGGGCTCTTCGACGTCGTGCGGAAACTGTTCGCCGGAACGGACACGGCCCGCGAGCGCGGGTACCGGGCCGGGCGGTTCTCCTTCAACGTGGCGGGCGGGCGGTGCGAGACCTGCCAGGGCGAGGGCTTCGTCTCCGTGGAGCTGCTCTTCCTTCCCAGCACGTACGCGCCCTGCCCGGACTGCCACGGCGCGCGGTACAACCCGCAGACCCTGGAGGTGACCCTGCGCGGGCTCGACATCGCGCAGGTGCTGGACCTCACGGTGGAGTCGGCGGCGGGTTTCTTCGCGGACACCCCGGCCGCCGCTCGCAGCCTGCGGACGCTGCTCGACGTCGGGCTCGGCTATCTGCGGCTCGGCCAGCCCGCGACGGAGCTGTCCGGCGGCGAGGCCCAGCGGATCAAGCTCGCCGCCGAGCTCCAGCGCACCCGCCGGGGCCACACCCTGTATCTGCTGGACGAGCCGACGACCGGGCTGCACCCCGCCGATGTCGAGGTGCTGACGCGGCAGTTGCACGGTCTGGTCGACGCGGGCGACACGGTCGTGGTCGTGGAGCACGACATGGCGGTGGTGGCGGGCGCCGACTGGGTGATCGACCTCGGCCCCGGCGGCGGCGACCGGGGCGGCCGGATCGTGGCCGCGGGAACGCCCGCCGAGGTGGCGCGGGCGGCGGACAGCCGTACGGCCGCCTATCTCGGCGCGCACCTCGGTCCGCCCTGACACCCTCTGCCGCCAACTCGCCTTCCCCCACGACGAGTTGCCGCATCGGGTAAGCAATGGGAAAGGAAACGGCAAAGAACATTGACCACGAGTTGGTCCAGACCAATCATGGGCATGCCTCACGACCGCTGCTCGCCGTGCGGCATGTGACCCCGGCCGGGACTCACAGGAACGGGCCGCGCCCCAGCACCGGGCGCGGCAGAGCCGTGCGATCCGCCCGTTGCCTCACCCCGCTGGGAGCACCCCATGAGACGTCCAAGAGCACTCGGCGCAGTCCTGAGTGCCGTGGCGACGACCGTCGCGTCCGCCGGCCTGATCCTCGGATCGGGCACCGGCGCCCAGGCCGCCGCGACCGCCGCCACTCCCCTGCCGGCCCATGTCTTCGCCCCGTACTTCGAGTCGTGGAACGGCGACAGCCCGGCCGCGCTCTCGCAGGCGTCCGGCGCCAAGTACCTGACCATGGCCTTCCTCCAGACGGAGGCCCGCGGTTCCTGCACCCCCTACTGGAACGGCGATTCGAGCACCCCCGTCGCCCCGTCCGTGTTCGGCGCCGACTTCACCACCATGCGGTCGCGCGGCGGTGACGTGATCCCCTCGTTCGGCGGCTACACGGCCGACAACGGCGGCACCGAGATCGCCGACAGCTGTACGAGCGTCGACTCCATCGCGGCGGCGTACGAGAAGGTCATCACGACCTACGACGTGTCCCGTCTCGACATGGACATCGAGGACAACTCGCTGGAGAACGGCGCCGGGATCGACCGCCGCAACAAGGCCATCAAGAAGGTGCAGGACTGGGCCGCGGCCAACGGCCGTCCGTTGCAGATCTCCTACACCCTGCCCACCACCACGAGCGGCCTCGCCGACAGCGGTCTGGCGGTGCTGGAGAACGCCGTGGCCAACGGCGCGAAGGTCGACGTCGTGAACCTGATGACGTTCGACTACTACGACGGCGCCCCCCACAACATGGCGCAGGACACCAAGACGGCGATCAGCGGCCTCAAGGACCAGCTCGCCGGTCTGTACCCGTCGAGGACCGACGCACAGCTGTGGGGCATGACCGGCATCATCGAGATGCCGGGCATCGACGACTACGGCCCCGCCGAGACGTTCACCACGGCCGACGCCCCGGTGGTCTACGACTGGGCCGTCTCCAAGGGCGTCAGCACCCTGTCGTTCTGGGCGCTCCAGCGCGACAACGGGGGCTGCCCCGGCACCGGCGGCAACGACACCTGTTCCGGCATCGTCCAGGACACCTGGTACTTCAGCCACACCTTCGCACCCTTCACCGGCGGCTCCGGTCCGGTGACGGACGACTACTCGGTGGCCGTCGCGCCCGCCTCGGCCTCGGTCGCGCCGGGCGGTTCCGTCACGGCGGACGTGAGGACCGCGGTGACCTCCGGCAGCGCGAGGACCGTGGCGCTGACGGTGTCCGGGGCGCCCGCCGGTGTCACGGCGACGCTCGCCCCGGCATCGGTCACCGCCGGGGGCACGTCGAAGCTGACGGTGTCCGCCGCGGAGTCGGCCGCGCCGGGAACGTACCGGCTCACGGTGACGGGTGCCTCGGGGACGCTCGCCCACTCGGCGGTCCTCACCCTGACCGTGTCGGGTCCGGGCGGCGGCACCGGGGTCCTGGTCAACGGCGACTTCGAGAGCGGTTCGCCGAGCCCCTGGACCTGTGAGGCGGGCGGCGCGGTCGTCTCCACCCCGGTGCACGGCGGTTCGCACGCGCTGGCCGTGGCGGCCACCGCCTCGCAGACCGGCGAGTGCGCGCAGAGCCTCACCCTGTCCCCCAACACCCGCTACACGCTGAGCGGTTGGGTGCAGGGGAACTACGGGTACCTCGGGGTGCGCGGGGACGCGACCGCGAGCGTCTGGGGTTCGTCGAGCGGGTACGCGAAGCAGTCGGTGACCTTCACCACCGGCTCGACCGGGGCGGTGACCGTCTACCTGCACGGCTGGTACGGGCAGGGCACGGTCCACGCGGACGACCTCACCGTGACGTCCTGATCCGTTCCGGACGCGACGAGGTCCCGGTCCCGGGGGCGGGCGGCCCCCGGGACCGGGACCTCGTGGTCCGCGCCGGTCAGCGGCGCACCTTGCGGGTGGCCCGCAGCCATTCCTTGTTCATGGCCGAGATCGAGGGCAGCGGGATGCCCTTCGGGCAGGCGGTGGCGCACTCCCCGGTGAGGGTGCAGCCGCCGAAGCCCTCGCTGTCCATCTGGCCGACCATGTCGAGGACCCGGGTCTCGCGCTCCGGGGCGCCCTGCGGCAGCACGTTGAGATGGTTGATCTTCGCCGAGGTGAAGAGCATCGCCGAACCGTTGGGGCAGGCGGCGACGCAGGCTCCGCAGCCGATGCACTCGGCGTGCTCGAAGGCGAAGTCGGCGTCCGGCTTGGGCACCGGGGTGGCGTGCGCCTCGGGGGCGGTGCCGGTCGGGGCGGAGATGTAGCCGCCCGCCTGGATGATCCGGTCGAAGGCCGAGCGGTCCACGACCAGGTCCTTGACGACCGGGAAGGCGGAGGCGCGCCACGGTTCGATGTCGATCGTGTCGCCGTCCTCGAAGGAACGCATGTGGAGCTGGCAGGTGGTGGTGCGCTCGGGCCCATGGGCGTCGCCGTTGATGACGAGGCTGCAGGCCCCGCAGATGCCCTCGCGGCAGTCGTGGTCGAAGGCGACCGGGTCGTCGCCGGCGAGGATGAGTTCCTCGTTGAGGGTGTCGAGCATCTCCAGGAACGACATGTCCTGCGAGATACCGTCCACCTCGTAGGTGGACATGGCGCCGGGGGCGTCGGCGTTCTTCTGGCGCCAGACGCGCAGGGTGAGCTTCATGCGTAGCTCCGCTGGGTGGGGTGGACGTACTCGAAGACGAGGTCTTCCTTGTGCAGGACGGGGGCCTCGCCGGTGCCGGAGAACTCCCAGGCGGCGGCGTAGGAGAACTCCTCGTCCCGGCGGGCGGCCTCGCCGTCCGGGGTCTGCGACTCCTCGCGGAAGTGGCCGCCGCAGGACTCGGCGCGGTGCAGTGCGTCGAGGCACATGAGCTCGGCCAGTTCCAGGTAGTCGACGATGCGGTTGGCCTTCTCCAGGGACTGGTTGAACTCCTCGCCGGTGCCGGGGACCTTGATGCGGTGCCAGAACTCCTCGCGGATCTGCGGGATGCGTTCCAGCGCCTTGCGCAGCCCCTCCTCGGTGCGGGCCATTCCGCAGTACTCCCACATGAGTTCGCCGATCTCGCGGTGGAAGGAGTCGGGGGTGCGGTCGCCGTCGATGGAGAGCAGCAGGTTGAGCCGGTCCTCGGTGTCGGCGACGGCCTCCTGCACGGCCGGGTGCGAGGCGTCGACCTCGTCGCGGTGCGGATGGCGGGCCAGGTAGTCGTTGATGGTCGAGGGCAGGACGAAGTAGCCGTCGGCGAGGCCCTGCATCAGCGCGGAGGCGCCGAGCCGGTTGGCGCCGTGGTCGGAGAAGTTGGCCTCGCCGATCGCGAAGAGGCCGGGGATCGTGGTCTGGAGGTCGTAGTCGACCCAGAGGCCGCCCATCGTGTAGTGCACGGCGGGGTAGATCCGCATCGGGGTCTCGTAGGGGTTCTCCGCGGTGATCCGCGCGTACATGTCGAAGAGGTTGCCGTACCGCTCCTCGACCTTGTCCCGGCCCATGCGCTCGATGGCCTCGGCGAAGTCCAGGTAGACGCCCTGGCCGCCGGGGCCGACGCCGCGGCCCTCGTCGCAGACGTTCTTGGCGGCGCGGGAGGCGATGTCGCGGGGCACGAGGTTGCCGAAGGAGGGGTAGAGGCGCTCCAGGTAGTAGTCGCGCTCGTCCTCGGGGATCTCGTTCGCGGGGCGGGTGTCGCCCTTGGCCTTCGGCACCCAGATCCGGCCGTCGTTGCGCAGCGACTCGCTCATCAGCGTCAGCTTGGACTGGTGGTCGCCGGTGCGCGGGATGCAGGTGGGGTGGATCTGGGTGAAGCAGGGGTTGGCGAAGTACGCGCCGCGGCGGTGGGCCCGCCAGACGGCGGTGGCGTTGGAGTTCATGGCGTTCGTCGACAGGTAGAAGACGTTGCCGTAGCCGCCGCTGGCCAGGACGACCGCGTCGGCGAAGTGGGTGTCGATCCTCCCGGTGACCAGGTCGCGGGCGACGATGCCGCGGGCCTTTCCGTCGACGACGATCAGGTCGAGCATCTCGGTGCGGGCGTGCAGTTCGACGTTGCCCGCGGCGATCTGCCTGGACAGCGCCTGGTAGGCGCCGAGGAGCAGCTGCTGTCCGGTCTGGCCGCGGGCGTAGAAGGTGCGGGAGACCTGGACGCCGCCGAAGGACCGGTTGTCGAGGAGGCCACCGTACTCGCGGGCGAAGGGGACCCCCTGGGCGACGCACTGGTCGATGATCTCGACGGAGATCTGGGCGAGCCGGTGGACGTTGGACTCGCGGGCGCGGAAGTCGCCGCCCTTGACCGTGTCGTAGAAGAGGCGGTGGATGGAGTCGCCGTCGTTGCGGTAGTTCTTCGCGGCGTTGATGCCGCCCTGGGCGGCGACGGAGTGGGCGCGGCGGGGCGAGTCCTGGAAGCAGAACTGGACGACGTGGTAGCCCTGTTCGGCCAGGGTCGCGCCGGCCGATCCGCCGGCCAGGCCGGTGCCGACGACGATGACGGTGTGCTTGCGACGGTTGGCCGGGTTGACCAGCTTGGCCTGGAAACGGCGGGTGTCCCAGCGTTCGGCGACGGGGCCGGCGGGGGCCTTGGCGTCGACGACGGGCGCGCCCGTCTCGTAGTGCGTGTAGTCGGTCATGTCAGCTCACGACTCCGGTCATGACGGCGACGGGTACGGAGATGAAGCCCAGCGTCAGTACCAGCGCGAGGACGTTGGCCAGGGCCTTGAGGGCCCGGTCGCGGGCCGCGTTGCCCGCGCCGAGGGTCTGGGCGGCGCTCCAGAAGCCGTGCCGGACGTGGAACCCGAGGGCGAGCACGGCGGCGATGTAGACCGTGTTGCCGTACCAGGTGGAGAAGGTGTCGACGACGTTCTGGTACGGGTGTCCGGGCTGGAAGCCGCCGGGGTGCGCGGTGCCCGTCGTCAGGTCGAGGATGTGCCAGACGATGAACAGGCCGAGGATGATCCCGCCCCAGCGCATGGTGCGGGTGGCGTAGCCGGCGCGCGGCCTGCGGTGCACGTACTTGGCGGGGCGCGCCCTGATGTCGCGGCGGCTCAGCTGGTACGCGGAGACGGCGTGCAGCACCACGGCGGCGACGAGCACCAGACGGACGATCCACAGGGCCCACTCGTAGTGCAGGAAGGGCTCGCCCAGGGTCCGCAGCCAGTGCGCGTAGTGGTTGAACTCGTCGGCCCCGAAGAAGATCTTCAGGTTGCCGAGCATGTGGACGACCAGGTACATGAGCATGACCAGGCCGCTCACTGCCATGACCGTCTTCTTGCCGACGGACGAGTCCCAGATCGTGCGCGTCATGGACGGCCGTCGGTCCGTCCGGGTTGCCAATGCCATGAACACGACGCTAGGGCCGAAGGGCCCCATCAGTCCAAGACATGGACTGGCTCATCTTCATAGGCCGGGGCTATCGTGGTCGGTCGAGGTGAGCGCATGCAGTTCCAGCAGTTGACGTACTTCGTCGCCGTGGCCGAGACCCGGCACTTCACCCGTGCCGCCGAGGCGGTGCACGTCTCGCAGCCCTCGCTCTCCCAGCAGATCAGGGCGCTGGAGAACGAGCTGGGGGCGGAGCTGTTCAGCCGGGCCCGGGGCAACATCGCGCTCACCGACGCGGGCGAGGCGCTGCTGCCGCTGGCCCGCCGGATCCTCGCGGACGCCGACACCGCCCGCCACGAGGTGCAGGAGCTGGCGCAGCTGCGCCGGGGCCGGGTGCGCCTGGGGGCCACGCCCAGCCTCTGCACGGGCCTGCTCCCCGACGTGCTGCGCGCCTTCCACGACCGCCATCCGGGCATCCGGCTGCTGCTGGAGGAGGGCGGTTCGCTCGACCTCGTGCGGGGGCTGGCGCGCGGCGCGCTCGACCTCGCCCTGGTGGTCCTGCCGCTGCCCGCCGCCTCCCCCGCGCTCACCACGGTCGAGCTGCTCCAGGAGGACCTGGTCGTGGTGTCGTCCGCCCGGAAGCCGCGGCCCGGCCGGGGCGGGAGCGTGCGGATCGCCGACCTCCAGGGGGAGCCCCTGGTGATGTTCCGGCACGGCTACGACCTGCGGGAGCTGACGGTCGCCGCCTGCCGGGCGGAGGGCTTCGAGCCGTCGTTCACGGTGGAGGGCGGCGAGATGGACGCGGTGCTCGGTTTCGTCCGGGCCGGGCTCGGCATCGCGGTGGTGCCCAGCATGGTCGCCGGGCGGTTCGGCCACGAGCTGCGGACCACGCCGCTGGCCCGTCCCGGTCTGCGGCGCACCATCGCGCTGGCGCACCGCAGCGACGTGGCTCCGCCGCGTGCGGCGCGCGAACTCCAGCGGGTGCTGCTCGCCACCCGGAAGGACTGACCCGGACCGGCCCCGGCCCCGGGCTCCCCGCGGCCGGGACGACCGGCCGCGGGGAGCCCGGGGGTCTCACACCGCGTCGGCCAGCAGCAGCGAGTGGATCCGGTCGGGGGCGCCCGGCCGGGCGTAGTACCAGCCCTGGGCCGTGTCGCATCCCAGCTTGCGCAGCTGCTCGGCCTGCGCCCCGGTCTCCACCCCCTCCACCGTGACGGCGAGGTCCAGGCTGTGCGCCAGCGAGACGATCCCCTCGACGATCTTCAGGTCGACCGGGTCCGCCGGGTGCTGCTGCATGCCCATCGTGAAGGAACGGTCCAGCTTGAGCACGCTCACCGGGAGCCTGCGCAGGTTCGCCAGGTTCGAGTAGCCGGTGCCGAAGTCGTCGAGCGCTATGTCGACGCCCATCTCGGCCAGTTGCCGCAGCGGCTTGAGCAGGTCGTCGTCCGCGCCGATGAGCGCGGACTCGGTGACCTCCAGGCACAGCGCCCCGGGGTCGAGCCCCGACCGCTCCAGCACGTCGACGGTCTCGGCGACCAGCCGCGGGTGGTGCAGCTGGGTCGGCGAGAGGTTGACGTTGATGCGCAGCGGTCCGCCGTCGGCGTGCCGCTCCTGCCAGAAGTTGGCCTGCCGGACGGACTCCTCCAGCACCCAGCGGCCCAGCGGCACGATCAGGCCGGTGTGCTCGGCGAGCGGGATGAACCGGTCCGGGCCGAGCACCCCGTGCTGCGGGTGGCACCAGCGCACCAGCGCCTCCGCGCCGTGCACCGTGCCGTCGCCCAGGTGCACGAGCGGCTGGTACTCGATGAAGAACTCGCCGCGCTCCAGTGCGGCGGGCAGCGCGGTGGTCAGTCCGTGCCGCGTGATGGCACGGGCGTCCGCCTCCGCGTCGGCGAACTCGAACCGGTTGCCGCCCGCCCCCTTGGCCCGGTACATCGTGATGTCGGCGCTGCGCAGCACCTCGGCGGCGCCGCGTTCGCCCGCCGGGCCCTCCACGACACCGATGGAACCGCGCACGGTCAGCTCGCGGCCTTCGAGCCGGATGGGGGTGCCGAGCGCGTTGAGGATGCGGCAGGCCAGTTCGGCGACCTCCTTCTCGGTCTCGGGACCGGTGGTCAGGGCCACGAACTCGTCGCCGCCGAGCCGGGCGACCATCTCGCCGGGCGCGGTCGCGCAGCTCTGCAGCCGGTCGGCCACCTCGACCAGCAGCCGGTCGCCGGACGCGTGTCCGAGGCTGTCGTTGATCGCCTTGAAGCCGTCCAGGTCGAGGTAGCACAGGCCGAAACGGCTGCCCTCGTCGGCGCAGAGCGCCTTCTCCAGCCGTTCGAAGAACAGCGTCCGGTTGGGCAGACCGGTGAGCGCGTCGTGAGTGGCCTCGTACCGCAGCCGCAGGTTCAGCAGCCTGCGTTCCGTGGTGTCCTCCATCAGCGCCAGCTGGTACTGCGGATTGCCCTCGGCGTCGCGCAGCAGCGACACCGTCAGGTTGGTCCACAGCACGGTGCCGTCGTTGCGGTAGTACGGCTTCTCGACCCGGTAGTGCTCGCGTTCGCCGCGCACCAGCTCGTCGTAGTACTTCCAGACGTGCGGCGAGTCCTCGGGGTGGACCCATTCGTTGACCTTGTGGCTGCGCACGTGGTTGTCGAGGCCGCCGAACATCCGGGTGAGGGTGTCGTTGACCTCCAGCACGTTGCCGTCCAGGTCGGCGATGCCGATGCCGATGGCCGCGTCCTTGAAGACGGCCCGGAACCGCGCCTCCGTCGCGTGCAGCGCCTGTTCGGCTTCGGAGCGGGCGGCGAGCGCCGAGCGCGCGATGGCCTCCTGCTCGGCGAGGGTGCGCTGGCGCAGCGCCTCGGTGAAGCCGCCGGCCAGGGCGTGCTGCATCCGCGCGCAGCGGGCCCTGAGGTCCTCGGGGGCCGGCGCCGTCGAGCCGTTGCCGCCGCAGTACAGCACCAGGTAGGAGTCGATGACGCCGAGCGTGCTGCTGAGCGCGTCGGGGTCCGTGCAGTGCGCGGCGACGAGGGCGGCGCCCACCTCGCCCGCGGGGGCCGCGTCGAAGGGCCGCTCGTGCAGGATGTCGCTGAGCCCGCGGGCCAGCGGCAGCAGGTGCTGCTCGAACTCCGCGCGGGTCAGGGAGGTGGCCGTCGAGGGGAAGATGGCCCGGCTCCAGATGGTGGCGAATCTTCGGAGCCGGCCCTCGGGTCCGTCGGGCTCCGCGTCCGGCGCTCCGGACGCCTGGGCTGGGATGCTCACGCCTTGCGTCCCACTCCCGCGAAGCCCGAGAAGGCGTACGGATCCTCTTGCTCCGCCACCACCGGGGTCTCCGGCCGCCAGTGCGGCATCGACACGAGTCCGGGCTCCACCATCTCGTACCCCTCGAAGAAGCGCATGACCTCGTCGCGCGACCGCATGACGAGGGGGTTGCGGATGTTCTCGTAGACCCCGACCATGCCACCCGCCTCCTCCCGGGTGAGCGGGACCCCCTCGTACGAGGCGTGGGTGATGACGACGAGGCTGCCGGGGGCGAGTGCCTCGCGCAGCTCGGCGACCGCGGCCTGCGGCTCGTCGGCGTCCTTGAGGAAGTGGAGCACGGCGACGAGCAGCAGGGCCACCGGGCGGTCCAGGTCGAGCAGTCCGGAGACCTCCGGGCTCTTCACGATCTCCTGGGGGTTGCGCAGGTCGGCGGCGGCGATCACCGCCCGGTCGTTGCCCTCCAGCACGGCCTTGCTGTGTGCGACCGCGACGGGGTCGTGGTCGACGTAGGCCACGCGGGCCCCGGGGTCGGCGGCCTGGGCGATTTCGTGGACATTGCCGAAGGTCGGTATTCCGGAGCCGATGTCCAGAAACTGACTGATGCCCTCGCCGACCGCGTAATGCACGGCTCTGCGCATGAAGGCGCGATTCGCCTGCATGATCTTGGGGAGTCCCGGCATGAACTCCATGGCCTTGCGCGCCGCTTCCCGGTCCACCTCGAAATTGTGCGATCCGCCCAGATAGAAGTCGTACATGCGGGACACGCTCGGCACCGTGATGTCTATGCCTTGCGGTGCCCAGGCGGGACGCTCCATCGATGTCTCCAACAAGTCGCTACGGCGATCCGGCCATGTTCATGGTCAGTGTTGACCAGAGGCTACTGATCGTCCGCCAAGAGAGCGAGTGGAAACGGAAATTAGCCGTCCGTTATTGGTCACACACCAGTGGCATGTGCAACCGATCAGTCGCTACGTGTGACATTCGGCGCCGAACGGCCCTTCCGGGAAGGCTTTGCCCATCACGGGAGGAGCCCGCCGCGCGGGCACCGGAGAGCACCCCGTAACATGTGTCCGCGGCGCCACCGCCATTGCCGTCCCGGTTTCCCGTCACCGCCACCGGTTTCACTTCACCGGAAAAGGTACGGACCACTTGACGGACATCGGTCCGCACGACGGTTCACCGGGGCCGTCGCGGGTGACGAATCCTTTGCCGGCGGTGCCGTGACGGCATTTCCCTCCCTCGGGGCAACATCCTTTCCGTACGGGCGATTTGGCCGACGGCCAGGGAGTGCGCGCGAAATCGCCGCCCTTCCGGGACCGGCACCGGACACCGGAGCGGTTCCGCCTGCGGGAGCCGCCGCCCGGGTCCCCGCACCGGCCGCCTTCGGCCGGGCCTCCGGGCCGGGCGCCTTCACTCGATCGCCTTAGCAATCCACCCCGGTCCGGGACCGGCCGCCCGCCCTGCCGGAACGCCTGGTTCCATACCCGGTCCACCACACCGGAATGCCTGGCTCCACCGCCCGTTCGCACGCCGTCCGCAGGGCCGGCGAAGGCGGCGCGAACGGAACGCCCCTCGGCCGCTCACGTCAACTTCCGTACGCGCCAATCCAGTTGACCCGCCCCCTGCCGCCGGCCCGCCGCCGGGACCGGACACCGCCTCTCACGTCGCACGACGTGCCCCGAAGCCTTCCCGACGGGCGCAAACACGAGCCGTCCGATGTCCCCACCATCAGGCGAACCCAACGCTTTCCCGGCGTGTCCCGCGACCGGCCGGATCATGCTCGCCGTCGTGTACGGATCACTCATAGGACGGCTCACCGCCGCCGTCGCACTGCTGTGGCTGCTGAGCACCCCGTTACCGGCTGCGGCGGACAGCTGCGCGTACGCCTACATCGGTGAGGACGGCGGGAGTTCGTCGGCCGTCGTGTCCGGCACCGGCCCCTGCCGCCCGGGTCCGGTGACCGAGCCGCCCCCACCACCGACGCCGCGCCCGCCACCGCCCGCCACCGAACCCCCGCCTCCGCCCCCTCCTCCCCCGCCCACTCCGCGGCCCGCCCCACCCGCACCGTCCGCAACACCACGACCGGAACCGGAGCCAGTGACCCCGCCCCCCGTCCTCCCGCCCGCGCCCTCCTCCTCACCCTCGTCCCCGCCCTCCGCACGCCCCGCGCCCGCCTCGCCCCGCCCCGTGGCGCTGCCCACCTACCGCAAGCCACCGCGCAAGGTCCCCCGGCACGGCGCCTCCCTGGTCACCCTCACCCTGCTGATCACGGCGCCCGCGGTGTTCGCCGTCGCCGTCCTGCGTCCCCGCTCCCGCTGACCTCCGGAGAAGTCTCATGTCGGAATGGCTTGTTCTCACCCTCGCCATGGCCGCGGCAAGTGCCGTCGTCCTGACCATCGCCGTGCTCAACAACCGTCGGGTCGGGGAGGACGACGACCCGTCCGAGACTCCCGACGTCATCGAGTACATGACGATGATGATCGGCGTGGTCTACGCGATCGTGCTGGGCCTGGCCATCGCGGGCGTCTGGGAGGGCCGCGGCGCCGCCCAGGAGTACGTGCGCCAGGAGGCCCAGGCGCTGCACGAGGTGAAGGCCCGCTCCGCCGTCTACCCGGCCGAGGTGCGCACCCGCATCCGCGCCGACGTCGACGCCTACGTGCGCCATGTCGTGCACGACGAGTGGCAGTCGATGAGCGAGCACGGCACGCTCACCGCCGAGGGCACCCGGCTCCTCGACCGGGTGCGCTCCGACGTCACCCAGTACCGGCCGGCGAACGACCACGAGGGACAGGCGTACCAGCCACTGGTCGACGAGGTCGCCGCGGCCGACGACTCGCGCAGCGCACGCGGGCAGAGCGCGGGGGCGACCATGCCGGGCGTGGTCTGGTTCGGCCTGGTCATCGGGGCTTTGGTAACCGTTGGAATGATCTTCACGTTGCAGATCCGCAGGAGTTTCCGCGAACTGCTCCTGGCCGGTTTCTTCAGCGTTCTGATCGCCTTTCTGCTCTTCCTGATCTGGGATTTCGACACCCCCTTCGGGCGGGGTCTCTCGGCCACCGCCGCGCCGTTCCTCGATCTGTTCCCGGAAGCCGCGGGCGGACGGTGACACGGGGGTGCGCCGCTCGGGCGAAACCGGTGCCCCGGGCGGCGTACCCCGATCGCGAGCGGAATGCACGACTCCTAGCGTTTGGCGGGTCGAGGCGCATTTCTGACACTTCGTGGAAAACCGTTCCGCAAGTGCTCCTCGGGGACCCGGAGGATTCATCCATGCGTTCCATACGTGTCGCACCCGTCGCCCTGCTCGGCGCCGCTCTCGTCCTGACCGCTCCGGCCGCAATCGCGTCCGCGGCGTCGTCGGGAGGCGCGTCCTCCGCGACCGGATACACCGTCACCCCGTCGGTGATCGCGCCGGGAGGCCAGGTCACCCTGGCGGCCCGGGGGTGCTCTGCAACCGCAACGGCCGGATCGGGTGTTTTCGACACCGTCACCATTCCCGGAGGTGGTTCCGCGGCGGCCACGGTCGACTGGGACGCGAAGCCCGGTTCCTCCCACGAGGTGACGTTCATCTGCAGCGCGCCGCCCGGCTCCACGGCGAAGGTCCGTCTCACGGTCGCCGCGGCCTCCCGCGCGCCGACGGCCGGTTCCGCGGCCACCCCGGCCGGTGTGCGGGGCGGCCTCGGCGGCGGCGGTCCGAGCACCGCGGAGCTCGTCGCCGGAACGGTGCTGGCGGTGGCCGCGGCCACCGGCGCCGTCCACATGGCGCGCCGGCACGGGGAGAACCGCCCGCGCTGACGGCAGGGCATTGCGCCCGTCGCCCCGGGTCCTGGTGCACAGGACCCGGGGCGACGGGCGTGACGGGGCCGGAACCGGAACGCGTTCAGCGACGCTGCGGCACCGTGATCCGGTAGCCCTCGTCGAGCAGTTCGGGAAGGTACCGGCGCAGCGCCGCCACGCTCTGCGAACGGTCGCCCCCCGCGTCGTGCGAGAGCACGACGACGCCGGGCGCCGCCCCCTCCCGGACCCGGCGGACGATGGTGCCGGTGCCGGGCTCGGTCCAGTCCAGCGTGTCCACGGTCCACGCCATGGGCTCCATCCCCAGGGCGGCACCGATCTCGAAGGAGTTGCGGTTCCACGCCCCGTACGGCGCCCGGTACCAGAGCGGCGCGGTGCCGGTGAGCCGTTCGATCACCTCGCTGGTGGGGCCGAGTTCGTCCCGGACGCCCGCCCGGGAGAGTCCGGTGACCAGGGGGTGGGTCCAGGAGTGGTTGCCGATGGTGTGGCCGTCCCCGGCGATGGCCCGCACCAGGTCCTGGTTGTCGTGGGCCATTTCCCCGCAGACGAAGAACATCGCGCGGACGTCGTACTCGCGCAGCGTGTCGAGGATGTGCGGGGTGTGCCGGGGGTCCGGGCCGTCGTCGAAGGTCAGGACCATGGCGCGCCCGATCTCGGGCAGTTCCTCGAAGGGCCGGGTGCGGACCGGGGGCGCCGCGGGCCGGAACCGGGGCGGGGCACCCGCGGTCATGGGCCGGAGCCGGTACGAGGCGGGCCGGGTCCGGACGGCCGGCGGAGGGCCGGCCGCACCGGCCCGGGCCGGTGCGGGGTCCCGGAGCGGTGTCCCGGCCGGGTCCGCGGCGATCACGCGCACGGCGGCGGCCGTGCCGAGTCCGACGGCCAGGCGCAGCAGCGCCCTGCGCCCCGGAAAACTCTGATCATTTTTCATGACCAACTGCTCGCACGGCGGGCGGGCGTGTCCCGGCCGACGACACCGGGGACGGAGGTTTTTGCACCCAATGGAGGGATCTGCGATGGAGCAAGCGGCAGCTTCGGACCGGGCCGGGCCGCCGCCCGGTCCGAGGACGGCCCGAGGCAGCGGATAGCCTCACTGCCGTGACAGAACCGCAGCCTCACGAGTTCGAACGTGGCACAGACGGACCGAAAGTGATCGTCGCCGGCCTCGACGGATCCGATTCCTCCATGCGCGCCGCGGCCTACGCGGCAGGTCTGGCCCGCCGCCAGGGGGCCATGCTCGCCCTCGTCTACGTCCAGCCCGTGCTGCCCGCCGGGGCGGCACTCGGCGCGCCGATCGCCGATACCACGGGCGAGGTCGCGGAGGGGCTGGTGCACGAGATCCGGGAGGCGGCCCGGCGGCTGAAGGACGTGTGGAACGTGCGCTGGGAGTTCCACACCTTCCGCGGCGACCCCTACAACGGGCTCGTGACCGCGGCGGACGAGTTGAAGGCGGACGCCGTCGTGGTGGGCGCGTCGGAGTCGGCCGGGCACCGGTTCGTCGGCTCGGTGGCGGTCCGGCTGGTGAAAGCGGGGCGTTGGCCCGTCACGGTAGTCCCCTGACCTCTGCGGAATCCTTCCTTCCGCCAAACGGCACGCCTTCTTCCGCAGCGGCTCCGGCTGAGTCATCATGAGCGCCCGTCAGAGACGGCCGTCAGTGAAGAGGTGACTCATGGCAAGGCTCCGAGTGGGCGAGGGCGTACTGCGCCGCAAGCCGATCGAGCAGATCGACGAGCGGGGGCCCGCGGGGGAGGCCACCGCTCAGCTCACCAGAACGCTCGGACTGTGGCAGCTCACCGCGATCGGTGTGGGCGGCATCATCGGGGCGGGCATCTTCACCCTCGCCGGCACGGTGGCCAACGGCACCGCCGGCCCCGCCGTCCTGCTCTCGTTCCTCATCGCGGGTGTGGCGAGCGCGGCCGCCGCGTTCAGCTACGCGGAGTTCGCGGGGCTGATCCCGAAGGCCGGGTCCGCGTACACCTACGGATACGCGGTGCTCGGCGAGCTGGTGGGCTGGTTCATCGGCTGGGACCTGCTGCTGGAGTACACCGCGATCGTGGCGGTGGTCGCGATCGGCATCTCCGGCTACTTCAGCTTCCTGCTCGGGGAGCTGGGGCTGGACGTGCCGAAGTGGATGCTGGGCGCGCCCGGCACCGGCGACGGCCACAAGGTGGACCTGTTCGCCGCGCTGCTCTGTCTGCTGGTCGCGTACCTGCTGACCCTCGGCATCAAGAACGCGGCCCGGTTCGAGACGGTCGTGGTGGTCCTGAAGGTCCTGGTCGTCCTGCTGGTCATCGGCGTGGGCGTCTTCCACATCAACACCGCCAACTACCACCCCTTCTTCCCGTTCGGGGTGAGCGGCGCCTTCACGGGCGCGGCCACGGTGTTCTTCGCGGTCTTCGGGTACGACGCCATGTCGACGGCCGCCGAGGAGTCCAAGGACGCCCAGCGCCACATGCCGAAGGCGATCCTGTACTCCCTCGCCATCTCCATGGTCCTCTACGTGGCGGCGTGCCTGGTGCTGACGGGGATGCAGAGCTACGAGGACATCGACCCGGAGTCCGGCTTCTCCACGGCCTTCAAGGCGGTGGGCCTCAGCGGGATCGCCGACGTGATCGCGGTGGGTGCCATCATCGGCATCCTGACCGTCATGTTCACCTTCATGCTCGGTGTGACCCGGGTGTGGTTCTCGATGAGCCGTGACGGGCTGCTGCCGAAGTGGTTCGCCAAGACCCACCCCACCCGGCACGTCCCGACCCGGGTGACCTGGATCGTCGGTGTGGCCTCGGCGGCGATCGCCGGATTCCTGCCGATCGGCGAGGCCGCCGAGCTGACCAACATCGGCATCCTGCTGGCGTTCGTGGTGGTGTGCGTCGCCGTGATCGTGCTGCGCTACAAGCAGCCCGATCTGCCGCGTACGTTCCGCACCCCCGGGATGCCGTTCGTCCCGGCCCTCGGGGTGGTGTTCTCGATCTGGCTGATCACCTTCCTCCAGTGGCAGACCTGGGTGCGGTTCGCGGTGTGGTTCCTGGTCGGCCTGGTCGTCTACTTCGGCTACTCCTACCGGAAGTCGGAGATGGCGGGAACGACCGGGACGGGCACGGGGACGAAGAAGTCCTGAGCGCGGCCCCGGCCCCCGTGGCGGCGTCCGCCGGCGGCACGGGACCACGGGCGGCCGGGGCGCGCCGCCCGTGGTCCGGGGCCGTCACCCGTACACACATCGCACCGCCCGACCGTTCACCGCACCATTCGCCGCACTGTGCGACCGCTCGTCGCACGGCAAGGCCCATCGCCTGTTCCTCGGCGCCCCGATGCGTTCGGATACGCCCGTCGGCAGCGAAGCGGCAGGGCCTCGGCGGGAAGGGCGTTCACGATGACCACCACGACGGATGAGCAGGCCCTCGCGGGCCTCCAGCGGGAGCACGGTGCCGCACTCTTCCGCTTCCTGCTGGGGCTGACCTTCGGCGACCGGCAGCGGGCCGAGGACCTGCTCCAGGAGACTCTGGTGCGCGCCTGGCAGCATCCGGAGGCGTTCGACGCCCCGTACGAGTCGATGCGGCCCTGGCTCTTCACCGTGGCGCGGCGCCTCGCGATCGACGCGCGCCGGTCCCGGCAGGCCCGCCCGGCCGAGGTCGGCGACGTCGTGCTGGAGACGGCCGCGGACGGGGAGGACACCGCCGAGGCCACGGTCTCGGCCCTCGACGTGCGCGAGGCGGTGCGCGCCCTGAACCCGGACCACCGCGAGGTCCTCGTCCAGATGTACTTCCGCGGGCTCACGGTGAACGAGACGGCCCAGGTGCTCGGCATTCCGCCGGGCACGGTCAAGTCCCGGTCCTACTACGCGCTGCGCCGGCTCGCCCGCAGCCTGCCGGGCTACTCCAGCAGCTCCTCCTCGCCGAGCAGGGCGAGCAGCGAGACGGCCTCCGCGACCTGCACGTAGTCGGCGGCACAGTCGTCGCAGGTCTGCAGGTGGCGGCAGACCTCACGGGTCTCGCCGGCCGTGAGCGCGTCGAGAACGTAGGCACCGAGCAACTGCCGCACGTGCGGGTCCTTCCCGGGATCGGCGCTCATCGCATCCTCGTGTCGTGTGCGGACCCGGCCGTGACGGATCCTGCCCTTCTGGCCACGCGGGGCGCGCTCCCCCGGTTCAATGCTGCGTGGAGCCCGGTAGCGAGAACGGAAAGAGGCGAGACGGGATGCGCCCGGAACGTCAGGACGGAACTAATGGGGGCGGGCTGCTGATCCCGATGGCCTGGATGTACGCCGAGTACGTCGCCGACGGGATACTGCGGACCGGTGATCTGATGGAGCCGTCCACCCTGGAGTACCGCGCGGGGCGGGACGCCCTCGCGCTCACCGTCTTCCTCTGCGACGACGTGGTGGTGGCCGACTGCCTGCCCGCGGCCCGGCTGGACGAGCTGCGGCTGCTGACGGCGTACGGGACCGCCTGGCGCGGCTGGGTCTGCGAACGGCTCGACACGCTCGGCGGGGAGGCCGGGGCGGAGGGCGGGAGCCCCGATCTGGCACTGGCCCGCGCGGCCTGGCGGTGGCTGGAGGAGACCGAGCTGCTCGCGGCCGATCTGGACGCGATCGGTCCGCGGCCCCGGGGGTCGCTGGGCGACGGGCCGGACGCGGAGGAGGCCGCCCAGGTGTGGACACCGGCCTGGCAGCTGGGGCTGCCGCTGGGACATCTGGCGATCCAGTTGCACTGAGCCCTCCGTCCGCCGGTCAGGAACCGTGCACGCCGGCGCGGTACTTCGGCAGCCGCACCGTGATCTTCATCCCGGCGCCGACGCCCGTCTCGATGACGAGCCCGTAGTCGTCCCCGTAGACCTGGCGCAGCCGCTCGTCGACGTTGAGCAGTCCGATGCCGGTGGAGGGGCCGCCCTCGCCGCGCAGGATCTGGCGCAGCCGCCGCGGGTCCATGCCGGCGCCGTCGTCCTCGATGACGACCTCGGCCTCGGAGCCGGCGTCGAAGGCGCTGATGGTGATGCGGGTCGGGGTCTCCTCCGTCCGGCCGGTGCCGAGCGGGCGGGACGGGGCGGCCGATCCTTCGAGGCCGTGCTTGACGGCATTCTCGACCAGCGGCTGGAGGCAGAGGAAGGGCAGGGCGACGGGCAGCACCTCGGGGGCGATCTGGAGGGTGACCGCGAGCCGTTCGCCGAAGCGGGCCCGTACCAGCGCCAGGTACTGGTCGATGGAGTGGAGTTCGTCGGCGAGGGTGGTGAAGTCGCCGTGACTGCGGAACGAGTAGCGGGTGAAGTCGGCGAACTCCAGCAGGAGTTCGCGGGCCCGTTCCGGGTCGGTGCGGACGAACGAGGCGATGGCGGCCAGGGAGTTGAAGATGAAGTGCGGGGAGATCTGGGCCCGCAGCGCCCTGATCTCGGCCTCGATGAGCTGGGTGCGGGAGCGGTCCAGTTCGGCCAGTTCCAGCTGTACGCAGACCCAGCGGGCCACCTCCCCGGCGGCCCTGGCCAGTACCGCGGACTCGCGCGGGGCGTAGGCGACGAGGGTGCCGAGCACCCGGTGGTCGACGGTGAGCGGTACGGCCACGGCCCAGCGCAGCGGGCAGTCCAGGTCGTCGCAGTCGCTGGGGAAGGCGGTGTCCCGGCCGCTGTCGAGAAGGCCGCGCACCTGTTCCATGACGTGCCGGCCGTGGTGCTCGCCCGCGCCGTCCCAGACCAGCACCCGGTCGCGGTCGGTGAGGCAGAGCGCGTCGGTGCCCAGCAGCGAGCGCAGCCCGCGGGCGGACTTGCGGGCGCTCTCCTCGGTGAGTCCGGCGCGCAGCGGCGGCGCGGCGAGCGAGGCGGTGTGCAGGGTCTCGAAGGTGGCGTGCTCGACGGGGGTCCCGACGTCGCTGGTGCGGACGGGCCGGGCGGTGCGGCGGCCGAGCAGGAAGGCCGCCCCGAGCAGCAGGAGCACGAGCAGGACGAGTACCGCGTGTCCGGCTCCGGTCATCGGTGCCTCCCGGAGGTCAGTGTTTCCGGCAGGTGGAAGCGGGTCATGGCGGCGTTGGTGCCGGGCGGGATGCGGCCGGGCGTGGCGAGGGAGACCAGGACCATCGCGAGGAAGCCGACCGGCACCGACCAGACGGCGGGCCAGGCGAGCAGGGCGTGGGCCCAGCCCGGCGGACGCACCGCGCCGCTGACGGTGATGGTGACGGCCAGGAACGCGGAGCCGCCGCCGAGCAGCAGTCCGGCCATCGCGCCGGGCGGGGTGAGCCGCCGCCACCAGATGCCGAGGATCAGCAGCGGGCAGAAGGAGGACGCCGAGACGGCGAACGCCATCGCCACCGAGTCGGCCACCGGCACCCGGCTGACCAGCAGCGAACCGGCCAGCGGGACGCACATGGCGAGCACGGTGGCGAGCCGGAAGTGCCGGACCCCGCGCGAGGGCAGCACGTCCTGCGTGATGACCCCGGCGACGGCCATCGTGAGACCGGACGCGGTCGACAGGAACGCGGCGAAGGCGCCGCCCGCGACCAGCGCGCCGAGCAGGTCCCCGCCGAGGCCGCCGATGACCCGGCCGGGCAGCAGCAGCACGGCCGCGTCCGCGTCCCCGCCCCGGATCAGCTCGGGGGCGTACAGCCTGCCCAGCGCGCCGTAGACCGGGGGCAGCAGGTAGAACACCCCGATGAGGGCGAGGACGACGACCGTCGTGCGGCGGGCGTCGCGGCCGTTGGGGCTGGTGTAGAAGCGGACGACGACGTGCGGCAGGCCCATGGTGCCCAGGAACGTCGCGATGATCAGCCCGTACGTGGCGTACATCGGGTGCTCGCCGCGGAAGACGGAGAGCTGTTCGTCGAAGGTGGCGCGGGGCCGCCCGTCGCCCTGCCAGGCGAGCACCAGGAAGATCGCGGGGACGAGGAGGGCGGTCAGCTTCAGCCAGTACTGGAAGACCTGTACGAAGGTGATGGACCGCATGCCGCCCGCGGCGACGGCGAGGACGACGACCGCCGCCACGAGCACGTCGCCCAGCCAGCCGGGCGCCCCGGTGAGGATCTTCAGCGTCAGCCCGGCGCCCTGGAGCTGCGGTACCAGGTAGAGCCAGCCCGCCGCGACCACGAAGACGCTCACCAGTCTGCGCACCTGCCGCGACTCCAGCCGCCCCTCGGCGAAGTCGGGCAGGGTGTACGCCCCCGAGCGGCGCAGCGGCGCGGCGACGAAGACCAGCAGCACCAGGTAGCCGGCGGTGTAGCCGACCGGGTACCAGAGCATGTCCGGGCCGTGCACGAGGACCAGTCCCGCGATGCCGAGGAAGGAGGCGGCGGAGAGGTACTCGCCGCTGATGGCGGCGGCGTTGAGGCGGGGGCGCACGGTGCGCGAGGCGACGTAGAAGTCGGAGGTGGTCCGGGAGATCCGGAGTCCGAAGCCGCCGACGAGGACGGTGGCGAGGACGACGGCGGCGACAGCCGCCACCGCGTACGTACGGCTCACTGCGCGGAGCGGCCTTCCACGAGCCGGGCGAAGTCGTGTTCGTTGCGCTCGGCCCGGCGCACGTACCACCGGGCGATCAGGACGAGCGGCGGGTAGGCGGCGAATCCGAGGACGGCCCAGACGAGCGCGGAACTGTGCAGGGCCTCGAAGACCAGCGGCAGCGTCCCGACGACCACGGCGAGGACGCCGAACGCGGTGAGTCCGGCGCGCAGCTGGCTGCGCACCAGTGAACGGACGTACGCGCCGCCGAGCGCGGTCTGCTCGTCGATCTCCGACTGGGTGCGGTAGCGCGGCAGCGGGCGCACCCGTCGGGGCTCCCCCGTCACCACTTCGCGCCGGGGTGTTGGCTCTGCGGACATGGGCCCGGAGTGTACGCAGCCCCGGTCCTTCGTGGGAAGGGGAACGATTCCCGGTAGGGCCTGGTCAGCGGCCGGTGCGACGCATCAGCAGATCGCGCAGCGCACGGGTGTGGCGGCGGCTGACGGCGAGCTCCGCGGCGCCGATGCGCACGCTCATGCTGCCCGCGTCCAGCCGGAGTTCGTCGATTCGGCTCAGCGCGACGAGGTGGCGGCGGTGGATGCGGACGAAGCCGCGCGAGCGCCAGCGCTCCTCCAGCGTGGTGAGGGGGACGCGGACCAGGTGGCTGCCGGTCGCGGTGTGCAGCCGGGCGTAGTCGCCCTGGGCCTCGGCGTAGGCGATGTCGTCGATCGGGATGAACCGGATCACTCCACCGAGTTCCACCGGTATCTGGTCGCCCGCGGTGTCGAGGACGGGTGCGGAACGGTCGCCGACCTGTTCGGCCGCCCGGCGCACCGCCTCGGCCAGGCGTTCGCGGCGCACGGGCTTGAGGACGTAGTCGACGGCCTTCAGGTCGAACGCCTGGACGGCGAATCCCTCGTGCGCGGTGACGAAGACGATGAGGGGCGGTGCCGCGAAGCCGGCCAGCAGCTGGGCGACGTCGAGGCCGGTGAGGCCCGCCATGTGGATGTCCAGGAACACCACGTCGATGGCCGCCGGGTCGTCCGGGCCCGCCTCGACGGCACCGCCGATGCGGCGCAGCGCCTCGGTGGCCCCGGTGGCCCCCTCCGCGCTGCGGACGCGGGGATCGGCGCGCAGCAGGTAGAGGAGTTCTTCCAGGGCTGGTTCTTCGTCGTCGACGGCCAGTACGCGCAGCATGGGCCGGAGTGTAGACCGACCACCGGAGGGACCGCTGAACACTCGTTCAGAGGCCGTAGACGCGTTCGGCCGTGGTGGCGAGGACCCGGGTGCGTTCGTCCTCGCCGAGGTCGCCGAGCAGGGTGCGGGCCGTGTCGACGACCTCCTGGTACGTCGCCGCGAGCCGGCACACCGGCCAGTCCGAGCCGAACATCAGCCGGTCGGGGCCGAAGGCGTCGAGGACGGTGTCGGCGTAGGGGCGCAGGTCGCGCACGGTCCAGGAACGCACATCGGCCTCGGTGACCAGGCCGGAGAGTTTGCACACGGTGTTGGGGCGGGCGGCCAGGGCCCGCAGGTCGTCGGCCCAGGGGTGCAGCGCGCCGGTGGCGACGGGCGGTTTGCCCGCGTGGTCGAGCACGAAGGTCAGCTCGGGCAGCAGGGCCGCGGCCCGGGCGGCCGCGGGCAGTTGGGGGGCCCGGACGACGAGGTCGTAGACGAGTCCGGCGTCGGCGACGGCGCGCAGTCCGCGCCGTACGTCGGGGCGCAGCAGCCAGTCGGGGTCGGGTTCGCCCTGGACCTGGTGGCGGATGCCGACGAGCCGGTCGCCGCCGGGGAGTTCGCGCAGCGCGGCCAGGGTGTCGGCGACGTCCGGGGCCGTGAGGTCGCACCAGCCGACGACGCCCGCGACGAGGTCGCTGCCGTGGGCGAGGGCCAGGAACTCGGGCGTCTCCCCGGGGACGGTGACCGTCTGGACGAGGACGGTGGCCCGCACCCCGGCGGCGCGCGCCTCGGGCTCCAGGTCGGCGAGGGTGAAGTCGCGCCGGAGCGGGGCGAGTTCGTCGCCGGTGATCCAGTCCTGGTCGCGCACCGACAGGTCCCACACGTGGTGGTGGGCGTCGACGATCCCTTCCCGGCCGGTCATGGTCACAGCTCCCAGGCCACGGGGAGGCCGGCCTGCGCGCCGTCCGAGGAGTAGTCGTGCGCGACGTCGAGCAGCTGGTCCATCCGGGCCTGCCAGGCGATGTTGACGGGGAGCTTCTCCAGCCGGGCGAGGAGGGCGGCGTAGTCCTCGCAGTCGATGACGTGGAAGAGGTCGGTGCCGCTGCGCCAGATCGTCCAGGAGGTGGCGCCCGCCGCGCGGATCGCCTCGGTCAGCTCCGCGGGGACCTCGCGGTGCGCGGCCTCGTACTCCTCGATGCGATCGGCGCGGACCTTGGTGTGCAGGGCGATTCTCATGTCAGTGTCCGTTCTCGGTCAGCAGACCCTCGGCGCGCAGTTCGTCCCAGAGTTCGGCCGGGATCTCGCGGCGGAGCAGGGCGGCGGCGTCGCGCACCTCCTCCGGGGAGCGGGTGCCGACGAGCACCGTGGCGACGGCCGGGTGGGCGAGCGGGTAGTGGAGGGCGGCGGCCCGCAGCGGGACGCCGTGGTTCTCGGTGACGGCCCCGATGCGCAGCGCCCGGTCCAGCAGGGCCTGGGGCGCGGCCGCGTAGTCGTACGTGGCGCCGGGGCGCGGGTCGGCGAGCAGCCCGGAGTTGAAGACCCCGCCGACGACCACGCCGCGGCCCCGGGCGGCCGCCTCGGGCAGCAGTCCGGTCAGGGCGGACTGGTCGAGGAGGGTGTGGCGGCCGGCGCAGAGCACCACGTCGACGTCGGTGTCGCGCAGGAACCGGGTCAGCATCTCCGTCTGGTTCATCCCGGCGCCGATGGCACCGACGAGACCCTGCGCGCGCAACCTCTCCAGCTCCGGGTACGCCTCGCGGAAGGCGGGTTCGGCGTGGTCGTCGGGGTCGTGCAGGTACACGATGTCGATGCGGTCGAGGCCGAGCCGTTCCAGGCTGTCCTCGATGCTGCGGCGCACGCCGTCGGCGCTGAAGTCCCAGCGGCGGCGGTGGGTGGCGGGGACGGCGAAGCCCTCGGAGAGGCCGTCGTCCGCGGTCTTCGCGACGGCGTCCGGGGGCAGCGGGTCGAGCACCCGTCCCACCTTCGTGGACAGCACGAACGCGTCGCGGGGCCGGTCGCGCAGGGCCTCGCCCAGCCGCCGTTCGGAGAGGCCGAGTCCGTAGTGCGGGGCGGTGTCGAAGTAGCGGACGCCCTCGTCCCAGGCGGCGTCGACGGCGGCGGCGGCCCGTTCGGGGTCGACCGCGGTGAAGAGATTGCCGATGGCAGCCGCCCCGAAGGACAGCTCGGTGACCTCGACCGCGCTGTTCCCCAGCCTGTTGCGCCGCATCTCTCCGCCGCCCTCCCCGATGATCGCTTCGTGCACACAGCGAATATTCATCGGATCACTTGGCCGCGTCAACACCTCCGATGCCACGAATCATGGCTCTTTCACGGAAATCTGTCCGATCTATAATCGGCACGACTCGTGAGAGCCGGGGCCCGCGGGGCCCCTCGTCCACGCGGACCCCTCGGCCGGCGCGGACTCCGCAGTGCGTGCGGCCCGTGGTTCACGCGGGGGAAGGCGGGTGCGCTCACTCCCGCGGCAGCAGCGCGAGCAGTTCGGCCACCTCGTCGACGGCACAGTGCGCCAGCCGCTCCAGATCGGGCAGCGCCTTGCCGTCCGCCACCAGCCCGACCCGCACCCGGCCGCCGTACGTGGACAACGCGACGGCGAGGGACTGGCCGCGGGCCAGCGGCGCCATCGGGTAGACGGCGCGCAGCGGGCAGCCGCCGAGCGAGAGTTCCGAGCGCGGCAGGGGCACGCTGGTGACCAGGACGTCGAAGAGCATCCTGGCCGCGTTCCCGGCGAGGGGAGCCCCGAAGCGGTGGGCCAGCAGGGGCAGCTGGTCGGCGAGCACGGCGACCGCGCCGGCGCCCTTGAGGGGGCCCGCGGCCTTGTTGCGGTCCATGGCCGTGCGGACGGCGTGGAGCCGCCTCCACGGATCGGGCTCACCGACCGGGAGCCCGAGCAGATAGCCGGAGAGCCTGTTCCCGGTCGCGGCGGCCTGCCCCGGCCTGCGGCGGGAGACCGGCACCAGGGCGCGCGGGTCCTCCTCGGGCAGTGGCTCGCCGCGCTCGCGCATCCACCGGCGGAGCGCCCCGGCGACGACCGCGAGCAGGACGTCGTTGACCGTGCCGCCGGCGACGCGGCGGACGCGCCGGACGGCGTCGAGGTCCAGGTCCGCGGTGGCCAGCCGCCGGGTTCCGCTGGAGCTCGCGGTGAGCGCGGGCGCCCCGCGCGGGTCGAGGCGGCTGGCCCGCACCATGGAGGCGCCCACCCCGAACGCCCGCCCGAGATCCTCGATCCGGCCCAGCGCGAGCCCGGCGACCTGGCGCGGACCCGGCATCCAGGAGCGGGGCGGGACGGCGCGCGCCCGGCGGACGGGCGCGCCGCCGTGCGGACGACCGGTGACGGAGGCGATCTCGTCGAAGATCCCGGCGCCGATGGCGACCGCGCGCATCCCGTCGGCCAGCGCGTGGTGCAGTTTGACCAGGACCGCGAAGGGGCCGCCGCCGGAGCCTCCGATCACGTACATCTGCCAGGGCGGCAGGCCCCGTTCGAGCGGGCGCTCCATCAGCTCGCCGGCGAGCCGGGTGGCGGCCGCCATGAAGGCGCCGCCCTCGTCGCCGGACTCCGCCCCGCTCAGCCGTACCCGTTCGACGTGGCGGCACACGTCGAAGTCCTTGTCCACGAACCAGGCGGCGCCGCCGACGGGCAGCAGCACGTCCCGCACCCGCATCCGCAGCCGGGGAATGGCGGCGGCGCGGGCGCCCAGCAGCTCCAGCACGTCGTCCGCACCGGCGCCGCGCCCCGGGCCGGGCGCCGGGGAGAAGACGGCGAGCGCGCCGAGGTGCATCGGGTGGGCATCGGATTCGAGGTGCCAGAAGGCCAGATCGAGGGGTGCCAGCAGCTCAGTTCCCACAGGTCCTCATGTCATCGAAGACAAATACTGACAAAGTCGCAGTCAATCGCTCGCACATGGTCACGGTCAAGCACAGACATGTCACTTTCCGTTACCGTCGAGTAAAGGTCGGCCCTCCGCCGACGGCGGTCGGCTCCCACCCGGCCGGACGGCCCGGCGCCGCTCCCCGCGTCACTCCTGCACCGGCATGACGAATTCGCACCAGACGCACTTGCCGCTCCCCCGCGACTCCACGCCCCACAGGTCCGCCAGCCGGTCGACCAGCATCAGCCCCCGCCCGGACACCCCGGCCTCCCCCGCGTCCCGGCGCCTGGGCAGCGCGCTGGACCGGTCCTCGACGTCGACCCGCAGACGCCGCTCGGGCCCGGTGAGCACCCGGATCGTGACGATCGCCCCGCCGTCGGTGTGCATCAGCGCGTTGGTGATCAGCTCGTCGGCGGCCAGTTCCACCTCGTCGGCCCGCGCCTTGGCGCCCCAGGCCCGCACCGCGGCCCGGATCATGTGCCGCGCCGAGCTCAGCGCCTCCGGGTCGCTCTGCGCGACGTGCTGCTGGAGCCGGCCGCCCGGCTGGGGCGCGTGGGCGACCTTGCGGCGCAGCAGCAGCACCGCCACGTCGTCCTCGCCCCGCCGCTCGTCGACCTCCTCGCAGAGCCGGTCGGCCAGCTTCTGGAGGTCCTGCGGACCGTTGCGCACCATGGCGGTCAGCAGCTGCATGCCCTCGTCGAGGTCGGCGCCCGGCAGTTCCACGAGGCCGTCGGTGAACATCACCAGGGTCTGCCCGGGGTCCAGCTCCACCGTGCTCACGGGGTACTCCAGCCGTCCGAACTCGGCGGAGAGCCCCAGCGGCAGCCCGCCCTCCACGGGCAGCCGGCGGCAGGAGCCGTCGCTCTCGCGCACCAGCGGGTCGACGTGGCCGGCCCGGACCAGCTGCACCACCCCGGTCGTCAGGTCGGCCTCGGCGTAGGTGCAGGTGGCGAAGCGGTCCGTGTCCAGCTCGTGGAGGAAGACGGAGGCGCGGGCCATCACCGTGGCGGGGCTGTGGCCCTCGGCCGCGTAGGCGCGCAGCACGATGCGCAGCTGTCCCATGACGGCCGCGGCGTGGGTGTCGTGGCCCTGTACGTCCCCGATGACGACCCCGACCCGGCCGCCGGGCAGCGGAATGACGTCGTACCAGTCGCCCCCGATGTCCCGGCCCAGCCGGGCCGAGCGGTACCGGACGGCGACCTGCGCGCCCGGCACGTCCGGGATGCGGCGCGGCAGCATGGCCTGCTGGAGACCCTCGGCGAGATCGTGCTCCTGCTCGTAGAGCATGGCCCGTTGCAGGCTCTGCGCGATGGAGCTGCCGAGCGCGACCAGCAGGTTGCGCTCGTCGCCGGTGAAACCGTCCTTGTCGCTGTAGAGCAGGCCGAGCGCGCCGATGGGCCGGGCCTGGGCGATCAGCGGCAGATAGGCGGCGGAGGTGATGCCGAGGTGGCTGATGTGGGGCCACAGGATCGGGTACGAGGTGGCGAAGTCGGTGGCGGACTCGATGAAGCGCGGCGAGAGCGTGCGCACGACCTCGCTCATCGGGTACTGCTCGTCCGTCCGGGTGTAACGGGTGCCGGGCACGAACGAGTCCTCCGGCCCGTCGGCCACCAGATGGATGCGCCCGGCCTCGATCAGCCCCATGACCAGGCTGGTCGCCCCGAGGTGCGCCAGGCCCTGGGAGTTCTTCAGCACGTCGATGACGTCCCGGACGGTGCGGGCGTGGGCCAGCGCGGCCGTGGTGCCGTCCACCAGGCTGGTGCGGCGCCGGCGCTCCAGGTCCAGTTCGCGGCGGGCCGTGGAGTCGGCCAGTTCCTGCGTCGCGTCGCGGACGATGCCGATGATGCGCCGGGGGCGGCCGGTCCCGTCGCGCCGGATGAAGCCCTGGGTGTGGGTCCAGCGCAGACTGCCGTCGCGCCTGCGCAGCCTGAAGTACGCGCCGTAGTTGGTCTGCCCGCTCTTGAGGGCCTGCGAGACCATGGCGTCGAGCCGGACGCCCTCGTCCGTCGGCACCCGGAGCCCGAGGGTCTCCGGCCGGTCGTCGTATTCCTCGGCCCGCAGGTCGAACACGTCGAGGGCGGGCCGGTCCATGTGCATCAGGCCACTGTCGAGGTCCCAGTCGAAGCTGCCCATACGGTTCAGGGCGAGGCTGAGATCCGGGTGGGCGGGCCAGTCGTCCGGGAGTGACAGGGCACCCGCTACCCGATCATCCATGTGGGTCACTCTGCCATCATTTGTCCGATTCTTCGAGTGAACTGCGCGCAGGAGACCCCGTTCGACGGCTTCAAAACCGCTTCGCTCCGCACCCGAGTGACCGACGTCACGAGACCGAATGTCTCGCAGAACGAACCGCCCCGGGGTGACGGACGGGTAACGGATACGGTGTGCGTGAAGCGCGGTAAGCCCAGCCTTACCTTTACCCCACGCCTCACCGTCCGCATCAGCCCGTTCTAAGGACCAGCACCTCCATGACCCGCCCCGTCCGCGTCGCCATAGTCGGAGCCGGCCCCGCCGGCATCTACGCAGCGGACGCGCTGCTGAAATCCGAGGCCGCCCAGGACCCGGGTGTTTCGATCGACCTGTTCGAGCGGATGCCCGCCCCCTTCGGCCTGATCCGCTACGGAGTGGCCCCGGACCACCCCCGGATCAAGGGCATCGTCCAGGCGCTCCATCAGGTCCTCGACAAGCCGCAGCTGCGGCTCTTCGGCAATGTCGACTACCCCGACGACATCGGCCTGGACGACCTGCGCTCGTTCTACGACGCGGTGATCTTCTCCACCGGCGCCGACGCGGACCGCGCGCTCGACATCCCGGGCAACGAGCTGGAGGGGTCCCACGGCGCCGCCGACTTCGTCTCCTGGTACGACGGCCACCCCGACGTGGCGCGCACCTGGCCCCTGGAGGCCGAGAAGGTCGCCGTGCTGGGCGTGGGCAACGTGGCCCTGGACGTGGCGCGCATCCTCGCCAAGACGGCGGACGAGCTGCTGCCCACCGAGATCCCCGCCAACGTCTACGAGGGCCTCAAGGCCAACAAGGCCCTGGAGGTGCACGTCTTCGGGCGCCGCGGCCCGGCGCAGGCCAAGTTCAGCCCGATGGAGCTGCGGGAGCTGGACCACTCGCCGAACATCGAGGTCATCGTCAACCCCGAGGACATCGACTACGACGCGGGCTCGATCGAGACCCGGCGGGGCAACAAGCAGGCCAACATGGTCGCCTCCACGCTGGAGAACTGGGCCATCCGCGACGTCGGCGACCGGCCGCACAAGCTGTTCCTGCACTTCTTCGAGTCCCCGGTGGAGATCCTCGGCGAGGACGGCCGGGTCGTGGGCCTGCGCACCGAGCGGACCGAGCTGGACGGCACCGGCAACGTCAAGGGCACCGGCACCTTCACCGACTGGGACGTGCAGAGCGTCTACCGCGCGGTCGGCTACTACTCGCGGGAGCTGCCGAAGCTCCCGTTCGACGTGGTCTCCGGCACCGTCCCGCACGCCGCGGGGCGGGTCCTGGACGGCGGGGAGCACATGGCCTCGGTGTACGTCACGGGCTGGATCAAGCGCGGCCCGGTCGGCCTCATCGGCCACACCAAGGGTGACGCCAACGAGACGGTGGCCTGCCTGCTGGAGGACCGGGCCGAGGGCCGGCTGCCCGCCCCCGTCCGGCCCGAGCCGGAGGCCGTCACCGCCTTCCTGGAGGAGCGCGGCGTCCGCTACACCACCCGTGAGGGCTGGCACCGCCTGGACGCGCACGAGCAGGCCCTGGGCGCGGAGCAGGGCCGCGAGCGGATCAAGGTCGTGGAGCGCGAGGCCATGCTGGACGCCTCCGAGCCCCGCGACTGACCCCACGACGCCTCGGTGACGCACGTCCGCCCGCCCCACCGGCGGGCGGACACGTGCGTACGGGAGGCCCGTCGGCGGACGGACGGGCGGCCCCGCCCCCCTCGGCGAAACCGCCCGCCCACGCCCCTCCGCCCCCGGAGCACCGTCCCGGGGGCGGCTCCGTCGGCTCAGCGCCCCTGGAGCGACCTGACGTTGTCCCCGAAGGTCCAGCCCTTCGAGCCGTCCCAGTTGAGCGACCAGGTCATCAGCCCCTTGAGGGCGCCGCCGTAGTGGCTCCAGGCCTGCGAGACCTGACCCGTCGTCATGTGACCGCCGCCCGCGCCCGGCTGGGCCGGCAGCCCCGGCACCTGCTTGTCGTAGGGGACCTTGATCGTGGTGCCCTGGATGACGAGCCCCTTGTTCAGACAGTCCGTCTGCTTCGTGAAGCCCTCGACCGTGCCGGCGGAGTACGAGTCGCCGGAGCAGCCGTACATGCTGCCGTTGTAGTACTGCATGTTCAACCACCACAGGCGGCCGTTGTCCGCGTACTTCTTCACGATGGGCAGGTACGCGCCCCAGATCGAGCCGTACACGACGCTCCCGCCGGTGACGTAGGCGGTCTCCGGTGCCATCGTCAGGCCGAAGTTCGACGGCATCCGTTCGAGCACGCCGTCGATGATCCGGATCAGGTTGGCCTGCGAGGCCGACAGCTGGTTGATGTTGCCGCTGCCGGTCAGGCCGGTCTCGATGTCGATGTCGATGCCGTCGAAGTTGTACTTCTTGAGGATCGGCACGATCGTCTCGACGAACCGGTCGGCGACGGCGGTGGAGTTGAGGTCGATCCCGGCGGTCGCGCCGCCGATCGACATCAGGGTGGTGAGCCCGGACTCCTTCGCCCGGCACATCTCGGCCGGGGTCGGGACCTTCACGGTGGCGTCCATCCCGTCCTCCCACAGGACGGTGCCGTCCGAAAGGATGACCGGGAAGGCCGCGTTGATCACGTTGTAGCCGTGCTGCGTGATCCGGCTGTCGGTGACGGGGATCCAACCGAGCGGTGGGTGCACGCCGTTCGACGCGCCGTCCCAGTTCTCCCAGTACCCCTGGAGGACCTTGCCCGCGGGCTTCGACTTGACGGCACAGGTGTCGTCCTGCGCCGCGCTCGGGGTCGCGCCCACCAACAGCTGTACGACACATGCCGCCGCGAGGCCGACCCCCAGCAGGCGCGATGTCCGTCCCAACATACCCAGTTCCCTTCCTGTCGCCGCCGGACGGCACCGGGGCGGCACCCCCGGGAACGCTCCGGCACGGGCGCGCCGGGCACATGGAAGTCATGCCCCTGACAACGCTGTACGGATTCCTGCACCTCACGGTGGGCCACACGCTAAAGAGGTCCAGACCTCCCGTCAATAGGTCTGGACCAAAGAGGGCGCCCCCGGGCCCGCCCCGAACCACTTCCGGGGGGCCAGTTGTCGCCGCACAAAGGCTTAGCTTAGGCTTGCCTAACCCTTTGCGATCTGCATCGGACGTGCTCCGCGCGTTCCGGCTGCGACCGCCATGTCGACGACCCCGCTCGCCGACGCGGGGCCCGTTGCTCCATCCGCCAAACCTGAGGAACCTCCATGTCCCGGTTCACCCGCGCGCGTCGCCGGACGTTCGCCGCAACTGCCGCCGCCGCGGCCCTCGTTCTCGCCCTCGGTGGCTGCTCGTCGAGCGACGGGGACAAGAAGGAGTCCGGCGCGTCCAGGAAGAGCGACGGGGCCTTCCCCGTCTCCATCAGGAGCGCCCTCGGCACGGCCGAGATCAAGGAGCAGCCCGAACGGGTCGTCACCCTCGGCCAGGGCTCGGCCGAGACCGCCATCGCGCTCGGCCACACCCCGGTGGGCATCGAGAAGTACGAGTGGGGAAGCGACAAGACGGGTTACCTGCCCTGGATCCACGAGGCGGTGAAGAAGTCCGGCGACAAGCTGCCGACCCAGTTCACGGGCGGCGAGGACATCGACTTCGAGGCGATCACCGAGCTGGAGCCGGACGTCATCCTCGCGCCGTGGTCCGGGATCACGCAGAAGGACTACGACATCCTCAAGGACATCGCCCCCACCGTCGCCTACCCGGACCTGCCGTGGAGCACGGACTGGGACCAGCAGATCGAGATCATCGCCAAGGCGCTGGGGCAGCCCGCCGAGGCGAAGACCCTCACCTCGAAGATCAAGAAGCAGCTGGCCGACGCGGCGGCGACCCGGCCGAACTACAAGAAGCACACGTTCTCGTACATCTACAACACCGGCCCCGGCACCCTCGGGGTGTTCAAGCCCGATGAGCAGCGCGTCAAGATGGTCTCCTCGCTCGGCCTCACGGTCGACCCGGTGGTGAACACCTTCAAGGAGACCAAGGGCACCGACTCCGCGCTCATCGGCCTGGAGAACGCGGAGAAGCTGAAGGACAGCGACCTGGTCTTCACCTTCTACACGGACGACAAGTCCCGCAAGGAGGTCGAGGCGCAGCCGCTGTACGCGGCGATCCCCGCCGTCAGGAGCGGCGCCGTGGTGGCGAGCAACGACAACCCCTTCGTCACCGCCTCCTCGATCATCAACCCGCTCACCGTGCCGTGGGTGATCGACCGTTACCTGCCGCTGATCGACAAGGCCGTCGAGGCCGCCGACAAGGGCTGAGGCCGAACCCCGCAGCCATGGCCACCACCACGCACGCACCGCCGAGCGGTGCCGGTACCTCACGGACCGGCACCGCTCGGCGGGTGTTCTCCGTCCTGCTCGCGCTCGCCCTCCTCGCGCTCGCCGTGCTCGCGAGCGTCATGTTCGGCAGCCGCACCACCTCGTTCGGCGACGTGCTGGACGTCCTGTCCGGCACCGCGGACCCGAATGTCACCACCATCGTCGAGAGCCGCTACCCGCGGACCGCGCTCGGCGTGCTGGCCGGTCTCTGCCTCGCCGTCGCGGGCACCCTCATGCAGGGGGTGTCCCGCAATCCACTGGCCGACCCCGGCCTCCTCGGGATCAACGCGGGCGCGTCCGCGAGCATCGTCGCCGCGACGGCGTTCCTGGGGGCGTCGGGCAGCACGGAGACCATGTGGTGGGCGCTGCCCGGCGCGTTGCTCGCGGGGCTGCTCGTCCACGCGATCGGCTCCGCGGGGTCGGGCGGCGGGCTCGTCCGGCTCGTGCTCGCCGGCGCGGTGCTCTCCGCCGTGCTCACCGCGTTCATCCAGGCGGTGACGCTGAGCCGGCCGCAGGTCTTCGACAGCTACCGGTACTGGGTCGTCGGGGCGCTCGGCGGACGGGACTTCGACGTCCTGTGGTCGGTGCTGCCGTTCGCGGTGGCCGGTCTGGTGACCGCCGCCGTGCTGGGGCCCGGCCTCAACGCGCTCGCGCTCGGCGACTCGACGGCGGCCTCCCTGGGGGCGAGTCCGGCGCTGGTGCGGGCGGGCGGGCTGCTCGCGGCCACGCTGCTGAGCGCGGCGGCGACGGCGGCGGTCGGCCCGATCGCCTTCGTCGGCCTGGCCGTGCCGCACGTGGTGCGGGCCGTGGTCGGCGTCGACTTCCGCATGCAGATCCTTTTCTCGGCGCTGGTGGGTCCGGCGCTGCTGCTCCTCGCGGACGTCGTGGGCCGGGTGGTCATGCGCCCGCAGGAGCTGATGGTCGGTGTCGTGACCGCGTTCATCGGGGCACCCGCACTGCTCGTCGCCGTACGCAGGATGAGGGGCACCGCATGACGTCGCATCGGACCGCGATCCGCACCGCATCGCCCAGGAAGGTGCTGAGGATCGGCGGGAGGGTGGCCCTGCCGGTCCGGCGGGTGTCGGTGCTGACCGGCCTCGTCCTGCTGGCGCTGCTCGTGGCGGGCGCCGTCGCCACGCTGTCGCTCGGGCGGCTCGGCATTCCGCTCGCCGATCTGCCCGGGGCGGTGACCGGCGGGGCCGAGGGCAAGGACGCGTTCGTCCTGGAGCGGCTGCGCGGCCCCCGGCTGACGGTGGCCGTGGGCACCGGTGCGGCGCTCGGGCTCTCCGGCGCCCTGTTCCAGTCCGTCACCCGCAATCCGCTCGGCAGCCCCGATGTGATCGGGCTGGCGTCCGGCGCCGGCGCGGGGGCCGCGATCGCCGCGCTGCTGTTCCCGGACACCGTTCCGGTGGCGCTCGGCGCGCTGCTCGGCGCCCTCCTCGCCATGGCTCTGGTCTACGTGTCGACCGGGACCGGGTTCCGCAACCCGGCCCGGCTCGTCATCGCGGGCATCGGGGTCGCCGCGATCGGCACCGCGGTCACCCAGTACGTCGTCTACGCCATGGAGCGCGACCGGGCCGCCGTCCTCACCGCCTACGTCAACGGCAGCCTGTCGGCGCGGTCGTGGGAGGACGCCACCACGATCTGGCTGGTACTGCTGGTCGTGGCGCCGCTGGCCGCGCTGCTCTGGCGGCGGCTGGACATCGGGGAGATGGGCGACGACATCGCGGACGCGCTCGGGGCCGAGCCCCGCCGCACGAAGACCGCCGCCGTCGTGCTGGCGATCGTGCTCTCGGCGGCCGCCGTCAGCGTCGCCGGCCCCATCGCGTTCATCGCGCTGACGGCCCCGCAGGTCGCCAGGCGGCTCACCCGGGTCTCCGGCCCGCACCTGGCACTGTCGGCCCTGACCGGCGCGCTGCTGCTGGTGCTCGCGGACCTGTGCGCCCAGCAGGTGACGCTCTTCGACAACCTGCCCGTCGGCATCTACACGATGGCGATCGGCGGCGGCTACCTCGGCTATCTGCTGGTACGGGAGTGGCGCCGGGGGGCCCTGTGAGGTCCGGCGCCGGACGCTACGCGCCGTCCGGGCGGACGAGGCAGTCGTACGGCGCCACGGACACTCCTTCGACGACGCACCGCGGGTCGTCCTCCCCCGCCGTCGGGTCCACCTCGCGCGCCTCCAGCACGCGCATGGACCAGACGGAGAACCCGGCGTGGAAGTCGTGGCCGATGTCGCACGGGGTGCTGGTGAGCCCCCTGGCGTGCAGTTCGGCCACGACGTCGTCGATCAGCCGGTGGGTCAGCCCGATCCCCTCGTAGCTCGCCTCGGCCTCGCCCCCTCCCCGCTGTGTCCGACCTCGACGAGCTCGACGGTGTCGTCGGCGGCGTAGGTGATCACCAGTGGCGGCGTGGTGGCGTAGACGAAGGGGGTGCGGTCGAGGGGACCACGCGGCGGGCCGATGCGCTCCTCGACCCGGCTCCGGTGGTCCCCGATCATGACGGGGCCCGCACCGCGCCCGGGAATGATCTCCATGGAGGCATCCTGCCATCGGTGCCGGATCCGCCCTCCCCCGCCCTCCGCGCGCTCCGTTCCCCCCTTCCCCGACCCCCTTCTTGAACGCGTTCAAGAAAGCTCGTAGAGTCGGCGCCGAACAGAGTTGAACACGTTCAAGTCAGGGGGCGGCCATGTCGGCGCTGGTCAATTCGATCGTGATGCTGGGCATGCTGGTGGTGGTTCCCGCGGGGCTGCGGCTGATCGCCGCGCCCGAGCTGGACGGGATGCGGCGGCTGTGGCCGCTCTTCGCCGCCCCCGGCGCCGTCGCCCTGTGGCTGCCGCGCGGCACGGCCGCCACCGCACTGGCGGTCTGTTACGCGCTCGGGACCGTGCTCCTCGCCCTGCACGCCCCGCCCCGGCTGCTCCGCGCCCTCCGGGCGGCCGGGCCCGCTGCCGTGACACCCGCCGAGATCGCCCTGCTCACCGCGTTGGTCACCCCGTCGATCGCCGCCACCGCACTGGTCGCCGAACGCTCGGGGCACCCGCTCCTCGGCTTCGGGCTCGACATCCTCGCGCTGACCGTGCCGCACTTCCACTTCGCCGGATTCGCCGCCGCGCTGATCGCGGGGCTCGTCTGCGAAATCGCCGACAGCCCCGGGGGCGGGTTCGCCGCGCTGAGCGTTCCGCTGGGCACCCTGCTCGTCCTGATCGGCTACTTCATCGGGGACTGGGCCGAGCTGGCCGGGGCGGTCGTCCTGACCGCGGGAATGTGGGCCGTCGCCCTCCTCACCTGGCGGTCGGTCCGCACCGGACAACGGGACCGGACCACCCGGATACTGCTCGCCGTCCCGTCCGCCGTGCTCGCCGTCACCATGGTCCTCGCCCTGAGCTGGGCGCTCGGCGAGGCCACCGGACTACCCCACCCCACCCTGACCTGGATGGCCGCCACCCACGGCCTCGGCAACGCCCTGGGCTTCGCCCTCTGCTCGCTGCTCGCCTGGCAGCGGCTCCGCACCGACCACGAAAGCAGGACCGCATGAGCACCCTCACCTACCCCGAGGTCGGCGCCACCCGTTTCGGCCCGCTGCCCCACAAGTACCACCACCTGCACCACCGGACCCGGGTCGGGCGCGGCCGGGCCGACTTCGAGGCGGCGGGCGCGGCGGTCACCGAATGGCGCATGCATCGTACCGGCGGGGCCCGGGTCCGCGCGTCGGCGGACCGCGCCGAGGCCGGGGTCCGCGTCCGGGTGTCGCTGGGCGTCGGCCCGCTCCGGTTCACCGCCCCCTGCCAGGTCGTCTGGGCCGCGTACGAGCAGGACCGCATCGGGTTCGCCTACGGGACCGAGGTCCGGCACCCGGAACGCGGCGAGGAGTCCTTCGTGGTGGAGCTGGCGGACGACGGGACGGTGTGGTTCACCGTCCTGGCGTTCAGCCGCCCGGCCGTCTGGTACACCCGGCTCGCGGGCCCGGTCGTCCCGGTGCTCCAGCGGAGCTACGCCCGGTGGCTGGGCACCGTGCTCCGCCGCGTCGTGGCCGAGGGGCGCGGCGGGCGGAACTGAGGGGCCGGGGCGGAACTCCGGACCGATACTGGAAGTGATGGAGTGGTTCACCGCGGACGGGTACTGGCTCAGCCGGCTGGTCTTCCAGCGGGCCCTCGCCGGTGTGTACCTGTTCGCCTTCCTCACCGCGGCGCTCCAGTTCCGGGCCCTGATCGGGGAACGCGGCATGCTGCCGGTGCCCGACTTCCTGCGCCGCACGGACTGGCGCGAGGGTCCCGGGCTCTTCCGGCTCCACTACTCCGACCGCTTCTTCGCCCTCGTCGCCTGGACCGGCTGCGCACTCGCCGTCGCCCTGCTCGCGGGGGTGGACTCGTGCGTACCGCTCTGGGCGGCGATGCTGCTGTGGGCGCTGCCCTGGTTCCTCTACCTCTCGATCGTCCAGGTCGGTCAGACCTGGTACGGCTTCGGCTGGGAATCGCTGCTGCTGGAGACCGGCTTCCTCGCCGTCTTCCTAGGCAACGGGCCCACGTCCCCGCCGGTGCTGGTGCTGTGGTTGCTGCGCTGGGTGCTGTTCCGGGTGGAGTTCGGCGCCGGGCTGATCAAGATCCGGGGCGACGAGTGCTGGCGCGGGCTGACGTGTCTGTACTTCCATCACGAGACCCAGCCGATGCCGGGGCCGCTGAGCTGGTTCTTCCACCGGCTGCCGAAGCCCCTCCACCGGGCCGAGGTGGCGGCCAACCACGTCACCCAGCTCCTGGTGCCGGTGCTCCTGTTCACCCCGCAGCCGGTGGCGGGCGCCGCCGCCGGGCTGATGATCGTCACCCAGCTGTGGCTGGTGCTCTCGGGGAACTTCGCCTGGCTGAACTGGCTGACCATCACCCTCGCCCTGTCCGCCGTCGACTGGTCCCCGTTCGTCCGGATGCCCGCGCAGGCCGCGCCGCCGCTCTGGTACGAGGTCGTCGTCATCGCGGTCACCGCGCTGGTCGTCCTCCTCAGCTACCGCCCGGCGCGCAACCTCGTCTCCCGCCGCCAGGTGATGAACCGCTCGTTCGACCCACTGCACCTGGTCAACACCTACGGTGCCTTCGGCAGCATCAGCCGGGTCCGGCTGGAGGTGGTGGTCGAGGGCACGGACGAGCGGGAACTCCACGACGGGACCCGCTGGCAGGAGTACGGCTTCCGCGGCAAGCCGGGCGATCCGCGCCGGATGCCCCGCCAGTTCGCCCCGTACCATCTGCGGCTCGACTGGCTGATGTGGTTCGCGGCGCTCTCCCCCGCGTACGCCCGGCCCTGGTTCGGCCCGTTCGTGGAACGGCTGCTGGAGAACGACCGGGACACGCTGCGGCTGCTGCGCCACAACCCCTTCCCCGACGCCCCGCCCGTCCATGTCCGCGCCCGGGTGTACCGCTACCGGTACACCACCTGGCGCGAGCTGCGGGCCACCGGGCGCTGGTGGCACCGGACCCATGTGCGGGAGTTCATGCCCCCGGTCTCGCTCGGCCCCGCCCGGACCGGCCCGGCCCGGCGGTCCTGAGCCGCGGGCACGCCGCCCGGCGGGCCGGGGACGCCCGGAACGGCCGGGCTCCGGTCCGCGTGCTGCGGACCGGAGCCCGGCCGTTCGGACGGAGGTCCGTGGATCGGTCTCAGTCGATGCCGGGCAGGATGTGCGGCTCGGCGAGGTCGTCCTCGTAGCCGGCCAGCCGGATCGGCGCGGACCTGGCCCAGACCTCGATGTTCCGGAGCTTCTCGGGCGTGCGGGCCCGGTCCCCGTGCCGTTCGGCGGATCGTTTCTCGTGCTTCGTCAGTTCCGGTGTCGTCACCGCGCACTCCTTCGTGTCGCGTAGCCCCGGGGGCCGCCGACGTCCGGCCTCATCACCGGGAGATCGGCCACTCGTGGGGGCAGGGGCAAGAACAGTTCGGTCGCGGTGGCGCCGGGTACGGGGGCGGGACGGCGACTTGGTTGACAAGCCTGTCCCAGGACAGTCGAGGAGAGTTTGTGGACTCCTCGATTACGTCCGTTCACATCAGAGTAACCAAATGAGCGCCGCCATGCTCGATGGAATGTGTGCTACTGGTCACTTTCGGCCACCTCGTACAAGAAAGACCCGGCCAGGAATGTCTCCCGGCCGGGTCCGCGGCGGCTCGCGCGTCACCGCGCCGCCGGACGGGCTACCACTTGCCCGGCGCGTAGTCCTTGAGGAAGCAGCCGTACAGGTCCTCGCCCGCCTCGCCGCGCACGATCGGGTCGTAGACGCGGGCCGCGCCGTCGACCAGGTCGAGCGGGGCGTGGAAGCCCTCCTCCGCGAGACGGATCTTGTCGGGGTGCGGGCGCTCGTCGGTGATCCAGCCGGTGTCGACGGCCGTCATCAGGATGCGGTCCTTCTCGAACATCTCCTGGGCGCTGGTGCGGGTGAGCATGTTCAGCGCGGCCTTGGCCATGTTGGTGTGCGGGTGGCCCGCTCCCTTGTAGCCGCGGCCGAACACGCCCTCCATCGCGGAGACGTTGACCACGTAGGCGCGCTCGGCCGCGGTCGCCGCCATCGCCGGGCGCAACCTGCTGATCAGGATGAACGGGGCGGTGGAGTTGCAGAGCTGGACCTCCAGCAGCTCGATCGGCCCCACCTCGTCGACGGTCTGGACCCAGCTGTTGGTGTGGTGCAGGTCGGGGACGAGACCGCCCGCGTCGATCGCCGTTCCGGCGGCGATCCGCTCCAGCGAGGCGGAGCCGGTGACCAGGGCGAGTTCGGTGACGTCCTGCGCGCTCAGGCCCTCCTTGCGGGCGGCCGGGAGCGCGGTGACCCGGTCGACGGTGCCGCTGCCGAAGGTGCCGATGACCTCCGACGCGGGCAGCTCGCCCGCCGGGAGCGGCGCGGACTCGGCGTTGACCAGCTCGCTGTACGCGTTGGCGGAGCGGCGCACGGTCTGCGCCGCGTTGTTGATCAGGATGTCCAGCGGGCCCTCGGCCGCCACCGAGTCGGCGAGCGCGACGACCTGGGCGGGGTCGCGCAGGTCGATGCCGACGACCTTCAGCCGGTGGATCCACTCCCCGCTGTCCGGCATCGCCTTGAAGCGGCGGATCGCGTCGTTGGGGAAGCGGGTGGTGATGGTGGTGTGCGCGCCGTCGCGCAGCAGCCGCAGCGCGATGTACATGCCGATCTTCGCCCGGCCGCCGGTCAGCAGCGCGCGCCGGCCCGTGAGGTCGGTCCGGGCGTCGCGGCGCGCCCGGTTCTCCTGCGCGCACGGCTGGCACAGCTGGTGGTAGAACGCGTCCACCTCGGTGTACCGGGTCTTGCAGATGTAGCAGGAGCGGGGGCGCTGGAGCACCCCGGCGATCTCGCCGCGGGTGGACGAGGACGGCAGGACGCCCTGGGTCTCGTCGTCGATCCGCTCGGCCGAGCCGGTCGCGGTGGCCTCGGTGACCGCCTTGTCGTGGGCGGTCTTGGCGGCGCGGCGCTCCTGGCGGCGGCGCTGCTTCACGGTCCGGTAGATCCCGGCGGTGGCACGGCGCACGGCGACGGCGTCGGGGTGGTCGATCTCGATCGTGTCGAGCTCGTCGAGCACGCTCAGGCAGACGGCCAGCCGCTCCGGGTCGATGCCGGGACCGAACTCCTCAGTTCCGGGAGCGAGCTCCGGGCTGTCCTCTGTCACCGTCATCGCCGTTCCTCTGTCATCCGTCTCTCGTGGCGCCGACCGCCGTACCTGACCTGCTCTGCCGGGCCGAACGCCCCGGTCAAGTCTGCCATGCACCCGGCGCTGCTCCGTTCGCGTGACATCGTGCGGAGCCCCGCCGGACCGGCCCGGCGCGCGACGTGCGGGAAGGGGCGCGACCGACCGGTCCGGCCATGGCCGAAAACTGGTGGGTTCTCCTCGGAGTGGGACCGTTCCCCGCGGGTAGGCGGACGTCGAGAAGCTGTCACCGGACTTTCCCGCTCGCCCTGGCTGGAGCACATGAACGAACAGGTCACCTCGCGCCCGGCCGGCCGCCCCGCCCCGGACCGGTATCCGGAGGTGCTGCACAGCGCCGAGGTGTTCACCGGCGAGCCCGGCTGCATCGCGCGGGCCCGGGCGCTGGCCGACCGTTTCCTGGTCCGGCTGGCCGCCGAGTGGCTCGCGGTGTTCGGCGAACGCACCCGCGGCGACCTGATGCTGGCGGTGAGCGAGCTGGTCACCAACGCGGACCGCTACAGCCAGGGCCCCTATCTGCTGGAGCTGGAGGGCACCGCGGAACGCGTCAGCGTCACGGTGTACGACAGCAGCGCCGCCCTGCCGCTGTTCTGCGCCCCCGACCCGGCGCGCCCCGGCGGGCACGGCATGGAGATCGTCGTGGCGCTGTGCGACCGGCTGACCGCCGAGCGCGTGCCGGTGGGCAAGCGCATCCGGGCCGAGTTCCAGCTGAGCAGTTGAGCTGTGGGGCGGGCGGGACGCCGCCCGCCCCACGACCACGCCCGCCCCGGCGCCGGCGGTACGGGCGGCGCGTCCGCGCTCGTGGGCGCCCGGACGGAAAGCCCCCGGCACCGGTGGTGCGTCAGTTCCTCTCCAGGGCGCAGTCCCCGCACAGTCCGCCGCCCGGAACCCGGTAGTACAGGCAGCAGCTCCGCCTGCGGAACGCCGGGTCGTGCGGGGCCCCGGTGTCCCGCAGGTCCGGGTGGTCGAAGAGTTCGGCGGTCAGCGCGCGGGCCCGGGCGCCGACGTCGGGGCGCCGGTGCGTGCGGGCCCAGGTGACCAGTTGGCGCAGCGAGCCGGCCAGTGCCGACCCCGCGTTGCCCCACAGCAGCCGGTCGGACAGCGGGCCGTCCCGGTGGATCGCCTCGGCGAGGGGCACGAGGTGGCCGTACTGGACCTCCTCCCTGATGTGACGGGCGGTGCCGGGAAGCGACCCGGTGTCCTCCAGCCACAGGTCGTCGGGGGCCGTCCGTTCCGGGGCCCAGCGCAGGAGGCCGGGCGTGAGCGCGGGGAAACCGCCGGTCAGCGCGGCGGACCCGAGCGCGACCGACCAGAGGCGCGAGGCCAGTCCCAGGTGTGCGATCGAGGCGGCGACCCGGCGCTCGGACGTGCGCAGCCGGGCGGCGACGGTGTCGATGCGGGCGGTGAGCGGGGCGGACTCCCCCGCGTACAGCTCCGCCAGCGGGCGGGGCGCGCCGTCGGGCGGCGCCCCGGTCCGCAGTGCGAAGAATCCGCCCACCGAGGCCGCCGCGGACCCGTCCACCATCCCCCTGCTCCCTCCCGGCGGCGCCCGTCCGCCGGCTCGGCGCGCGGGGCCCGGACGCCCGCGCCGCGGCGTTCACCGTAATGGTGCGAGGTCCTCCGGAGGGAGGGCTACCCTCGGGAGGAGGACACCGGGACCACACCCGTACTACTTGGGCAGTACGCCGAATCGCAGCCTCAAGGACGACGACGCGGCCGTCCCGAAGGGACATCGTGGTGCACATGAGTTCCCTCGCGCTGTCCGTGCTTCTGTCACTGGTCTCCGCGGTCGCGTACGCGGCCGGGGCGATCGTCCAGGAACGCGTGGCCGCGGACGGGGACAGAGGCTCGCTCGCACCGCTGCGCAACCGCGTCTGGTGGGCCGCCGTGACGCTGAACGGGGTGGGCGCGGTGCTGCACGTCGTGGCGCTGGCCTACGGCCCGCTCAGCCTCGTCCAGCCGCTCGGGGCGCTCACCATCGTCTTCGCCCTGCCGATGGCGGCGCTCTTCGTGCGCCGCCGGGCGGGGGCCACCGCGTGGCGCGGCGCGATCATGACGACGGTCGGGCTGGCCGGTCTGCTCGCGCTCACCGGGAACGCCGAGTCGCGCGCTCTGAACGGCCCGGACCAGTTGCTGCTCGCCGGGCTGACGCTCGGCACGATCGGGACGCTCCTGCTGGCCTCCAGGGGCGTGCGCCGGCCGGTGGTCCGCAGTGTGGTCCTGGCGGGTGCGGCGGGGGTCGCGTTCGGCATCGCCTCCGTGTTCACCAAGACGGTGGCGGTCGGGCTGGCCTCCGGCGCGGTGGGTGCCGGGCTGCCGGCCCTGGTGGCGATCGGCGGTTTCGCCGCCTCCGGCCTGCTGCTCTCCCAGTCCGCGTACCGGGGCGCCGGGCTGACCGCGCCGCTGGCCACGGTGACCGTGGTGAACCCGGTGGTGGCCGCGGTCGTCGGCCTCACGCTCTTCGGGGAGGGGTTCCGGCACGGCACGGCCGGGGCCGTGCTCGCCCAGGCATGCGCGGTGCTCGCCGCGGGAGGCCTGATCCTGCTCACGACGGAACGCCTGGGCGCGGAACGGCGGGCCTCGGGGGCGGCGGACGGCGAGCTCCCGGACGCCGCGGCGAGCGATGGGCTTTTGGACATCGTGACGGCCGAGCGGGAGCCGCGGGGTGCGGAGGTGGTACCCGGCGAGGAGGCGGTGAAGCCCGGGCCCGCGGGACCCGTCCCGGCGCCGTCCGCGGTCGAGCCCGTCCCGGCGACGGTGCCCGAGCGGCGCCGGCTGCCGTTGCTGATGCCGCTGATGTGTCTGGAGCAGGTGGAGTTCACGGACGCGCGGCCCCGTTCCGACGCCGCGCTCCGGGGACGCCCGTCCGACGGTCCCGCCGCGCCGGACGACGCGGCCGGGACCCACGGGGCCGTTCAGACCCTGGCGCCGCCCGCCCTGAGGTAGGCCAGCGGGTCGATGTCCGAGCCGTAGCCGGGGCCGGTGCGGATCTCGAAGTGCAGGTGCGGGCCGGTGCTGTTCCCGGTGGAGCCGGAGCGCGCGATGCGCTGGCCCGCTGTGACGTGCCGTCCCTCGCGCACGTGCAGCGCCGACAGGTGCGCGTACTGGCTGTACTTGCCGTCGCTGTGCCGGATGACGACCTGGTAGCCGTAAGCCCCTCCCCAGCCCGCCGAGACGACCGTGCCGGAGGCCACCGCCTTCACCGACGTACCGGTGGGTACGGGGAAGTCGACCCCGGTGTGGTAGCCGCTGGACCAGGAACCGGCCTGGTGGTACGGGGTTCCGATGCCGGCCGAGACGGGGGCGACGAGGCCGGTGTGCTTCTCCGGCCGCTCCTTGGGCCGATGGCTCTCGGTCTTCTTCGGGTGCGGCTTCGGCTTCGCGCTCTGCTGCGGCTTCGGCTTCGTGCTCTGGTGCGGCTTCGCGCTCTGCTGCGGTTTCGGCTTCGCCTCCTGGTGCTGCCGGGGGGCCGCCGGCCGGGTCTTCGGCTTCGCCTCCTGGTGCTGCTGCGAGGCGACCGGCCGGGTCCCCGTCCCGGTCCCGGTGGTCCGGTCGTGGGACTTGGCCGCCTGACGCTCGGGGGCCGCCGCGCGGTGCTCGGGCTCCGCCGTGCCCGCCTTCGGCGGCTTCGTCGGGGCCGGGGGCCGCGCCTTCGGCTTCGCCTCGGGGGTCCGGGCCGTGCTCCGCGACCGGGCGGCCGGGTCGACGTTCAGCCGCTGTCCGGGAAAGATGAGGTCCGGGTCGTCCCCCACGATCTCGCGGTTGGCCTCGTAGAGGCGCTGCCAGCCGCCCCGGACGTGCTCGGACGCCGCGATCGCGGAGAGCGAGTCGCCCCGGGCCACGGTGTACGACTCGCGCTTGCCGGGCACGTTGGTCGGCGAGGCGGCCGCGGCCGCCCGCTCCGCCCGCGCCTTCCGGTCGGCGGCCTGCTTCTTCTGCTGCTGCTTCTCCGACGCCCGTACGTGATCGGTGCGTTGCGACTGCGGGGCGATGTCGGCGGTGTCGCCGCTCCGGGTCAGTCCCGCCTTCGTCGAGCAGCCCGGCCAGGCGCCGGGGCCCTGTCCTTCGAGCACCTTCTCGGCGATGGCCATCTGCTGGTCCTTGGTGGCCAGGTCGGCGCGCGGGGCGTAGAGCGTGCCGCCGTAGGCCGCCCAGGTCGAGCGGGTGAACTGCAGTCCGCCGAAGTAGCCGTTGCCGCTGTTGATGTGCCAGTTGCCGGTGGACTCGCAGGCGGCGACCTTCTCCCAGACGTCCGGGGAGGTGGCGCCCGCCGGAGTCGCCGCCAGGAGCGGGAGCGCGAGGCCCGCACCGCCCGCGGTGACCGTGAGCGAGGCACGGTTGATCCGGCTGGGCTGATACTTGCGGTGCCGTCCGTTCGCGGCCATGACTTGGCTCCCCACAGGCAATAGGACACGTCGCAAGCGCCCAACTTATGTGCAGTCAAAGGGAGATGACAAGAGAGCACCCGTATTCACCCGTCACATCCATCCCGTCCCCCGCCGGGGCGAGCGGGACACCCGGGCCCCGGGCCCGCACGATCCCCTGCCCCGGCGGGGCCTGACGTGCCGTCGGTTACGGCCGGTCAGTCCCGGGAGAGTTCGGCCTCGGCCGCCGCCAGCGCGGCGAACTCCTCCTCCGGGGCGTTCGCGACGAGCCGGTGCCGGCTGTACAGGGCGAAGTAGGCCAGCGCCACCCCGTACACCCCGAGGGCGATGAACGCCGCGTTCCGGTCCACCAGGAAGGTCGCCACCAGCGCCGAGCAGGCCAGCACGAAGGCCACGGACGAGGTGAGCGCGCCGCCGGGCGTGCGGTAGGGCCGTTCGAGATCCGGCTCGCGGCGGCGCAGCACGATGTGGGAGAGCGCCATCAGCGCGTAGCTGATGGTGGCGCCGAAGACGGCGACGTTCAGCATCCGGCCGCCGTTGCCGACCCAGGCGGCCAGGGTGAAGCCGATCGCGCCGGGGATCAGCAGGCCGAGGTAGGGGGACTTGCGGCGGTTGGTCAGCGAGAGGAAACGCGGCAGGTAACCGGCGCGGGACAGCGCGAACAGCTGTCGGGAGCCGGCGAAGATCAGTGAGAAGAACGAGGCCACCAGACCGGCGAGGCCCGCGTAGTTGACGAACCGGCTCAGGCCGGTGGGGCCGCCGTCGCCCTCCAGCGCGACCACGAGGGGGTTGCCGGCCTCCTGGATGGCCTTCGCGCCCTGCGCCCCGGTGGCGGAGAGGAAGGTGAGCACCGCCAGCCCCACCAGTACGGTCAGCGAGATGGCCAGCGCCTTCGGCATCGACCTGACCGGGTCCTTGGCCTCCTCGGCGGCGAGCGGCACGCCCTCGACGCCGAGGAAGAACCACATGCCGAAGGGGAAGGCGGCCCAGATGCCGAGCAGTCCGAAGGGCAGCCAGGACGAGGAGCCGAACGCACCGGTGTCCACCGGGATGTCGTCGAGGCGGCTCGCGTCGAACTCGGTGAACGCGCCGATGGCGAAGACCAGCAGGGCGGCCACGGCGATGGCGGTCACGATCAGGCTGAACCTCAGCGCCTCGCCGACGCCCCACAGGTGGATGCCGATGAAGACGGCGAAGCACGCGAGGTAGACGGGCCAGCCGGAGGTGAGTCCGAACAGGCCGAGCGATTCGACGTAGTCGCCGATGAACAGCGAGATGGCGGCCGGGGCGAGGATGTACTCGATGAGGATCGCCGTGCCGGTGAGGAAGCCGCCCCAGGTCCCCAGGGCGCGCCGCGCGAAGCCGTAACCGCCGCCCGCGGTGGGCAGGATGGCGGAGAGTTCGGCCAGTGCGAAGACCAGGCACGCGTACATCAGGCCCATCAGCACGGTGGCCGCGGCCAGTCCGCCGAAACCGCCCTTGGAGAGACCGATGTTCCAGCCGGAGTAGTCGCCGGACACGACGTAGGCGACGCCGAGCCCGGTCAGCAGGAGCCAGCCCGCGCTGCCCCGGCGCAGTGTGCGGCGGTGCAGGTACTCGTCCGCGCCGGACGACCCGCCGCCGGGGCCGCCCGGCGGACTGGTGGTGGTACCGGTTCCCTGGGTCATGAGGCGCTCCAGTCGTGTGTCGGCGGCGCTGCGCCGGGGTGTGGGGGCGAAGAGCGAGCTTTCGACAAAGGTTCGGTGGCACACCTTTGTGGAACGCCGGGGGAAACACAAGGGGCGTACGCAAAAGAGTGGTTACGGATGCACGCCGCACCACCCCCGGGCGGCCCCGTCCCGGGAGGGAGCGCCGACCGGCACGACGTCCCGACGGCGCCATCCGCGACGGCAGCGGCACCTCGGCGCCGATATCGCGCACGGAACCCACCGCCTTCGCGCGAACACCCTTCCCGGGCAACGGCGGAATCATCCCTTCGGCCTCACCCCTCGACCGGCGACGGGCTCCACCGGCCCCCTCCTCGCCACCACCCACCGGCCCTCTTCCCAAGCAATGGTCAACTGCCATACCTTATGGATCTCGGTGCACCCAAGGAGGAATCCCGTGGCAGACCGCACACCCCCGCTCGCCGTCGAGGAGCTGCGCTCGCTCGTCGCGAACGGGTCGATCGACACCGTCGTGCTGGCGTTCCCCGACATGCAGGGGCGGCTCCAGGGGAAGCGGTTCGCCGCCGGGTTCTTCCTCGACGAGGTCCTGGAGCACGGCACCGAGGGCTGCAACTACCTGCTGGCCGTGGACACCGACATGAACACCGTCGACGGCTACGCGATGTCCTCCTGGGAGCACGGCTACGGCGACTTCGCCATGGTCCCGGACCTCGCCTCGCTGCGGCTCGTCCCCTGGCACGAGGGCACCGCCCTGCTGCTGGCCGACCTCGCCTGGCACGACGGCAGCCCGGTCGTCGCCGCGCCGCGCCAGGTCCTGCGCCGCCAGCTGGACCGGCTGGCCGCACTCGGCTACCGGGCCCAGGTGGGCACGGAGTTGGAGTTCATCGTCTTCAAGGACAGCTACGAGGAGGCATGGGACCGCGACTACCGCGGACTGACCCCGGCCAACCAGTACAACATCGACTACTCCATCCTGGGCTCCGGCCGCGTCGAACCGCTGCTGCGCCGCATCCGCAACGAGATGCAGGCCGCCGGGCTGACCGTCGAGTCGGCCAAGGGCGAGTGCAACCTCGGTCAGCACGAGATCGTCTTCCGCTACGACGAGGCGCTGATCACCTGCGACCAGCACGCCGTCTACAAGACGGGCGCCAAGGAGATCGCCGCGCAGGAGGGCGTCTCGCTCACCTTCATGGCCAAGTACGACGAGCGCGAGGGCAATTCCTGTCACATCCACCTCTCGCTCACCGACGGCGACGGCGACAACGCGATGGCGGGCGACGGCCCGGACGGCATGTCGCCGCTGATGCGGCACTTCCTGGCCGGGCAGCTCGCCGCGCTGCGTGATTTCTCGCTGCTGTACGCGCCGAACATCAACTCCTACAAGCGGTTCCAGCCCGGGTCGTTCGCGCCGACCGCCGTCGCCTGGGGGCACGACAACCGCACCTGCTCGCTACGGGTGGTCGGCCACGGCCGCTCCCGCCGTTTCGAGAACCGGCTGCCCGGCGGCGACGTCAACCCGTACCTCGCCACCGCCGGACTGGTCGCCGCGGGGCTGTACGGGGTGGAGCACGAGCTGCCGCTGCCGGAGGTGTGCACCGGCAACGCCTACACCGCCGAGTACCAACAGGTGCCGACCACCCTGCGCGAGGCCGCCGACCTGTGGGAGGCCAGTCCCATCGCCAAGGAGTCCTTCGGCGAGGAGGTCGTCGCGCACTACCTGAACATGGCGCGTGTCGAACTCGCCGCGTACGACGCCGCCGTGACCGACTGGGAGCTGCGCCGCTCCTTCGAGCGCCTGTGACCTCCGCCCCGTCCCCCGTTCCTGTTCCCGATGATCGAGGCCCGTACGTGTCCCCTCAGTCCGAACCCCGCAACCTGGACGTCCTGAACCCGGCCACGGCCGAGGTCGTCGCGACCGTCCCGGCCGCCACCCCCGCCGACGTCGACGCGGCCGTCGTCCGCGCCGCCACCGCCCAGCGCACCTGGGCCGCCGCCGCACCCGCCGACCGCGCCCGGCTGCTGCGCCGTTTCGCCACCGTGGTCGACGAACACATCGAGGAACTGGCCCTGCTGGAGGTCCACGAGGCCGGCCACACCATCGGCAACGCCCGCTGGGAGGCCGGCAATGTCCGCGACCTCCTCGACTACTGCGCGGGAGGCGCCGAACGCCTGACGGGCCGACAGATCCCGGTTGCGGGCGGCATCGACTTCACCCTGCTGGAACCCCTCGGCGTCATCGGTGTCATCGCACCCTGGAACTTCCCGATGCCGATCGCCGCCTGGGGCACGGCCCCGGCGCTCGCCGCCGGCAACGCCGTCCTGCTCAAGCCCGCCGAGACCACACCGCTGACCGCGCTGCGCCTGGCGGAACTGGCCCTGGCGGCCGGGCTGCCCGACGGGCTCTTCCAGGTGCTCCCCGGCGAGGGCGCGGTGGCCGGGAACGCCCTGGTGGAGCACCCCGGCGTGGCCAAGATCGTCTTCACCGGCTCCACCCGGACCGGCAAGCACATCATGGCCCGCTGCGCCGGCCGCGTGAAGCCCCTCACCCTGGAGCTCGGCGGCAAGAGCCCGAACGTGGTCTTCGCCGACGCCGATCTGGCCGCCGCGGCGGCGGCCGCCCCGATGTCCTTCCTGGACAACGCGGGCCAGGACTGCTGCGCCCGGACCCGCATCCTCGTCGAGCGCTCCGTCCACGACCGCTTCCTCGATCTGCTGGCACCGGCCGTCGCCGCCGTGGTGGTCGGCGACCCGTCCGACGAGAAGACCGGGATGGGGCCGCTGATCTCCGCCGCCCAGCGGGACCGGGTGCGCGGCTTCGTGGACGGCCTCGGCGGGGAGGGCCCGCCGGACGGCGTACGGACGATCCTCGGCCGGGCCCCGGAGGGGCCGGGGTTCTGGTACCCGCCGACCGTGCTCGCCGGGGTGTCGCCGGACGCGCCGGTGGCCGTCGAGGAGGTGTTCGGCCCGGTCGCCGTGGTCCTGCCCTTCGACGACGAGGCGGACGCCGTGCGCCTGGCGAACGCGACGGAGTACGGGCTCGCCGGCTCGGTCTGGACCCGTGACGTGGGCCGCGCCCTGCGCGTGGCCCAGGGCCTTCGGGCGGGGAACCTCTCGGTCAACTCGCACTCCAGCGTCCGCTATTCGACCCCCTTCGGCGGTTACAAGCAGTCCGGGCTGGGCCGTGAACTCGGTCCCGACGCCCTCGCCGCCTTCACCGAAACCAAGAACGTCTTCATCAGCACGGAGGCCTGAAGCACCATGACCGACACCACCGCCGTCTGCCGCCGCCTGGTCGGCCGCACCGCCGTCGTCACCGGAGCCGGCAGCGGCATCGGGCTCGCCACCGCACGGCGGCTGGCCGACGAGGGCGCCCACGTCGTCTGCGCGGACGTGGACGAGAAGAGCGGCAAGGCCGTCGCCGAGGAGGTCGCCGGCCTCTTCGTCCGTACCGACGTCACGGACGCCGAGCAGGTCGAGGCGTTGTTCAAGGCCGCGTTCGACACCTACGGCTCGGTCGACATCGCCTTCAACAACGCGGGGATCTCGCCGCCCGACGACGACTCGATCCTGGAGACCGGCCTCGACGCCTGGCGGCGGGTGCAGGAGGTCAACCTCACCTCCGTCTACCTGTGCTGCAAGGCGGCGATCCCCTACATGCGCCGCCAGGGCAAGGGCTCCATCATCAACACCGCCTCGTTCGTGGCCCGGATGGGCGCCGCCACCTCGCAGATCTCCTACACCGCGTCCAAGGGCGGCGTCCTGGCCATGTCCCGCGAACTCGGGGTGCAGTTCGCCCGTGAGGGCATCCGGGTCAACGCCCTGTGCCCCGGGCCGGTCAACACCCCGCTGCTCCAGGAGCTGTTCGCCAAGGATCCGGAGCGGGCGGCGCGCAGGCTGGTGCACATCCCGGTCGGCCGGTTCGCCGAACCCGACGAGATGGCCGCCGCCGTGGCCTTCCTGGCCAGCGACGACTCCTCCTTCGTCAACGCCACCGACTTCCTGGTCGACGGCGGGCTCTCCGGCGCGTACGTCACGCCGCTCTAGGCACGACCGCAGGCCCCTCGCCCTGCACACCGCGGGGCACCGCTCCGGCCCGGCCGCGTACGCCCGTACGGGGCCGGGCCGTCCGTCGTCCCGCAGAGAGGTCCGTCGAGCCGCTACACGTGCGCGAGCAGGCGATCCAGCGGGCGCGGCACCCGGGCGAGGTCCAGGGCGTCGACGAGCGAGCGGGCGTACTGGCTCTTCCGGCCGCTGATGGTTCCCATGAAGCGCCGCAGCTGCCGCTCGACGCTCCGCTCCCGCTGGGCGGGCTGCTTCTGGAAGATGCGGAAGGCCCGCAGGTCGCCCTGGGCCTCGACGACCTGTTGCACGGCGTCGGCGCCGAGGGCGCGGATCAGCTCCTCCTCCAGGTCGGCGACGCACACGTGGAAACCGAGCGGCTCCATGTCGGCGCGGGTGAGGCCGTGGCCGAGACCCGCCCGCTCCAGTGCGCGCGAGAAGTGGCCCTCCTCGCCGGCGTCGCACAGTCCCGCCACCGTGATGCCGAGCCCCTGGGGGCCCAGCAGATTCAGGAACCGGCCGATGTTGGTGGCGCCCCCGAGCGGGATGACGGCGATGCCCTCCGCGTCGAGGGCCCGGCCGCGGCGCGCGGCCAGCGCATCGAGCGCCGCCTGGTCGCTGACCCCTTCCACGAGCACGGCCGTGCGCAGGGCGGGGCCGGTGGCCAGTTCGCGTGCGGCCGCGGCGGCGGCAGGCGCCCCGGCGCCGTCGGCCGCCCACTCCACGGCCGCTGCCCGAAACCGCCTCGTCGTATCCATCCGCCCAGTCTCTCAGCCATGGCCGGGGGGTCCGCAACGGACTTTTCCCGCACGGGACTTCACCGGGTGCGCCGTCGGCGCGGAGGGACGCGCGACGTTCCGGTACGGCTGCGGGCGCCCGGCCCGGTCGGGGCCGGCGCGATCAGAAGTCGTAGGGCCTGGCCGTGTTCCAGTTCGTGATGTCGGCGCTGGACCAGGTGAATCGCGACGGCGCGCCCTCGCCGTCGCGGGCGCCCTGCTCGACGGCCGGGCCCATGTGCCCGGTACCGTCGCGCAGGGCGATCGAGAGGGCTGCCGCCGTACGGGGCCCCGGGCCGTCGGCGAAGAGTGCCGCGGCGGAGTAGACCCTGCCGCCGGGCCGGACCGTGATCCGGGCGCTGCCGCCCGGGGCGTCCTTCGTCGAGTGGGGCAGGACGTCCGGGTCGTCCCCGAGCACGACCGCCGGGGACGAGGTGACCCAGCAGGGCTCGGAGCCGGCGTTCCGCGCGGTGATCAGCAGGTGCTCGCCCGGCTGGTCCGGGAAGCGGTGCAGCACGGAGTACGCCATCTCGTCGCCCGTGCACGGAACGGCACCGGCGGAGGTGACGGTGCCGCCCCCGGTGGAGCCGGAGCGCGAGACGGAGGCGAAGCCGTTCTTGGCGTCGTCCGTGCCCGACACCTGCCGCGCGGTCCCGGTCCCCGCCGAACCGCCCACCGTGGTGGTGCCCATGCGTGTGTTCGCGGCCCCGTCGACGGCGCTGCCCGAACCGCCGCAGGCGGTCAGGGACAGGGCGAGTGCGGTGGTGCCGACGGCCAGCGTGAGGGTACTGATCCGGGAAGTGCGCATGTCGAGATTCCCCTGTGCGGTGAGGTGGGTTTCGCGGAGTGGTCCCCGCCGCGGTCACCAGCCCGTACAGCCCTGCCGACGCATCACTCGCACCCGGCCGGCGTCTCGCCGAGGTGGCGGCCGACGGCACAGAGCCTACGTCCCGCGCCCCGTTCTTCCCGGTCTCACGCGCCGGGAGCGGCCCGGTCGAGCAATACCGACCGCAGCCGCTCGGCGAACGCCTCGGGGTGCTCGCTCGATCCGGTGTGGCCGCCGGGGAACTCCACGAGCCCGCCGCCCACCCGGTCCGCCAGCCGGGGCCCCGGGACCGCCGTGAGCAGGGTGCCGGACTCCTCCCCGATCCCGACGACCAGCTTCCGTCCCCCGCGTGCCAGCGCTTCCAGGTCCAGGGCGTGACCGCTGAACGAGCACAGTACGTGTTCCAGGAACACCGGAAGGTTGGCACGCATCCGCTGCACGGCCTCGGCCTCCCGCACCGTCTGCTCGCCCCTCTCCGTCCTCGCCGTCTCCGTCTCCGTCCTCGCCGCCGTCGCTGTTTCCGCCGCCGTCTCCCGTACGGGCGGCGCGTCCGGGGCCGTGAGCCCCTCCGTCATGGTGGCCAGCGCCGCGGCCACCCCTCCGGCACGGAAGGAGTCCCGCACTGAGGCGAAGAGCCGTCGTCCCCGCTCCGGATCGGGCAGCAGCTCCACCAGGGGCGGCTCGTGCGCCACCACCCGGTGCAGCCGCTCGGGGTGCCGGGCCAGCAGGTCCAGGGCCACGATCGCCCCCGAGCTGGCTCCGAAGACCGACACCGGTCCGCCGTCCGGCGCGAGCAGTTCGATCAGCCGGTACGCGTCCTCGCTCTGCACCGCCACCCGCTGCTCGCCCGTCCCGCCGTCGATGAGGCTGCGCGAGTACCCGCGCGGGTCGAGGGTCGCGACGGTCCACCCGTCGGCGAGCCGCGCCGCCATCCGGTCGTAGATCCCCGCGTCGGCACTGCCTCCCGGCAGCAACAGCAGCAACGGGCCCTCGCCGCGCACCTCGTGGTACAGCGTCGCGCCGGGCACCTCCAGGTGTCCGGAACGGTCCGGTGCCATGTGATCAGCCATCTTCGTTCTCCCCCTCGCCCGTGGCCGACGGCCAGTGCTCCAGCAGAAAATGCAGGGCCTCGACGGTCCGTTCCCAGGACGTCTGCACATCGCGGGGCGCACCGAAGCCCCCGCTCGCCTCCAGCGCGCAGTAGCCGTGGAAGGTGCTGCGCAACAGCCGTACGGCGTCCGTGAGATCGGGCTCGGCCAGGCCGTAGGCCCGCAGCATGGCGCCCGTGGTCTCGATGGTGCGGCGATACGCGGACGTCCGGGCCGCGACGGCGGGATCGACCCGCAGCTGCGTCGCCTCGTACCGGCCCGGCCGCTCCAGCGCGAAGGCCCGGTAGGCATCGGCGAACCCGACCAGGGCGTCCTTCCCGGCCCGGCCCACCACAGCGGCGGCGATCCGGTCGATGAACTCCTCGGAGGCCAGCACCGCGACCCGGAACCGCAGGTCCTGGAGGTTCTTGACGTGCGAGTACAGGCTGGCGTCCTTGACGCCGAAGCCCCGGGCCAGGGCGGAGATCGTGACCTTGTCGAAGCCGATGTCGTCGGCCAGGTCGGCCGCCGCCTCCACCACGCGCTCGGTCGTGAGTCCCGCGCGAACCATCCGCCACCTCCACCGCAATCAATCCTAGGAGCCCTAGGCACTTTTCTAACATACCAAGGTGACATCCCGCAGTCGACGGCGAACAGGCCGTTCCCCCGCCCCGAACCCATACTGAAGATTCCGGCCGGATCGAGGATCCGGGCACTTCCGAGACGGATTGCGGAGCACACGGATGAGCGGCACGGCACAGATCGGCGTCACGGGACTCGCGGTCATGGGCCGCAACCTCGCGCGCAACTTCGCCCGCAACGGCCTCACGGTCGCGGTGCACAACCGGACGGCCGCGCGGACGGACGCCCTGGTGGAGGAGTTCGGCGGCGAGGGATCCTTCGTCCCCGCGCACACCCCGCAGGAGTTCGTCGCGGCACTCGAACGGCCGCGCCGGCTCGTGATCATGGTGAAGGCGGGTGACCCGACCGATGCCGTGATCCAGGAGTTCGCCCCGCTCCTCGAAGAGGGCGACGTCATCATCGACGGCGGCAACGCGCACTTCCAGGACACCCGGCGCCGGGAGAAGGAACTGCGCGGGCTCGGCATCCACTTCGTCGGCGTCGGCATCTCGGGCGGCGAGGAGGGCGCGCTGAACGGGCCGAGCATCATGCCGGGCGGTTCGGCCGAGTCGTACGAGTCGCTGGGACCGCTGCTGGAGCGGATCGCCGCCCGGGCGAAGGACGGCACCCCGTGCACCACCCACATCGGTCCCGACGGGGCCGGGCACTTCGTGAAGATGGTCCACAACGGCATCGAGTACGCGGACATGCAGCTGATCGCGGAGGCGTACGACCTGCTGCGCACCGTGGCGGGCTACTCCCCCGCGAAGATCGCCGAGACGTTCCGGGGCTGGAACACCGGCCGCCTCGACTCGTATCTGATCGAGATCACCGCGGAGGTCCTCGCCCACACCGACGCGGCCACCGGGAAGCCCTTCGTCGACATCGTGCAGGACCGGGCCGAGCAGAAGGGCACGGGCCGCTGGACGGTGCAGATCGCCCTGGACCTGGGAGTGCCCGTCTCCGGAATCGCGGAGGCCGTCTTCGCCCGCTCCCTGTCCGGGCACGCGGATCTGCGCGAGGCCGCCCGGGACCTGCCCGGCCCATCGGCCTCCCCGCTCGGCGCGGCCGAGGCCGCGGTCTTCGCCGACCGGGTGGAGCAGGCGCTGTACGCGTCCAAGATCGTCTCGTACACGCAGGGGTTCCACCAGATCCGGGCGGGCAGCGAGGCGTACGACTGGGACATCGACCTCGGGGCGGTGGCGGCGATCTGGCGGGCCGGGTGCATCATCAGGGCCGCGTTCCTCGACCGGATCCGGGCCGCCTACGACGTCCGCCCCGACCTGCCGGGCCTGCTGTCGGACGAGAAGTTCGCCGCGGAGATCGGCGCGGCGCAGGACGACTGGCGCGCGGTGGTCGCCGAGGCGGTACGGCAGGGCGTGCCGACGCCGGGATTCGCGGCAGCGCTCTCGTACTACGACGGACTGCGCGCCGACCGGCTGCCCGCGGCGCTCACCCAGGGGCAGCGCGACTTCTTCGGCGCGCACACCTACCGCCGTACCGACCGCGAGGGCTCCTTCCACACGCTCTGGGGCGGCGACCGGTCGGAGATCGCCGCGGGGTGACCCGGACGGCGCGGGGCGGGGTGATCCGGGCGGGGCAGTGCGGTCGGCGCGGAACGATGTGCTCGGTGCGGTCCGCGCGGATCGGCACCGGAACTCCCGTCGGCGCGGCCCGGGCGTCCGCCCGCCTCCGGGGTCGCCCGGCCGGAGTGCCCCGGGGTGCGGCGGCGGTCCACCCGTGCGTAAGTAGCAGCGAGACCCTTCCCCGGCTCCGGCCCACCGCCCCACCGCCCGCCGCCCCGGCCCGCCGTCGCCCGCCCCAGGGAGCCCCCGCATGTCCGACGCCACCCCGGAACCCGCCTCGGAGCCGCCCGAGGCCCAGCCCGTCGTCTCGCCGCTGACCTGCGCCGCTCTGATCCTGGTCGCCACGATCGAGCCCGGCGGGGAGGACGCGGTGCGCGAGGTGCTGCCCGACCTGGCGGCCTTCGGCCGCTCCATCGGATTCCGGTTCCCCGACACCGGGCTGGCCTGTGTGACCGGCTTCGGCTCCGACGCCTGGGACCGGTTGTTCTCCGGCCCCCGGCCGGCCCTGCTGCACCCGTTCCAAGAACTGCGCGGCGCCCGGCACCACGCGCCCGCCACCCCGGGGGACCTGCTGTTCCACATCCGGGGCGAGCGGATGGACGTGTGCTACCAGTGGGCGGCCCAGCTGTTCGACCGGCTCGGCGGGGCGGTGAAGGTGGTCGACGAGACCCAGGGGTTCCGCTACTTCGACCACCGGGACCTGCTCGGATTCGTCGACGGGACGGAGAACCCGGTGGGCGCGGACGCCCGGTCGGCGGCGCTGGTCGGTGCCGAGGACCCGGCGTTCACCGGCGGCAGCTACGTCGTCGTGCAGAAGTACGTCCACGACCTCAAGGCATGGAACTCGCTGAGCACCGAGGCCCAGGAGCGGGTCATCGGCCGCACGAAGGCCGACGACATCGAGTTCCCCGACGACCTCAAGCCCGCCGACTCGCACGTCGCCCTCAACACGATCACCGACCCGGACGGCACGGAACGCGACATCCTGCGGGCCAACATGCCGTTCGGCAGCTTCGAGGGGGGCACGTTCGGCACGTACTTCATCGGCTACGCCGCCGACCCGGGCGTGACCGAGCACATGCTCCGCAACATGTTCCTCGGGGACCCGCCCGGTACCCACGACCGCATCCTGGACTTCTCGACCGCGGTCACCGGCACCCTCTTCCACGCCCCCCGCGCCGACTTCCTCGACGCCCCGCCCCCGCCGCCCTCGGCGGCCGGGACCGAGGCCCTGCCGGAGCCGGTGCCCGTACCGGTGGCGGCGGAGGCTCCCGGCCCGGCCCGCCCGTGCGACGGTTCGCTGCGCATCGGCAGCCTGCAAGAAAGTGACCGGTGATGAACAACCTGCATCGTGAACTCGCCCCCGTCACGGAAGCCGCCTGGGCGCAGATCGAGGAGGAGGCCCGGCGCACCTTCAGCCGCCATCTGGCGGGCCGCCGCGTCGTCGACGTGACCGGCCCGGAAGGTCCCGGGCTGGCCGCCGTCGGCGACGGCCATCTGCGCGACATCGATCCGCCCGCGCCGGACGTGATCGCGCGGGCCCGCACCTCGGCACCGGTCATCGAATGGCGGGTGCCGTTCACGGTGACCCGGTCGGCCGTGGACGATGTCGAGCGCGGTTCGGACGACAGCGACTGGCAGCCCGTCAAGGACGCCGCCCGCACCTGTGCGTTCGCCGAGGACACGGCGATCATCGACGGCTACGCCTCGGCCGGGATCATCGGGCTGCGGGACGGCTCCTCGCACACCCCGCTCCCCCTGCCCGCCGACGCCCGCGACTACCCGACCACCGTCAGCCAGGCGCTCACCCGGCTACGGCTGGCCGGGGTCGACGGCCCGTACCGGCTGCTGCTCGGCGCCGACGCCTTCACCGAGGCCACCGAGACCTCCGACCACGGGTACCCGGTGGCCACCCATCTGGCCCGGCTGCTCGACGACCAGATCCTGTGGGCCCCCGCCGTCACGGGCGGAGTGCTGCTGTCCACCCGTGGCGGCGACTTCGAGCTGTGCCTCGGCCAGGACCTCTCCATCGGCTACCAGGACCACGACGCGACCGGTATCAGGCTCTACTTCCACCAGTCGTTCACCTTCCGGATGCTGACCCCCGAGGCCGTGGTGCCGATCGTCGCCTGAGCGGCCGGGCCCGTCCGGGCCCGGCCGGCCTATTGGGGCGACGGCTGGGGTTCGGGCTCCGGGGTGGGCGGGATCGGGTCCGGCGCCGGGCCCGGTGGCACCGGGCCGGGCGGCGGGGGCGGCGGCTCCGGCAGCGGGGACGGCGGGCCGGGCATCGGCCCGGGGGTGGGTGCCGGAGGCACCGGGTCGGGATACGGGTTGGTCATCGGAAGCCTCCGAACGGTTCAGGACGGATCTTGCTTCCACCGTCTCCCGGACCCGCCGCCCGCGCCCGGTGGGGCCGTACGTACGGGTTCCGAATGCCCCGCCGCACCCCCGCCACGAGGGACGCGCCCGAACGGATCCCGCCGCCGGACCGGCCCGGGTCAGCGCGCGGCGGGAACCGCGTGCGGGCTCCGCTCGGTGGCGGTGCCGGGCACGGGCTCCGACGCGTCGGAGCCGAGCTGGACGATCCGGTTGTCGGCGTCGACGTGCACGACCCGCGGAACCAGGCTGCGGGCCTCGGCGTCGTCGACCTGGGCGTAACTGATCAGAATGACCAGGTCGCCCGGGTGGACGAGGTGTGCGGCTGCCCCATTGACACCGATGACACCGGAGCCGCGTTCGCCCTCGATGACGTACGTCTCCAGGCGGGCACCGTTGTCGATGTCGACGATGTGTACCAGCTCGCCCGGCAACAGGTCCGCCGCTTCCATCAACTCGGCATCGATGGTGACCGATCCGACGTAATGCAGGTCGGCCTGGGTCACGGTGGCCCGGTGGATCTTGGACTTGAACAGAGTACGCAGCACTTTGGACTCCTGTGTGACGGCTCCCTGCCTGCTTTGTGCAGGTCAAGGGCGGCCTCGACTGTACACCGGGACACGCCGGTCGAGGATTGTGAGGAACATCGCTCGTCATTGGTGACAGGGCTCCTGCCTGGGCTTCGACGCCGACCGGGCTGTTGTGGCGCCACCGAACGGGCGCCCGTTCGGACAGCCTCTCAGGATGTTTCGGGAACTGATGCCGACCAGATGCCGACTTACCTGACTAACTGATCGTTTCAGAATGAGGTTCGGAGGGGTCGCAAGCAGATGATGCTGCAGGCGAGTTGGAGCAGTCCGAGGTGGAGGTCGGCGCGTATCTCGTAGCGGGTCCGGAGCCGTGGGCGGTGCCCTTTGCGGGCGATCTTGGGTGTGATGCCGCGGGCCCGGAGGAGGCGGCGGTACTTGTCGTAGTCGTAGCCGCGGTCGGCGAACAGCCGGCGCGGCCGGTGCCTCGGCCGCCCGCGGACCCCGCGGATGGGGGTATCGCGTCCAGCGGCGGCATCAGCCGAGTGACGTCGTGGCGGTTTCTGCTGGTCAGTGAGACGGCGAGCGGGGTGCCGTGCCGGTCGGTGATCAGGTGGTGCTTGCTGCCGGGCCGGGCGCGGCCGACCGGCGAAGGTCCGGTGTGAGCCCCCCTTTGAGGGCCCGGACATGAGAGCCGTCGACCGCCACGTCGGTCATGTCCAGCAGGCCCGCGGCCCGCAGCACCTCGTGCAGCTGCGGCCGGACGCCGGCCTCGGTCCAGTCCCGCAGCCGACGCCCGGCCGTCACCCCCCTGCAGCCGATCTGTTCCGCCGGAACGTCCCGCCGGCTCACGCTCCTGCACAGCACGTAAACGATGCCCCGCAACGCAGCCCGGTCATCCGCCGGCAACCGCCCGGGACACCGATGCCGCCGCGGCGGACGAGCAGGCAACAGCGGAGCCACACGTTCCCACAGGTCATCGGGCACAAGATCAGCAGACACCCAACAAATCCTGCCGACACAACACCCAACTGCCAACATCCACAACGAACTTCACTCTGAAGCGATCAGTAAGCCTCCCCCACCGACGGCCGGGACGGAGCGGACGAAAAACCACGACCAAGGCGGGCGCTCTTGTCGACCGAGGCGCCCTACCAGGAGGGTCTGACAATCGAGGGGCACCCAGGGTCAGATTTCGCCGTGTTACCGATGCTTTCGGAGCCGCTTGCCATCCGCCCCGCTTCCTACCCCTGCAGTGTCGACGGCGGACCGCCGGACCAAAGCCCTCGCCGTAACTATGCGCACCCATGGCTGGATTACGTTCACCCAGTCATCGGGAAACCGTCCCCAGCCTCAGCCTTGTCGGTGTCACAAGGCACCAAGGGGAGGGATACCGACGTGGACGCTCTCACGACGGCTGTGCACACGCTTCTGGAGGATCCGGACGCATCTGTGGACGTGGAGGTCGCGACGCCGGAGGAAGCGGCGCGCGCCGTCCGGCTCTTCGATCAGGGGCTGCGCAGCGGGCGTGGGGTTCACCGCAGGATGGCCGAGGGCGCGTTGCAGGGCGCCGAGACGCTCTCGACCGACCGGCTCCAGGTCCTCTCCGAGTTCGTCCAGAACTCCGACGACGCGGGAGCCGGACAGCTGCGCGTCCTGTTGCGGTCCGACGACATGCTGATCGCCCACGACGGGGCCGGGCTGCGGCTGGCCGATGTGCTCCCGCTCGGCATGCCCTGGCTCACCGGCAAGGCGGCCGACGCCGCTGCCACGGGCCGGTTCGGCATCGGACTGTCCACGCTCAGGGTCCTCTCGACGGTGTGGGAGGTCCACTGTCACCCCTTCCACGTGCGCTTCTCCGGGACCGAACTCGAGCCCGCGCCGCCGCCCGAACTCCCCGCCGGGATCTCCGGACCCGAGTGGACCGTCTTCCGTATCCCCCTGGCCCCCGGGAAGCTGACGTCGGCCCAGCTCCTCGCATGGTTCGACGAGTGGAACGACGCTTCCCTGCTCTTCCTGCGCCATCTCCGCGCTCTGGAGGTGACGGCCGGCGGGCACAGCGCCGGACTGACCCTGGCCTGGGCTGACGTGGCGCGGCATCGGCTGGTGGTCCAGGGCGTGGAGCGCGAGGTGGAGGTGCGGCACGCCCGGACGACCGACGGAGCGGTGTGGCGTGTGTACACCGCGCAGGTGGAGGCGCGGCCGGAATGGGAACGGAGCCACAAGGCACTGGACGCGATCGTGCCCGTGGGCATCGCGCTCCCCCTGGAGGGCGAGGTGACCGGCAGCGTCCATGCCGGCCTGCCCGTCGCCCCGTTGGACGTGGCGGCCCGCGTGCACACCCAGTTCGACCCCGTCGCCAGCCGCGAAGGGTTTGCCGACAGCCGCCTCAACGCACAGCTCGTCCCCGTGATCGCCGACCTGTGGGAAGCCGCCGTACGCGACGTCCTGGAGAGGGTGGATCCCACGGCGTGGCACCTCGTTCCGCTTCCCTGCCCTTCGGGCTCCGCGCCGACGAACCTGCTCCAGGACCGGATCCGCACCGAGCTGCTCAACCGCGCCCGGCAGTCACTCGCTGCCAAGCTGGCCCTGCCGGTCTCGCAAGATGGTCCCTCGGTCCCGCTGTCCGATTTCGCGGTCGAGGAGGCCGCACTGTCGGGGGTCCTCGACGACACCGACATCGCACGGCTGGGTGAAGCCCGGTACGCCTTGCCTGCTGGTGTCCGCGACAGCGGCGGCCACTGGCGGAAAGTCCTCGCGGACTGGCGTACGACGGGCGCCGCGGACATGCGCGCGGAGGTCCGGGTCATGGACGCCCTCACCTTGTTCTCCGACTACGAGTGGTCTGACGTCGCGCGGCTCGTACGGCTTGCCGCGGTCGCCCTCGAAACGGGTTACGAGCATGCGCTGGCCGGCCGGACGTGCCTGGTCACCGCCGATGGGCGTCGGCTTCGGCCGCAACCCGCGGAGAGCGCGTTCGCCGACGCGTCCGGCGGGGCCACCGGCCCCTTGGATGTGCTGGGCGTCGTTCTGGACCTGCATCCCGCCTATGCGGAGGACAACGTCTGGGCGAAGACCGTCACTGCGTGGCTGCGTCGGCGGGACTGCCTGGTGCGCCGCGACGACACGGCAGCCGTGCTGAAGATTGTCTCCCGGCTCGGAAAAGCCGGTGGACGACTTGCCGACGGCGACGAGGCGACGGAGGCCGCCCGACTCATCGCCTTGCAGCAGGCGCTCGGCGAAATGCCCAAGAAGCAACGCGACCCGCTCGGTCCGGGCATCGGACGGGCCATCCTCCTCAATGGCTTCGCCCATGACAAGGACGGGATCGAACAGGCCCACCGTGTGAAGCCCGGCGCCGCCTACCTGCCCCAGGCATTGGAGAGCGCTGACGGAGACCGGTTCGAGGTCGCGGCACGCAAGACTCCCGGTCTCGTCTGGGTACGCCGCTCCTACGCGCGATCACTGCTCCCCGCCGCCCGGGCAGGCGGTCTGAGCGGGACGGCTTTCCTCCGGCTGCTGGGCGTGGCGGGCGCTCCACGGCTCACTCCGGTGCGCGAGCGGTACCACCCGTGGGACACCAAGACGTACCCGGGAGATTCCCGGCTCGGCCTCGCGCGGAACTGCAGGTGGTCCGTGCCGGGCCGGTGGTCGCAGATGCTGGTCAAGGGAGCCGACCACACCCTGGACGACCTGACCAGCAGCGACCTTGCCGCCGTGGTCAAGAACATCGCGGCCGAGCAGAACGTGGACGAGCGGCGCCGCCGCACAGCCGCCCTGCTACGCACCCTCACCGCACTGTTGACCACTTCGGACCAGGCCGTCGTCCCCATGGCCCGAGGCCACTACAAGTGGAACGTCAAGGGTGAAACGGCGGCCATCTGGGTGTGGCAGCTCCGGGAGACCGCCTGGCTGGAAGACAGCCACGGCCGACTCAAGCCGCCGGCCGACCTCACCCTGCGTACACCGGATACGGTAGCCCTGTACGGGCCGGAGGATCCCGGATACCTGCACCCGGCGATCCACCAGGCCCTGGCTACCCGCACGGAGGTCCTCACCGCACTCGGTGTCTCCGGCAATCCCGACGTCCCGCGCCTGATGGAACGGCTGCGGGAACTCCGCGACCGCGCCGACGACAACACCCATACTGATGGCGACGTGCCGGACAGCCTGAGGGCTGAGGCGCTGCTGGTCTACCAGTCCCTGGCCCGGCGTCTGACGCACCGTTCGGCAGATGCACCCCAGACCGCGGTCGAGAAGCAGATCCGCAACGCGTTCTCGTACGAGGACCTCGTCCTGACCGACCAGGGCTGGATGAAGCCCGGCTCGTGCTTCCGGGGACCTGCCATCCTGCGCGGGTTCCGTCCCTTCGCCCTGACCGGGATGGACGTCGACCCGCTATGGCAGGCGCTGGGCATCCCCGAACCCGGGCTCGATGACCTCGTCGACGTGCTGAAGGAGATGTCCGGGACCGGTGCCGCCCCCGACGTCGAGGACGAAAGAGTCATGCTCGATGCTCTGCGCCGCCTGCGGGACATGATCTCCTCCGACGACAAGCCGATGCCGCCCGGACTTCAGAGCAGGCTGCGCAATCTGCCGCTGTGGACCACGGCCGGCTGGGTCAAGGGCAAGGGCCGATCGGTGTTCGCCGTGGCCGACGCAGGGGTCGAGCGAGCCCTGACGGGCCGTCTGCCGCTGTGGAAGCCGGGAGGGAACGTACAACAGTTCACGGCACTGTTCGGACGGCTGCGCGTCACGCCCCTGGACGTCGCGGGCGCCCAGGTCACGTACGAGACCGGAGACGTGAACGCGGCCGAGGGCGCGCTCCTCGACCAGCCGGTCGACGCGAGCCTCACCGAGGACTTCCGGCGGGGAGTCGCCGCGCTCCAGGACCTTCTGGTGCGCGACGAACCCGAAACGGCCGAGGCGTTCACCGGCTGGGCCTGGCTCGCCGGCCTGGACGTGCGACTTCTCCCCGGCCTGCGGATCCGTATCGATCCGGGACCCGCCCACGAGCCCCTCACCCTCCCCGTCGACGCGCAGATCGACCGCGACCGCAACACGCTGTTCCTGGACTCGCACGCGGCACTGCCCACCAAGTCGGGAGCGGGAGCGGCGATCGCCGCACACTTCGCGGAAGCACGCTCGCGCGTGGGCCACACCTGGCGGGACGTCTGGGAAGAACGCCTGGTGCGGGCGGAGGCCGGGACGGCACTCACATCGGCAGCGCAGCGCGACCGCGAGGAACGGCAACGGCTCGCCGAAGAACTACGCCGACGTGCGCAGCCGGCCCCCGTGGCTCCCACCGCGCCGATGCCGAATGTAAAGACCACCCCTCAACGGGGCGCAAGCCCTGCTGTCCCCACCGGCCCGACCGGCTTCATCCCGCCGCCGCGCACCGGTTCGGCGCCCGCGCCCGGAAGCCTCGGGCCTGGCAACCAGTCCGGCCCGCAGCACGCGCCGGTCGCTCGCCCCCTGGTGGACGTGGTCGTGTTCGACGTGCTGCCCGGCAAGGTCACCCGCACGGGAGTGCCGTCCACACCGGGCAGTAGCCGTGCCCGGACACGAGGGGCGGGGAAACCCGCGCACCGCCGAGACGGCACCCCGCTCCCCCGGCCCAGGCCCGGCGGCGCCCCGCCCAGCAGCAAGGCTTCGCCCCTCGGCTACGAAGACCACGACAAGGAGGAGCTCGTCATCCAGGCGCTCCGCCGGATCCTGCAGGAGCGCGGTGTCGAGCTGGAGGACCAGCGGGGCGCGTCAGGCGTGGGCGCCGACGCATATGACTCGACCGGACGCTACTACGAGATCAAGGCCCACGGACGTGCCGTCCCAGGTGAGCTGTCCCTTACGCGTTCGGAGTTCGTACGGGCCTGGACCGAGCGTGAAAACTACACGCTCGTAATCGCTTCGCATTTGGAGAAGGGTGCCGGCAGGCCGACCCTCCGCCTGGTGAACGACCCCGTGCACCGCTTCGAAGTCGAGCCGCCAACGGACGTCCGTCTCAAAGGCGTACGGGACCTGTCAGTGGAATCGACCATGTACGAGTGGCCCGACGAGGACTGACACCGCTGGTTCGTCAGGGGGCAGGGTCAGCGTGCGGCCCAGCTGCCAACTGCACTGTTCTCGGGGAGGGCGACGGCCGTGACCGTCCTGCCCGAGGAGTCGACGAGCGCGATCGCGTCCCGCTTGGAGACCGCGCGGATAGGCGCGGTTGGGGATACCGGCAACAGAACGGGCACAGGTCCCGGTGATCATGGAGTTGTCTACGCTCTGTGATCATATGGAGGGCCTGTGCCCGCGCTGCCATCATGGCTGACCGAACCGCTCTGGGACCAATTCGCTGCGCTGCTGCCCGAGAGGCCGTAGTACCACCCGGACCATCCACTCGGCTGCCACCGTCGACGCATCAGCGACCGGATCGTCTTCGACAAGATGCTGCAACTGCTGCGCTTCGGCTGTTCTTACGAGGCGATCGCCGACACAACATGCTCGGCCACCACGATCCGAAGCCGCCGCGACGAGTGGATACGACTCGGCGTCTTCGCCCAGCTCAAGCAGATCGCGCTCGACTCCTACGACCGGATCGTTGGTCTCGTCCTCAACCAGATCGCGGTCGACGGCTCCATCACCAAGGCCCCCCGGAGGCGGCGAAGCCGCCGGACGTTCACCGGTCGACCGCGGCAAACAGGGCCTCAAACGCTCGGGCGTGACGGACGGGTACGGCATTCCACTGGGGCGTGTCCTGGCCGGTGCCAACCGCCACGACTCCCCGTTGCTCGCACCGACCCTGGACCGCCTGGACGACCTCGGACCGTTACCCGACGACATCACCGTGCACCTGGACGCCGGCTACGACTCGGACAAGACCCGCGCACTGCTCAGCGAACGCGGCCTGCACGGACGCATCGCGCGCAAGGGCGCGAAGGCGCCCATCCAGGCCAGTCAGCGTTGGCATGTCGAACGCACCCACGCGTGGCGGAACGCCTTCCACCGGCTCGCCCGCTGCTACGAGCGGCGCACCACCGTCATCGACGCATTCTTCGACCTCGTCGACACGATCATCACCGTGCGTAGTCTGATCCGGCAGGCATGGACGACCCACCGCTGGGACGAACGCCCGAACCACCGACCATGACCGCATCCCTATCCGCACGGCCTCCTACAGGGGCCGCGAGTCCGTTGTCAGTGCACGGTGTTACTTTCTGTGACATGACCGATCACGCGCTATGGCTGCTGCGGCAGGACCGCCGCCTGGCCGAACTGGCCGCCTTCCCCTTCGACTTCGACCTGGAGCGCGCCGCCCACGGCCATGTCGAGGAGGTCCGCCTCGCCTCGGGTGGGCCGCTGGAGACGGTAGCCGGGGACGATACCGGCGGTACGTACTTCGTGTGCGCGGACGGCTCGGTGCTCTACGCCGACCCGGAGGGCGCCGCGGGGATCATCGGCTCCAGTGTCGACGAGGCCCTTGAGCTCGTGATCGGCCTGCCCGGCTGGCGCGGCTACACACGTCTGTCGTCGGACGACAGCGAGGAGAAGATCCTGGCGTGCGTCGCGGAGACCGAGGACGAGATCCGTGAGCACTACGGAATCGACGACGAACGTGCCGAGCTCCGGGCGGCGCTGGGCTTCCCAAATCGCTCCCCGGTCGAGCTGGTGGGCAGGCTGCGTGCCGCGCTGCTGCGCACCGAGCCGGAGTTCGTACTGCTCAATGCGGATGAGGGGTGTGCGTACGACCGGATAGGCCCGGCCGGTCCCCCGCTGTGGGAGCCGGTGCTCGCGGCGGGCCGCGCCGATCTCGCCCGGTTGCGGGAGGGCGACTGCACGGCATGGCGTGAAGTCGCCGAGGACCCGGTGCGGCGCCGGATCACCCTGCGGGCCGCGCAGTTCGACCGCGCCGAGGGCGATCTGGAGCTGCTGCGGCATCTGCTGCGGCACGAGACGCGGTCGTCGATGACGGACGAACTGCGGCTCGCGGCCGTGCTGGTGGGGCTGGCCGGGGACACCGGAGATCTGCCGCTGCTGCTTGAGGTCCGGAAGACTGACTTCGACACGGCGTGCGGCTTGAGCGAAATACCGGAACCGGGTGCAAGCGCGGACGAGTTGCAACAGTGGGCGCGGGAGCTCGACGAGTCGATGTTCGGGACGGACCCGTCGGACGAGCCGGTCTCCACATGGACCGACCTGGCGCGGGACCAGGGGATGACGGACCTCGCGCGGGTGACGCTGATCCGCGAACTCGACAGCATCTTCATGGACCAGAGCAGACTCCGCCGCCCCGAGGTGCCCCGCAGCCTGGCCACGGATCCGCTGGACTGGCTCGCCCGGGACTTCGAGGAACTCGGCGACCCTCCCCAGGCGCTGCGCGCCCAGCGCCTGTACGCCGCCCTTCAGGAGACGGCATGGGACCGGGCCTCGGCCGGGTACACCCTGGCCCGCCTCGAGCGGGAGGCGGGCCGGTTGCCGCAGGCGGCGGACAGCCTGGCCGCCGTGCGCGACGCCCTGGCCACCCCGGGCGACGACTCACTGCTCCACTGGCAGCGGGTCAACCTCGGCCGCTTCATCGCCGAGGAGCACTACCGGCTCACCCTCGCCCTGGCCGACGCGGGCCGCCCCGAGGAGACCCGTGCCCTCCTCGCGGCCGCCGACGCCGTATTCGGCGAGCTCTCGGGGAACGCCGCGAACGGCGTCCGCGAGCTCGCCGAGCGGACCGCTGCGAGAGTGCGGGAGGTCAACTGAGGACGGGCACGGTGGGCGGGCGGTCCGCCAGGAAGCCGTGTGCGCGGCAGACCAGGTAGTCGGCCTGTTCCGGCAGCAGGATCACGCCACCCTGCTGTGCACCGCTGAGCGTGGCGTTCCACCGCCCGTCCTCCAAATACCCGGCCTTGAGCATCTACCGGATCAGCCGCAGAAATCATCCATCGTGGATTCTCTCCTCCAGACTTGCGAGCAGCACCTCGTGATCCAGGCTGCCGAAGCAGTCTCCCCGCCCGCTGCTACGAGCGGCGCACCACCGTCATCAAGGCATCCTTCGACCTCGCCGACGTGATCATCACCGTGCGTAGTCTGATCCGGCAGGCATCGACGACTCACCGCTGGGACGAACGCCCGAACCACCGACCATGACCGCATCCCTATCCGCGCAGCCTCTTGAACTCCTCCGTGTGCCGCTTCGTGTACTTGCTTCCCACCTGGCGCCGCTTCCTCCGGAACCTCAAGGTCCCAGCCTCCAGGTGTCCACGATCAAGGGGAAGGTTCACAAGGTGTGGTGAAGGACGACGGCGGACTTGACAGTGTCGGTGATCCGGTGGGTGCTGCGGCAGGGCTTTCGCAGCAGTTGCCGGCCCTTGCGGAGCCATGGTTTGTTCGCTGGTGCAGCGGATCTTGGTGGGGGTGCTGTTGTGCCGATGCCGCCGCTTGATCCGGCCCTGCCTGGAACGGCGCCCGGGCCGGGTGGGCCGACACCCTGGTGGTCCCGGTCCGCCCGGCACTTCGGGCCGGCCGCGGCGAGTACGCCGACGATGCCGTGCTCACGCGCGGCCGTCAGGCCGTGTGTTGAGCCGGGCAGTGCGGGCAGGGCCCACAGCAGCCGCCCGAACCGATCGATCAGAACCTGAACGACCACCCCGTGGTGCCGCTTCTTGCCGGAGGAACAGGGCCGGTCGGCGGCGATCCGGTCGATCGACAGCACGGTGCCGTCGCAGTCCCTCCCCGGGGCGGGTCACGATCCGCGCCCGGATCCGTGCCATCGACGACGTCATGGGCGCGGACCGCGTACCGGTCCCCGAGGGTTCAGACCTCGATGGACACGTACTCCTTGCCCTTGTCGTTCTCGATCACGACCTTCTGCACATCATCCATGGGGACGGCCGCCGAACCGTCGAGGTTGGCGCCCTTCTTCTCATCGGCGACGAGCCAGCTGCCCGCGATCTCGCGGCTGCCGTCCTTCGCCACGACCACCACACGGCAGCGCTCGCCCGCCGGGATGCCCGTGACCGAGGCGTTGAGGCGGATCCATTCGACGGCTGGGGTCACCCGTAGCCTCATCTCGCTGCCGGTCGAAACGCTGCGGCCCTCAAGAACCTTCATGCCGCCCGGCTGCGCCGGTGGCACGGTCGCGGTGACCACGGGGGCCGGAGGGGTGGCCTCCGGAGCGCGTTCACCGATGTTCTGGCCGATCAGGACGCCACTGCCGAGGACGGCTGCTGCCGCGACCGCAGCGACCGCACCCAGGACCGCTCTTCGCCGCAGCGTCTGCCGGGCACGTTCGTTGCGAGCCTGCCTCAGCGTGCGCTGCAGCAGCAGGTCACCGCCCTCCGGCGGCCCGTCGAGGAACGCCTCCGGGGGTATTTCGCCGAGTGCGAACTCCATGTCCCGCAGCTCGTCCAGTTCGTCGCGGCACTTCTGGCACGACGCCATGTGTTCGTCGACGGTTCGCACCTCCTGATCATCGAGCGCGCCGAGGGCGTAGGCGCCGAGCAGCTCGCTGTCGTGTTCCTTGGTACTCACACCGCCACCTCCTTCAACGCCACGAGCTTCACTGCTTTCGGTCTTTCCGTGTACGCGTCCCGCAGGGCCTTCAACGCATAGTGCGAACGGGATTTGACCGTCCCGGGTGGTATCCCGAGGGTCTTCGCCGCTTCGGCGACGCTCCTGCCCTGGAAGTAGATTTCCATGAGCACGTCCCGGTGGTCCGGCGAGAGCCGGTCGAGCGCCTCCATGACGACCATCGAGTCGACCACGGCGTCCGCGTGGTCCTGCTCGACGGGCTGTGTGGTCACCGACTCGGCAACCTCCGTGGGACGCGCGGCCTTGGCCCGGTACCGGTCCGTGATGATGTTGCGTGCCACGGTGAGCAGCCAACCACGTACCGAACCCTTGCCGTTGACCAGGGCGTCCGGGTGTTTCCAGGCGCGGATCAGGGTTTCCTGGACTACGTCCTCAGCAGCGCTTCGGTCGCCGGTCAGACGCTGTGCGTATGCGAGCAGGGCTCTGCCGTGTTCCTCGTAGAGGGACCGGATCAGTGACTCGTCCCCGGTGTCCTGTCTCCGGCTGCGGGACCACAATGCCGCCATCCATTTTCTCCGTCCTCTCCTGGGCCGACGCGCTGAACACGGATGGCGGGCCGGACCGGTTCAACCCCAGGGCGATGTGAGCCGAATCACGGAGAGGCGAGGGGTCGAACGGGCCCCGGTCACCCCGCTCCGCACTGCCGGTCCTCGTTGATGCAGCGCACCATTTCCTTCATCCGGTCCATGGGCATCACGTTCACGAACATCGCGTGGTCGGTGATCGGATCACGCAGTTGCTCCGGGAACGAGTCGACGGCGAACGGCGTACCCTCCGGGAGGTCGTAGGTGAGGGTGACGCGCAGCTGCGGTACGGGGAACGTGGCCCGCGGACAGGTGCCGTCGGCAGTGGGGAACTGTGCATGCGCCCGGTGGTCGGGGCTGTCGGTGGCGAGGCCGTTCCAACAACTCGGGAAGTCCAGGGTGCGGGTCGGCCCGCTGCCCTGCGGGCAGAGCGCGTAGTTCCGGGTGAACCGGTCCGGGTAGCCGGAGCAGCCCCACTGGGCGCGGACGTTCCCGCTGTCCGTGGTGGCGGCTACCGGGTCGCCCGTGATCAGTCGCATGAAGCGGGGCATGCCGACGACCGAGCTGACGGGATTGCCGCGGAACTCCACCCGCACCGAGGAGGCGGTGACGATCTCGCCGGTGTTGCCGTGGGCACCCCTGCCGGCCTCGTGGGTGTCGTGGCCCGTGCGGTCGAGGCGGCGCAGCACCGGCCAGTAGTAGGTGGACCGGTCGCCGCCCGCGCAGGTGGTCTCGGCAGCGGCCAGGCTCCGGTCGGTGGACAGGGCGTTGGTGGAGAGGTTGCCGACGTAGTCGTGGGTGTGGTGGGCCCCGTTCACGACGCCCGGGGAGATCACGACGTTGTCCATGTTGTAGTGGCCCTGTTCGTTGCGGCCGCACTCGACGGTGTAGGAGCCGGTGGAGGCGTCGGGTCCGGCAGCGGATGCCCGGGTCGGCGGGACGGTCCCGATGTTCACGTACTTGTCGTCGGCGGGTGCGCCGGGCACCGTGGCGGCCGTGTCGCCGCCGAACGTCATGACGCCCAGGAACACGATCAGCCCGAGCATCACGGGCAGAACCCCCCAGAACAGACGGGAGTTGGAGAAGGGTTGCTTGATCCGCACGGAAGCAGGGTGACACCGGGGGCCGGGTCAATCAAGGCTGCCCGCACGCCGCCCGCGAAACCTCCGCCAACCGCCTTGCCGTTGAACGTCAGTGGAACAACTGCCCTCGTACGGCCCCCTCGGGGAACTCTCGGGTGGGCACGTTCGAGTAGAAGCCGGTCGGGCTCCCCTTGAGGCGGGCGATCAGCTCGGTGTCGGGGACGCTGACGCTTCCCGAGATCGCGAAGATGTTCTTCGGTACGGGAGAGACGAACAGCGGGAGCCGTACGTCGCCGTCCTCGCCGAGCACCCCCTCGTGGATGTTTCCGGCCAGCGGCGCCCCGATGTTCACCCAGGCCATGGAGTAGTCGACACGGTCCGGCCTCGGGTGCAGGAACGTGGTGCTGTGCCCGTCCGGGTCGCCCGCCTTGCCGGTGTCGCCCGTCGGGGTCTCCTGCCCGCCGTCCGCGAGCGCGCGCAACTTGCCGCCTCTGATGATGCTGAGCGGGTTCACCGGCTTCTCCAGAAGCCGGAGCCGGCCACGCACCGCGCCGCCGGGGAACTCCTCGGAGTGCAGGTCGATGTAGAAGTCCCCGGGGTCGGTGCGCAGCCGTCGGGCGAGCGCGGCGGAGGACATCGTGGTCTGTCCGGCGGCGGAGTTCACCGAGGCGGGCATGGCCGCGCCGAACAGCTCGGCCCTCACCCCGCCGTCGCTGCCGGCTCGGCCCTGGTGGAGGTGGCCGCGTGTTGGCCTGCCGATGCCGTTCCAGGTGAGGGCGAAGGTGACCCGGCCGCCCTTGACCTTGACGAGCGCGACGGCCTTGCCGTCCTTGTCGCCCACGGCGGGCCCGCTCTTCTTCTGCGCTCCCTGGTCGCCGGTGAGCTGGGCGATCAGGGAGACGGCCGGTGCCCGCGCCGCTTCGGCGGCGGCCGTCGAGATCCGATCACCGGGACCGTCCTCGGCCGACGCCGGGGCCGTACCGGTGAAACCGGTGAGACCGGCAACGAGCACGGCGACGCCCGCCGCGACAGTGAGCCTGCGCATGTCATTCGTCCTTCCGGGAGTTGGGCTTCCGGAGCCCTTCGCGTCGACCAACGGACGGGTGGCCCGAACGGTTCAACGCCGTTCCCGATCAGGGGCGTCGGCGGACCGGGCGGCGCGTGCTGAACCCGTACGGCGGGCGGTACGTGTGGACCGCGGGGAAATCGCCCCACCGCTTTTCACGACGTACGAGAGGTCATCACCATGCACGCACGCAAGGCACTGCTCGCGATCCCGCTGGTTCTGGGGCTCGTCGCCTGCGGTACTGGGAGCGACGGCGGCACCGGTGGCACCGGTGACGGCAAGAAGCCCGTCGAAGCCGCGCCCGGCACCGAGGTCACCGTGGCGGACGTCGGGCTCGGCTCCATCCTGGTCGACGGCCAGGGCCGCACCCTGTACGCCTTCACCAAGGACAAGGAGGCCACCAGCAACTGCGACGCGGAGTGCATCGCCGTATGGCCCGCGCTGACCAGCCCCTCCCCCGCCGCCGCGGGCAGGGGCGTCGAGAAGTCGCTGCTGCGCGAGGCGAGGCAGCCGGGGGGCGCCGTGCAGGTCACGTACGGGGACTGGCCGCTGTACTACTACGTCGGCGACATGGCGCCCGGTGACGTCAACGGGCAGGGCCTGGACGGCGAGTGGTTCGCCGTGTCGCCCGACGGGAAGCTCGTCCGCAAGTCCGTGTGAGCATCTCCGCGGCCCGGTCCCGTACCGCACCGCCTTCCGTACTCCCTTGCTCCGGCGGGCCGTTGAACCGTCTCGCGTCCACGGTCGTGTGGAGCGGGACGGGACGTGCCCGCCGAACGACGCGTACGAGGGAGGAGCCTTGGCCGAGATCGAGATGCCGGGAGACGAGGTGCAACGTCTCGGTGAACTGCTGGGCCGGGTGGTGGAGCTCATCGACACCCGGCCGTCGGGCTACAACCCCGCGGACGTCGGCCCGCCCCTGGTGCGCCCCGGCACCGACTTCGACGAAGCCTGGAAGGACGGGCGCGTGCAGGTCAAGCGGAACACCAAGGACCTCAAGGACGGCTGCGACGCCATCGTGAAGGCCTTCGCCGAATTCGACACCAAGATGGGCTCTTCGCTGAAGGAGAGCGGCAGCCCGAGCAGTGGCGGCGACGCAACACCCGCCGGGGGCGGTGCCCGGCCGTCCTAGGACGGCGGCCTCGTCGCTTCCCCTGCCCGCCTGGCTCGACCCGGGCGCCCGGCCCGAGCGCCCGGCCCGAAACGAACTGAGGAGAACGGTCCCATGACCACTGGTTCGCACGCCTTCGGGATCGCCGTCCCGGAGAACTGGACGGAGTACGACCTGCACGGCGACACGCTCGCCGAGCGCCGCGCCGAGATGCTGCGGCACGCTCCGCAGAAGGAGACCCGGGACGCCATCAACCACACGTTCCGCAGCGCACGACGCATCATGGAGGGCGCCCGCATGCGCGGCGCCGTATACGCGGCGGGCACCACCGCCATGTACGAGGACGGCCTGCTGATGGCCGGGCTCATGGTGTTCAGTGTGAAGCCGCCGCCAGGTGAGGACTTCTCCGCGAAGGGCATCACCGAGCAGTTCTCGGCCACCGGGGGCCGCCACCGCGAGGGCACCGGCCGAACCCTCACGACGGTGACGCTGCCGGGTGTCGGTCCGGTCGGCCGGATGTCCGGCATCGAGGAGACGGAGATCTCCGACGGCATCTCGTACAAGATGGTGGTGACGCACACGTTCGTGCCGGTTCCCGGTGGTGAGCGGATCCTGATCATCACCTGTTTCAGTCCGAACATCCCGCTCGCCGAGCCGCTGTGCGACCTCTTCGACGCCATCACCTCGACGTTCGCCTTCGAAGGAGAGGGTCGAGTGGCCGCCGGCGCGGCGGCCACCTGAGCGACGTCGGCCTCGCAGAGGGCCCGGCCGTTCCTGGGAGGAACGGCCGGGCCCTCTTCATGTGCGTGTGCCGAAGGCTGTGCGTGCCGAAGGCTGTGTGCCGAAGCCCGGATGGCCTCCGCTCCCCCGGTGACCGGAGGGGAGCGGAGGCCATCCGGCCTTGCGCCATGGTGCGGTGGTGAGCCGTGCTGCCGGTCAGTCCACCGTCGTCGCGGGCACCCGGACCGTGGTGAAGCGGCCGTCGCCGAGCTGCAGGTGGGCGCGGCCGGGTTCGCTGTCCTGGCCCATCAGGCCGCGTGGCAGGCGGGCGCCGACGAGTTCGCCGTCGCCCATCAGGCGGGGCGCGAGCAGGGCGCCGCAGCGGTTGCGGCGGACGGCGGCCTGCCAGCCGCCGATGCCGCCGAGCAGCGCCTCGTTGTTGCCGGCCACGATCAGGCCCCAGCCGTCCCCGGCACTGCCGCGGGCGAGCGCGACGAAGTCGGTGTCGAGCTCGGAGTTGATCATCATCTCGGCGTCGTCGACGAGGATGGCTCCGGCCGGGCTGTCCACCTTGCCGAGGGCGGCGCGGAAGTCGGCGACCGCGACGTCGGCGTCGGTGAAGACCTCCACGACGCCGGGGTGTCCGGCGAGGCCCCGCAGCGGCGAATTACGGGGGGCGATCACCACGATCTTCGTGCCGGCCCCGGTCAGCGACTTCGCCATGGTGAGCAGCACCGTGCTGCGGCCGGACCTCGGCGGGCCGGCGACCACGAAGGACGGTACCTGGGACAGGTCGGTGCCGATGGCGGCGAGTTCGTCGCCGCCGACGCCGATCATCGCCCACAGCGGGGAGGTGTTCCGCGGCCTGCGGGCGAGGGCCTCCGCGAAGTCCAGCTCGTCGGGGAGCACGTCCACGCGGAACGGCCTGCGCCCGGCGGGTATGCCGGCGTCGCGTTCCGTGACCCGTTCGGCGAGTGCGTCCAGTGCCCGGGCCTGGCCCGCGCCGGTGGCGTCGGTACCGCCGGGGCCGGGGATCAACGCGACCTGGGCGCTGTTGGTGTCCTTGGCGAGGACGCCCCGGCCGGCCGGGAGGTCCTCGGGGACGTTGCGGGCGTTGAGGCCCGCCATGGAGTAGTCGGCGCGGTCGTTGAGGCGCAGGACCAGTTTGTCCTCGGTGGAGGCGGAGAACCGGCTCTGGCCGAGGATGCGGTCGCCGGACAGGATCAGGTGCACGCCGACGCTCGCGCCCTCGCGCATCAGGAGGGTCATGGCGTCCATCAGGCTGCCCTGGTCGTAGCCGGCGAAGTCCCGCTCGAATGCCTCGAACCGGTCGACGAGCAGCAGGATGTGCGGGGGCCGCTCCGTCCCGGGCAGGGTGCGGCGCAGCTCGGTGAGGTCGGCGACGCCCCGCCTGCCGAGGAGTTCACGGCGCCGTCCGACCTCGGCGACCAGGCGGTTCAGGAGGCGGGCCACCCGTTCGACCTGGCCCCGGTCCACCACGGCACCGCAGTGCGGCAGTGCGCTGAGGGCCTGGAGGGCTCCGTTGCCGCAGTCGAGGCCGTACAGGTGGATGTCGGCGCAGCTGTGGGTGCCGGTGAGAGCGGCGGCGAGGGTGCGCAGTGTCTGGGACCGGCCGCTGCGCGGTGACCCGAATATGTGCAGGTGCCCCATCTCATCGGGGTCGAAAGCGAGTTGACGTCGCGTCTGTTCGGTGGGGACGTCGATGAGGCCGTACGCCACTGCGGTGAGCCTGCCGTCCGCGGTCGCTTCGGGGGGCGTGGACAGGTCGGTGAGGGTGAGGGTGTCGGGCAGCGGGGGCAGCCAGGGGCGGCGGGCGGGCGGTACGGAGAGCCGGGTGGCCGCGTCGCGTACCGCGTCGACCAGTACCGACAGGTCGGTGACCGGCTGGAAGGTGCTCTCCTGGGCGTCCGGCCTCGGCATCGGAGCGCCGAGGGCCTCCCAGTGGAGCTCGGTGAGCACCGGCACCGGACGGTCCTTGTCCGCGGCCGACGCGTCGAGGCGTCGGCCGCCGATCCGGCCGGTCTGGAACGGGAGCAGTGCCGCGTGGCCGAGCCTGGCATGGGCGCGGCCGGGGGTGCGGGGCGAGAGCTGCCCGGAGTCGGGGGCGTCGATGATGTCGCGGCTCTCGCCGGTGTCGGTGGTGCGCAGCGCGATCCGCAGGTTGGTGTTGGCGCGGATGTCGGCGGTGACCGCGCCGGAGGGCCGCTGGGTGGCGAGGATCAGGTGGATGCCGAGGGAGCGGCCCCGCTGGGCGATGTTGACGAGTCCGGAGACGAAGTCGGGGAGTTCGCGCACCATCGACGCGAACTCGTCGATGACGAGGACGAGCCGGGCCATGGGGACGAGTTCGGGGCGGCGGGTGCGCTTTTCGGTGTAGTCGTCGATGTCCTTGGCCCCGGCCTCGGCGAGGATGTGCTCGCGTCGCTTGAGTTCGGCGCCGAGGGAGACCAGGGCCCGCCCCACGAGGTGGGTGTCCAGGTCGGTGACCATGCCGACGGTGTGCGGCAGGTCCTCGCACTCGGCGAAGGCGCTGCCGCCCTTGTAGTCGACGAGGACGAAGTTCAGCTCGTCGGGCCGGTTGGCGACGGCGAGGCTCGCCACCAGGGACTGGAGCAGTTCGGACTTGCCGGATCCGGTGGTGCCCGCGATCAGGGCGTGCGGCCCGTCGGCGGCCAGGTCGACGGCGAACGGGCCGTCCACGCCCTCGCCGATGACGGCGCGGGTGCTGCGGGCGGCGATCACCCAGCGTGCGGCGACGGCGTCGGGGGTGGGCGGTTCGAGGCCGAGTACGTCCAGGAGCCGGGCGGAGGCGGGCAACAGGTTCTCGTCGGCGTCGTCGCCCACGTCGCGGATCGGCGCGAGCGCGCGGGCCACGCCCACGCACCAGGAGCGGGTCGGCGCGTCCATGCGGACCTCGTCGACGGGGTCGGCGTTGTCCTGCTCGACGCGCAGCCACTTCGGTCCGGCCGCGGCCACGGCGCCGCACTCCTCGGGCAGGAGCCGGGGCTCGTCGTCCACGCACAGCGCGTACACGCCGACGGCCGGCCCGTCGCGGAGGATCTGGATGACGCCGGGCAGGGAGCGGAGTCTGCGGGCGCCGTCGAGGACGACCAGGACGTCGGGTTCGCCCATGGCTCCTCCGCGCGGTGCCCGGTCGCCGGCCTGCTGCCGGGCGGCGATCACGGTGGTGAGTTCCGCGATGCGTCGGCCCACGGTCTCGGCGTTCGCGCCGATCAGGGAGATGGTGTCCTCGCCGAGCGGCGCGCAGTGCGGAAGCCAGTGCACCCAGGACCAGCGGTCTGCGCCGCCCGTGCCGGACAGTACGCAGATCCGCAGGTCGGAGGGGCTGTGCAGGACGGCGGCCTGGGCGATCAGCCAGCGCACCAGCGGCTCGGCACTGTCGCCTCCGGCGACGCCCATGACGCCGGAGGTGCGCAGCGCGACGGTCACGGGCACGGCGTGCGTGGTGCGGTCGACCCGGCGGCGGTGTTCCGGCTCGGCGGGGTCCTGGAGCTCCACGTAGGCGGGGCGATCGGCGACGCCGAGCCGCATCAGCAGGAAGTCGTCGTCGCGCCAGCGGCGCTCCCACAGCCGCTGGCGCGGGCCGGTGGCGATCAGGAGGGCCGATGCCGGGTCCGGGGCGGCCAGGCGGCGGGCGTGCTGTTCGGCGAGCACCGCCTCGTCCACGTCCTGTTCCAGGGCGGACTTCTTCTCCTCGTACTCCTTCAGCTGGTCCTCGTGGTTCTCCTTGCCCCGGCGCTTGTTGGAGAACTGGGAGATGAGGGCGACGACCGGGGAGAGGACACCGAAGATCAGGAACCTGGGGTTGTTGAAGATGACGAACGAGACGGTGGCCATCATCAGCGGCGCGAAGATCAGCACGAGCTGGAGCTTGTTGCGGGTGGGTTTGCCGGGCGGTACGGGGAGTTGGAAGCGGTTGTTGACGGGCGGGGGCAGCAGCCGGGGCGGCCGGTTGTAGTCGAGCCCCGCGCCGTCGCCGGAGGGCTGGAGGGCGGCGTCGGGCGCGGAGGGAGCGGCCAGTTCGAGCAGGACCGGGCCGACGGTGAGGACGCCTCCGAGCGGCCAGTCCGTCCAGTCCCGCGCCTCGATGCCGTCCCGTGTGACACCGTCCTGTTCGACGGAGCGTACGGTCGCGGTGCCGTCGGCATGTACCTTCAGGCGCGCCGCGGTCTTCGCCAGCCCTTCGGCGCGGAGCTGGATGCGGCAGGACGCGGCGGAGCCGATCTCGTAGTCGCCGGGCGACAGCCGGAACACCATGCCGGCGTCGGCGCCGCCGATGCCGCGCAGTTCCACGACGCCGTCCGGTTCCGGGCCCGTCTCGGGTGCGGGGGCGTCCAGGGACAGCAGGCTGCCGGAGCGCAGGGCGGCGGCGCCCATCGGCCGGTCGGCGGGGAGCGGGGTGGCCCCGTGGTAAAGGACGGGTGGTGTGTCCGGGGTGCCGCCGCGCAGCCGCCGGTGCAGTTGCTCGGCGAGTTCGCCCGCGGGGGCCTCGGGGTCGGCCTCGATCATGATGTCCGCGGTCTGACCCTGCTCCGGGTCGACGGCGGTGACGGTCAGACGCATCGTCAGTGCTCCTTGGGCACGGGGGTCACCAGGGGTGCGGGACATCGGCCGGGCCGGACCTGGGAGGGGGCCGACCCGGCCGATGTCCGGGCGGGGTCACTTGCGGAGGCTCGAACCCATCTCGGAGTCGAACTGGGTCATGCCCTCGCCGTACTTCTTGATGTACTCGGAGATGCCGGTGAGGCCCTCGGTGACCTTGCCGTAGTTGTCCGTGTACTCCTGCACGAAGGGCTGGAAGTCGTTCCTCGCCGACGGCGTGTTGTAGCCGTCGGCGGTGAGCGCGTCCAGGTCGGTCTTGATCTTGTTGAGCTGGGCGACCGCGATCTCGTACTCGTTCATGGTCTGCGTGGCGCAGGCGTTGGTCTTCTCGTCGTTGACGATGTAATCGGCCATCGGAATGTCTCCTGTTTCCGAGTCGGTGGTGCGGAAGGTTGTTTCATGGGCCGTGCGTGGACCCGTGCCCCACACACGAGGGGTGCGGTCATTCGGTTCAGACCTTGATGGGGACTTCTTCCGGCGGATTCGCCAGGTCGGTGTCCTGGTTGGAGTTGACGGCGCCGATGGTTTTCGTGGGAATCGAGGCCAGGGGCACTTCGGGGCCCTTGGTCTTGAACCCGTGATCGTTCTCGACCTTCTTTCCGGCCAGCGAATTGCCCACGCCGTAGCCGAGTTTGATGCCCGCGTTCTCCGCGGTGGTCTGCGCGTCGGCGCCCTTGGCGCCCACCTCGTAGCCGAAGTTGACGATCTGGCCGACGGCGCCCTTGAGGATGCTGGTGAGGGCCTCGTAGCCGTAATCGTGGAGTTCGGTGACGGAGGTGGGGCCGCCCGCGTAGGCGTGGTAGTCGTGGATCGGGGTGTGCTGCTCGTTGAAGGAGCCGTTGGCGTCGACCTCGGTGAGGGTCTTGCCGTTGGCGTCCTTCACCTGCACGGAGCCGTTGTTGTTGACCTTGACGTCGAACGTGGCCGGGTTGCCGTTGTTGTCGGTCGTGGTGACGGTGCCCTCCACGCCGTCCTTGGTGACGGTGAACGTGGTGTTCTCACCTCCCGCGGTGTTGCTGAACGTGGTGGTGCCGTCCGGGTTCTGCGTGATGGTGACGTTGCCCGCCTGGTCGGTGGTGGTGGCGGCACCGTTGGCGAAGGTGGTGGTGGCGCCGCCGCCGGCGGGTGTGACGACGGGCGCCGCGCCCGGCCCCCCGGCCACGGTGGTGTTGTTGCTGAAGGTGACCTGCGGGGGTCCGGCGGGCCCTTCCTGCCCCGCTCCGGGTTGCGCCTGAGCCACACCGGGCCCGGTGAGGGTGCCGTCCGGTCCGACGGTGACCTTGTCGCCGGGCTGGTTGCTGCCGGGCACGGACACGTCGAAGGTGCCGTCGCCGTTGGCCTTCACGTCGAACGGGCCGCCGTGGACGGTGGAGTCGCCCTTGCCACCGACCGGGATGTCCGCGGAGGGCCCGCCCGTGTTGCCGCCGACCGTGAAGGTCTCGGGGCCCGGTTCCGGGCCGCGGTCGTAGGGGTTGTGCGGGCCGTCCAGGATGTCGGACTTCTGGCCCGGCGTGCCGGCGTTCTCCACGTCGCCGGGGCTCTTGCCGAAGGTGGTGTTGTTGGTGTCGACTCCGGTGCTGCCGCCGTAGAAGCCGTCGTGGTGGACGACGGGGCCGCCGCCGGGGGTGGGCACGGTGATGCCGCTGTTGCCGTCGCCGGTGACCGTGCCGATGGTGGTGTCGCCGGGGTTGTTGCCGATGGGGTTGCCCGCCGTGTCGATCGGGAGGTTGGTGACCGGGTCGACGTGGGTGCCGGAGGGGCCGAGGCCGGTGACGCCGCCGGGGGCGAAGGTGCCGGTGGCCGGTCCGTACGTGACGGAGAACTCGCCGTCGGGCCCGCCCGCGTTCGGGCCGTGCACGACGGTGCTGCCGGGCTCGTGGACGGGGTCGGCACCGTGGGTGGTGATCGTGGGTCCGTTCGGGCCGTTGGACAGGGTGTTCTGGCCGCCGGTCATCTCCGGTGAGCCGAACAGGCCCCAGCCCTCCTGCTGCGGGGTGTTCACCGTCACCTGGGTGTTGGTTCCGGTGATGTCCGCGCCGCTCGGCGAGTTGTTGACCGTGGCCTGGCCGTTGTTGTCGACGGTGTGGCTGACTCCGGAGTCGTGGTGGACGGTGGTGGTGGCCGGGCCGTTTCCGTCGTTGCCGATGGTGGTCGTGAACCCGTCGTTGGTGAATGTGGTGGTCTGTCCGTCCGTCGAGAGGGTGGCACCGTTGGCGCTGGTGATCGTGTTGGGGGCCGGGTTGCCGCCCGCGGGGTTCGGGGGCGGCGGCACCTTCGCCTCGGCCCCGTCGGGGGTCTGTGCGGTGATCGTGCCGTCGGGGCCCGAGTTGACGGTCGTGGCCGGACCGCCGGGGGCCTGGTGGTGGGTGACGGTGACACCGCCGCCGGGGTCGATCGTGGTGCTCACGCCCTGGGTACTGACGCCGTTGGTGCCGACGTCGGCCTGCGCGCCGTCGGCTGAGGTGTCGGTGAAGGTGGCCACGGGGTTGTTGCCGGCGTCGGTGTTGGCGGTGATGGTGACCGGGCCGTCGGTGACGGTGCCGGTGTTGTCAACGCTGAAGTTGCCGTTGTTGTCGGCGGCAGTGGTGCCGTCCGCCCCGGTGGCAACCGTACTGTTGGGGCCTGCCGGGGCGTTGTTGGTGATGGTGCCGTCGTCGTTGATCGTGCTGTTCGCGGTGTTGGTGCCGTTGACGTCCGTCTGGGCACCGTTCCCCGTCAGGGTGGTGGTGCTGCCGCCGGCGGTGGTGACCTGCGTCGGGTTGGCTCCGTCGGCCGGGTTGACGGTGACCGAGGCGGGCCCGCCCTGCGGTCCGACCGTCGTCGGGCCGTCTCCGCCCGTACCCACCGACGTACCGTTCTGACTGACGGTCGTGACGCCGTCCGGACTCTGGCTGACCTGGACCGGGTTGATGGTGCCCACGCTGCCGCCGGTGCCGTTCGGGCCATGACTCGCCTGGATCGGACCGTTGCTGACGCTCGTGGTGCCGTTGTTGTCGACCGTGACCGTGGTGTTGTCCGGGCCGCCCGTGCTGACCGTCTGGGTGCCGGGCCCGCCGGGCGCGGACTTGGTGACGGTGCCGTCCTCGTGGACGCTGGTGGTGCTGCCGTCGGCGGTGGTGACCTGGGCGGGGTTGCCGCCCGAGGGCGGGGCGACGGTGACCGAGGCGGGCCCGCCCTGCGGTCCGACCGTCGTCGGGCCCTTTCCGCCCGTACCCACCGACGTACCGTTCTGACTGACGGTCGTGACACCGTTCGGGCCCTGGCTGACCTGGACCGGGTTGGCGGTGCCCACGCTGCCGCTGATGCCGTTCGGGCCGTGACTCACCAGGATCGGGCCATTGCTGACGCTCGTGGTGCCGTTGTTGTCGACGGTCACCGCGGCACCGTTCGGACCGTGGACGGTGACCGAGTGGCCGCCGCCGCTGTCCACGGAGATGGTGGCGTTGCCCGCGTTCACCGGATTTCCGGGGGTCGCCTGCGGAACGGCCGGCGGGACCGGCTTGCCCTGCGCGTCGTTGGCCGTGATGGTGCCGTCGGGAGCGACGTTGATCTCCTGATCGCCGTGGGCGATGCTCGCCGAGCCGTCGTTGCCGACCGTGGTCGATCCGCTGATGGTGACGCCGTCCGCGCCGTGGCTGATCCCGTCGACGTGGAACTTGCCGTTGGGGTTGATCGTGAACGTCGTACCGTCCGGGGAGCTGAACTTGATGTCGAACGGGGAGAATTCGACCGTGCCGCCGGGGCCCGTGGCCGTGCCGCTGCCGTTGCCGTCCGTGGTGATCCCGTTGACGGAGACGCCGCCGTCCGGGCCGACCGAGACCTGCGGCTGACCGCCGGACGGCGTCACGTCGAGGCCGCCGCCCGGCTTGGTGGTGACGGCGGTCCCGTCGGGGCCGTTGAAGGTGACCGGGGCCGCGCCGGACGGGCCCACGACGATGCTCCCGTTCGGGTCGACCGTGATCGGCGGCTGGGCGCCGGAGGGGCTCAGGTCGAACTGCCCCTGCGGGTCGACAGTGATCGTTCCGCTGTCGGGCGTGCTGAACTTGATGGCGACGGGCGAGAACTCCACCGTGCCCCCACCGCCGGTGGCCGTGCCTCCGCCACCCCCGTCGGTGGTGATGTTGCCGGCGGTGATGCCGCCGTCCGGGCCGACCGAGACCTGCGGCAGGCCGCCGGGCGGGGTCACGTCGAGCGAGTTGCCCGGCCCGTTGAACTGCACCGTGTCGGGGGTGGGGCCGCCGGTGGTGACCGTGAACCCCGTGTTGTCGAGCGTGGTGGTGGGGCCGCCCGGCGTGGTGATGGTGGCGCCGCCGCCCGGCGGGATGCTGGTGTTGACGTTGGTGTCGGTGAAGGTGACCGGGCCGCCCGCATTGGCCGGGGGCAGGTTGACGCTCTGGCCGCCGCCGTCGCCGTTGACGACGCTCACGGCGCCGTTGTTGCCGACGTTGGCCTGTGTGCCGTCCGGCAGGGCGAATCCGCCTCCGGGGTTCCCCGTGTTGCCGTTGAGCGTGGTGTTGCCGAAATTGATGTCGACGTTTCCGTCGGCAGGGTTGTGGGTCACCACCGGCTGGCCCGCCGGGCCTCCGTTGAAGACCGAGTTGACACCGTTCTGGTTGCCCGTGCTGAGCCCACCGCCGTTCACGGTCGTGGAGCCGCCGTTGTCGGTCAGGGTGAGGCCGGTCGGAGTGGAGACCGTGTTGTTTTTGATGGTGAATTCCGGTGTGGTACCGCCGCCGTCGCCGCCGGGCGAGCTGAACGTCGTGGTGCCGTCGGGCCCCTTGGAGACCTCGCCGAACGGTCCCGAGGTCGTGAAGCCGCCGTTCGGGCCGAGCTCCGTGGAGAGCGTGGGTTTCTCGGAGTGCGCGGGCGCGAAGTCGCCGCCGAGCCCGTCGAAGATCTTCTCCTTGGTGGTCGGGCCCTGGATCGGGGTGTCGATCGTCGTCGTGGTGCCGTTCGAGGTGATGACGTCCCCGTCCGGGCTCTTGATGGTGTTCGTACCGTCCGCGGTCGTCGAGGTGAACCCGTCGGGTGTCGTGGTGGTCGTCGACGTCTGGGGTGCCGGAACTCCGAAGGGCAGGCCGTCGGGGGCCTCGACCTGGTCGGCCTTGGGACCGGGCGGGGTGATCTTCGTCTCGGTCTTCGCGCCGTCCGGGGTCGTGACCTTCGTCTTGACCTCGCCCGTGGTGGGGTCCGACTTGGTCGTGCCGTTGATGCCGTGGAAGCCGGTCTTCTGCGCACCCTTGGTGTCGACGAACAGGAGGTCGCCGGGTTTGAACTTGCCATCGGTGAAACCGAAGGTGTTCGCGGAGAAAGCCTTGTCGATGTTGCTCTTGAACTTGCCCTTGGTGGTGAAGGCGTCCTTGATGCTGGTGGCGAACTTCGTCCCGCCGAACAGCGTGAGGGCCCCGGCCGTGGCGGCGCCGAGCGCGGCGCCCGTGGCGGCCGAGGCCGCGTCGAACTTCTTCCTGTCGATCACCGCCGTGATCCCGCTCGCCAGGAAGCCGAGGGAGAACTCGGTGGTCACATCGATCGCGAACTTGGCCCCGAGGGCCAGACCGGGGGACGCCTTGAGACCCACGAGCCCCTTGGCCAGCGGGTCGATCGTCTTGCGGACGAACGTCGAGTTCTTCAGGGCCGCCGAAACCGCTCCGGAAGCCGTCCCGACGCCCTTGCCCACCTTGGCCAGGAACGGCGCGAACTTCGCCAGCTTGCCCGCCGCCCCGACGATCTTCCCGAGCCCGCTGAGCAGAACACCACCGGGGACGAGGGTCAGCAGGCCGATGATGATCTCACCGGCGTCGATCTTGCCCTGCGACACCATCCGGATCACCGAAACCGCGAACAGGATCGCGCCCAGGATGAGACCCACGACCGGAAAGAACACGGCGACGATGCCGATGATGACACCGGCGATGATCTCCACCAGCGGGTTGTCCGCCAGGAAGTCACCGAACGCCTTCACGAAGTCCCGTGCGGGGATGGCCTGTTCGGCGGCGTCATCAAGGACGACCGTGGCCCTGTCGGACCCGTCCTCACGCATCCGCTGCGCCGCGCGTCCGAGTTCCTCGGCAGCGGACAGCGCCTCCTTCGCGGCGCTCACCTCCCCCTGCTGCGTCCGGTGGCTCTCGGCCTGCTCCGGGGTGGCGTCCGCCGCGAGGGCCGGGACCTCCGTCTTCGCGGTGGCGGCGACCTCCTGGCCCTGGTCGATGGCCCGGTCCAGCAGGTCCTGGGCACTGGTCAGGGTGTTGGCGTACTCGTCATAGGCGCCCGCGGCGGTACGGAAGGAGTCCCTGGTCTTCTCCAGGAGCCCCGGCAGGTCCTTGGTGATCCGTGTCTTCAGGGCGTCCATCGCCTGGCCCTTGCCGCGGCGCAGCGCTCCGTCGGCGCGCAGCAGGTCGACCGCCTCGCCCGCTCCGTCGCCCAGCTCCTGATAGGTCCTGGCCAGTGTTCTGATCGCCTCCGGGTTCCCGGGGGTCGGGTCCTCCGCGAACCCGAGCACCTCCCAGCCCGTGGTGTGCCGACGCGCCATTTCCAACTCCTCCCGGCTGTAAGCCCGTTCGGCACCCCCTAACGGGGCGTCCCACGTTTTGGTTCAGCTCGTTGAACCGTCCCGGGGTTCCGCGCGTGTGACGGCCGACGCACCAGTGGTGCGCGTCACCGGGCCCCATACGGAGGAGGACGAGAAAGATGCGCGACGCCCCGAGGACGACGAACGACGAACGGCGGACCACGCCGTGGCACACGGCGGCAAAGGTGACGGCGGTGTGCGGCCTGGCGGCCGTCACCTGGCTGGCGCTGCCCGCACCGGCGCATGCGCTGGGGTCCGTACGGGCTCCGGATTCCGTACGGGCGCTGGACTCCGCACCGGCCCCGGCCGCCGTGCGGATGGGGCCTTCCCGGGCGCTCCGGGCCGACGAGGTGACGAAGTACTACGTGGTCAAGTCCGCACAGGAGAACGGCGGCGAGCAGGAGACGCTGTTCGGGATCGCGGAGCGCACCCTTGGCGACGGCGACCGGTTCGAGGAGATCCTGGTCCTCAACAGCGGGCGCCAACTCCCGGACGGTTCGGCCTTCGTGAGTCCCGACCAGCTGACCCCGGGCTTCCCGCTGATCCTGCCGGAGGACGCGGACGGCCCCGGCGTGGAGTTCGGTGTCCTGCCCGAGGAGAACGCCACCCCGGCGAAACGTCCCCCGCAGAGCGTCTCCCCCACGACGCGCGCCGCGGCCGGCCGGAGCGCCGGACCGTTCGCCGGGCTCGGCGACCGGCTCGGGTCGCCCTGGCTGATCGGGGGTGTCACCGGCGCCACCGTACTGACCGTGGTGATCGTCGCGCGGCGTCCGATCGGCCGGGCTCTGCGCGCCACCGGTTCCGGGGCCGCACGGGCCGCCCGGGTGCTGCGGCCCCGGCTGCCGCACCGCCTGGCGCTCGCGCTTCGGCGGCGTCGGCGAGGCGCGCTCGCGCGGCGGCTCGCGGCGGACACCCGTACGCCGGTGGTGGTGCGGCAGGCCCTGCGCGAACTGATCTCCGCCGAGGAGGCGAAGGCCGAGCGTCCGGTCCGGGTCTACAGCGTTCTCGCCGAACCCACGAAGCTGCTCGCGTCGGTTTCGGGGGCGCACACGGCGCCTGCGCCGTGGACCGCGCTCGAACCGAATCGCTGGGAGCGCACCGGGCTGTCCTCCGTCGTCGAGGGTGATCCGGCGGCCGACGTGGCGCTCGCGCTGCCGTACCTCGCCCGGATCGGAGTGAGCGAGCGGGGCGCGCAGGTCATGGTGGATCTCGGGCAGATCAACGGCGCGCTCAGCATCAGCGGTGACCTCGTCGTCGCCCAGGACACCGTGGCGGCGCTGGTGCGCGGCCTGCTCGAACTGCCGCGGCAGAGCACGGTGGTGGTCTCGGTGGACCCGGGCGCGAGCGCCCTGCCCGGCCTCAACGGGCTGGTCCGGGTCCGCTCCGTGTCGGAGGTGAAGGGCAAGGCCCCCGAGGAGATCCTCAACTCCGCCGAGGAACTGGGTGTCGGCCTGGTGCGTGGCGCCGCCCGTACGGGCGAGGTCACCGGGTTCATCGTCCTCCAGGACGCGCCGACCCCCGAGGAGGCGCGGGCGCTCGCGGACCTCACGGAGTCCGAGGGCGGTGGCTGGATCGTGCTGGCGGTCGGCGACGTGCCGGGGGCGCACTGGAGGTGGTACGCAGAGAACGACGGCAGCGTCGACCTGGGCGTGCTCGGTCTGCGGGTGGTCGTTCCCACGCAGACGTTGGCGGGGGCGGGCACGGGGCGGGTCTGAAGGTCCGCGACCCGCAAAATAATTCCCCGGGAATTGAACCTCCCCACCACAACAGCCGTTTTCACAGTGACAGTGACCGACCGGAAAGAATTCCGGGACCAAAAACTCCGCCCCGGCAGTCGGCCGACTCCTCCCCTGCTGCCGGGGCGGTCCATTACTTCAGCGATACGGCGAAAACACTTCCCCAGCTTCCCGAAAGAGGGATACCCATGCGTAAATTCACCTACGTCCCGGCCGCGTTCACGGTCGCCGCGGTCATGCTGACGGCGGCCTGCGGAAGCTCCGGTGGCACGGCGGCGACCACCACCGCCCCCGCCGGGCGCGCCGCCTCGACGAGCAACGGTACGCAGCCCTCGCAGGCGGGCCGGCTCAGCGTCTGGAAGAGCGAGAAGCTGGGCCCGGTCGTGACGGACGGCGCGGGCTTCACCCTGTACCGCTTCGACAAGGACACGGCGAAGCCACCCGCCTCCAACTGCGCGGGGGACTGCGCCGCGGCCTGGCCGCCGGTGCCCGCCGATGGCGCGAAGGCGGGCCGCGGCCTGGCTCCCGGACTGCTCGGCTCGGTGAAGCGAGCCGACGGCACGAAGCAGCTGACCCTGGCCGGATGGCCGCTGTACCGCTACGCGCAGGAAACGGCGCCCCGGCAGACCCTCGGTCAGGGCGTCGGCGGCACCTGGTTCGCGGCAGCGCCGGACGGCACGAGGGCGAAGACGCAGACCCAGGAGGCCCAGGACGAGCCGAAGGATCTGCCCGCCCTGTCCACGGTCGACGACGAGGAACACGGCACGATCGTCCGCGACGGCAAGGGACGCACGCTCTACCGCTTCACCAAGGACACCGCCTGGCCGATGAAGTCCAACTGCGAGGGCGCCTGCCTGAAGGAATGGAAGCCCGCCGAACTCGTCGACAAGAAGGACATCAAGGGCATCGACCCGAAGCTGATCATCCCGTACACCCGCCCCGACGGCACGAAGCAGCTCACCATCGACTGCTGGCCGCTCTACTGGTACACCGGCGACAAGAAGCCCGGTGACACCAACGGCCAGGGCGTGAACGGCACGTGGTTCACCGTGCGGCCCGACGGCAAGCCGGTCAAGTAGCCGCATTCGTCCCTGGGAGGGAACCGTCCCGCGCCCCGGTCGAGGACGCCGACTTCCAGGGCTCACGCAGGCCATTCGTGCCCGCGCCGTGAGCCGCCCTGCCCGGCTGAAGACGTGGGACCCCGGGTCCGGCCCGGCCGGACCCGTGACGGTTTCCGGGAACGGGTGGTCAGGAGCCGAGGATCCTGCTCTTCTGGGCCGCGAACTCGTCGTCGGTCAGGACGCCCTGTTCCTTCAGCTGTGCGAGTTCCTTGAGTTGGGCGATCCTGCTGTCCATGGCGTCGCCGGAGGCGGCGGGCTCCGGCGACGGCGGCGATGCGGGTGTGTTCTGTTGTGTCGATGTGTTCTGTTGTGTCGGTGTGTTCGCCATGTCCTGCGCGGCCCACCGGCCCGCCTGGCGGCGCGAGACCCTGTTGGAGACCGCTGTCGCCGTGCCGGAGATGACCGCGGTCCGGGCGACTCCTCGAAGAAGTCCTGGCATGACCGTCCTCCTTGACTGCTTTCGAACGGATCGGCTTCCCGGCGCTCCGGCCGGTGGTGTCAGGGAGCGGCCTCGCCGACGGTCTGCGCCTCCGCGGCGTCGAGCGAGGCCAGCAGGGCCTGTACGGGAACGCGTCCGTCGGCCACGAGTTGTGCGCCACCGCGGCGCAGGGCCCGCGCGAGAGGGGCGGCCCAGAGGTTCTCGTAGACCAGGATGCCGGCCGAACTGCCCCGTTCGAGAACCGCCCCCGCCTCGTCGAGGTCGTCCTGCCCGAGGAGTCCGGACGACGAGCCCTCGAACACCGACAGGTCGAACCCGCCGTGGACGTCCAGTTCCCTCAGGTCCAGGGCGACGATGCTCCCGTCGATGTCCTTCCGGACGAACAGCAGGTCGAGAACGCGGATGATTCCTCTGTCGACCAGGTCGAGGAGCAGTGGGAAGCCCTCGCCCGTCATGCGGTTGCCCGGGAACTCGATGACCAGATAGTCGACCGGGCCCATGTCCTCGATATCGTGGTTCATGTCCGCTCCATGTCGCTGGAGGATGACCGTGCCCGCCCCGGCGCGCCCCCACGGACACGACCGGACGCGGATTCGTGTTTCATTGCGGCAGCCGGGTCACGACCGCCTGGTGGCCGAGCGCTTCGGTTTGGCGGACGGCGTGGACTTCCGGCTCCGGGTGGCGGGCGCGGGCTGCTCGGCCGGAGCACCTTCGGGCTGCTCGGCGCGATCGGCCTTCCGTGCGGGCGCGCCGGACGCTCCGTCCGTCCGCCATTTCAGCTCGATCTCCAGCTCGATCTCGCCGTCGCCGACCTCGAACTCCACCTCGCTGCGGAACTCGTCGGGAACCCGCATGCTCAACACACCGGTGCCGAAGTCCAGTTCGGCCTCTCCGCCCTTCCGGAACGCCTCGGCGATTCCCGCCAGTCGCTCTGCGGCCTCACTGCGGGACAGGGAACCCTTCTGCTCGAACTTCAGGTGCTTCACGGCTGCCTCCAGCGGGCTGGTCGGGGATCACGGGACGGCTCTCAGCGGCTGCCGCTCAGGACGAGTTCCTTGGCCCGGCGGAACTCCTCGTCGGTGATGTCGCCGTGCGCACGGAGTTCGGAGAGCTTGGAGAGTTCGTCGGCCCGGCCGGTGCCGCCGCTGCCCGCGGCCTCCCGGATGTACGTGTCGAACTCCGCCTGCTGCTTGCGGGCGTGTGTGATCTCCCGGCGGCCCATGGCCTTGCCGCGTGCGATGAGGTAGACGAACACGCCGAGGAAGGGCAGCAGGACGACGAACGCCAGCCAGCCCGCCTTGCCCCAGCCGCTCAGTGTGTCGTCGCGGATGACATCGCCGATGATCCGGAAGAGCAGGATGAACCACAGGACCCACAGGAAGAACCACAACATGGTCCAGAAAGCGCTCAGCAGCGGATAGTCGTAGGCGAGAGTGGTGTTCATCTCCGTGCTCCGTTCCGGTCGGGTTCCGCGGTGCCGCCCCGGTCCGTTCTCCAGCGTGCGCGGTCCCGTGCGGGGGTGCCTCACCCGGCACGGGTGAGTGCGTCCACCGGCTTCGGGCCCGGTCAGGCCAGGAGCCGCCGCAGTTCCACCACGCGGAGACCGAGCGACTGGAAGCGGGCCAGCAGTCCGTAGAGGTGCGCCTCGTCCACGACGGGGCCGTAGAGCACCGTCTGGTCGGAGATCGTCACGTGCTCCAGTTCGGGGAAGGCGCCGATCAGCGTCTCCGACATGTGTCCATCGACGCGGATCTCGTACTGCATGCTGCGATGGTCCGTCCCGGGCGCCCCGGTCGGCCTCACCCCGTGCGGGTGACCTGCGCGCCCGGTTGCGGACATCATGTCCTCCCCGGCCGTCTCGGCCTCCGCACGCGCCGCGTGCGCTGCTTCGGCGGAGCGGAGGACCGGCTCGGGTTCACCGGTTCTTCCGGTCCTGCGGGGCCTGTCGGCGGGGTCGGCCCGCCCGCTCCGGGGGTTGAACTCGCGGTGGGCAGGGCCCGTGTCACCAGGAAGCTCGCCAGTGTGATGCCCCCTGTCGCGAGGACGGCCGCCTTCAGGCCGTTGAGCTGGGCCGCGGCGTAGGAGTCCGTGAGGGCGTCCACCTCGTGCGGGGGGAGGCCGGCCCGTACGGCCGCCGAGCGGACCTGGTCGGTGGGGACGAAGCCGACTCCGGATTCCAGGGCGACGCTCGTCTCCTGCCGGGCCTTCTCGGAAAGGCGCGGGTCCCGCTCGACCTGTGTGGTGAACGCCTGGACCAGGGCGCCGATCAGGATCGACCCGATCAGGGCCGTACCCAGCGCGGATCCCAGGTTCTGGGCGGTGAACTGCAGGCCGCCGACCTCGCTGCGCTCCTGCTCCTGCGCACTGGACTGGACGACGTTGCCGAGTTGCGAGGCGAGCATCCCCATGCCCAGCCCGAGGAGCGCCATGGCCCCGAAGAACTGGCCGTTGTCGAGGACCGGTTCGATGGTGGCGAGCAGCCAGACGATCGCCGCCACGAGCAGCACCAGGGCCACCCGTACGACCCGGCGCGGTCCCGCCCTGCGCCCGAGCCGGGCCCCGCCCAGGGAGGCCACGAGCATGGTGACGGAGACCGGCAGCAGCCGCAGCCCCGTCTGGAAGGCGTCGAGCCCCTGCACCACCTGCAGGTAGAGCGGGATGGTGAAGAACAGCCCCAGGAGGATCAGGTTCTGGCTCAGCAGGGTCAGCAGTCCCGAGCGCAGCACGGGTCTGCCGAGCAGGGCCAGGTGGACCAGCGGGTCGTCGCCGCGCTCCTCCCGGCGCCGCTCCCAGGTCCGGAAGAGGCAGAGGAGTGCGATTCCCGCCGCGACCACGAACAGGGTGGGGGCGAAGCCGAACACCGTGAAGGGCGGATCGCGCGGCTTCACCCATCCCCAGATGGTGCTCTGCAGCACCCCGAGAACGCCGAGGCCCAGTCCGGCCGCCGACAGCACGGCGCCGACGACGTCCAGCCCGGGGGTCCGGCCCGCCGCGGGCCGCTGCGGGATCGCCCGCCGGAAGAGCAGTACGCCCAGCACCACCACGACCTCGCCGGCGAAGACCAGGCGCCAGGTGAGGTACGTCGTCACCCAGCCGCCCAGCAGCGGCCCCACCGCGATGCCGGCCCCGGCCAGGCCGCCGATGACGCCGTAGGCGACGGCGCGCTCCCGGCCCCGGTAGGACTCGGCGACCAGGGCCGCCATGGAGGGCAGTACGAGGGCGGCGCCCAGCCCTTCGACGACCGACCAGCCCAGCGCCAGGACCCACAGGGTGGGCGAGACAGCGGTCAGGGCCGATCCCACGCCGTAGACGGCCATGCCGGTCAGGAAGACGCGACGGCGCCCCAGGATGTCCCCGATCCGGCCACCGATGATCATGAACGCGGCCATGACCAGGGCGTACAGGGTGATGACGGCCTGGATCGCGGTGACCTCGGTGTCGAAGTCATCGACCAGTCGGCTGATGGAGACGTTCATGACGGCGGTGTCCAGCACCATCAGGAACTGGGCCGCCCCCAAAACGATCAGTGCCCGCCACCGGCTCACCCTGTTCACCCCGCCTCGTCGGGTCGGGCGGCCCGGGGACCGGTCGGCCGCCCGGCGGAGCGCGCCGCCGCTGCGACGGCCTCGCCCCGCCGCTGCCATCGCACCCGAAATGCCCGCAGACCGCCTCACCCGTCACGGGTGGGCGGGTGCCCGCCCTCGCCGGCGTCCCCGACGGCTCGGCGCCCCGGCGTCCGGACGCCTCCGCGCCGGAGGATCACAGCAGGCCGAGGTCACGGGCCCGACGCACCGCGTCGTTGCGCCGGTGCACCGACAGCTTGCGGTAGGCGCTCTTGAGGTGGGTCTTCACCGTGTTGACCGACACGTACAGGTCGGCGGCGATGTCCTCGGTCGACATCGTCCGGGCGAGCCGCCGCAGCACGTCGCGTTCCCGTTCGCTCAACGGTTCCACCGGCGGCCCGGCCCCGGTGCCCGGACCGGTCGCGTCGCCGTCCCGTACGGCTGCGGACCCGGGCCGGTCGGCGGTACGGGTCCACGGGGGCACCGTCGCCAGGAAGGGGGCCAGCCAGGGCCCGGCTTCCAGGAAGGGGCGTCGCAGCTCCTCGGGCTCGGCCTGCCGGAGCGCCCGGTCGAGCAGCCGGTGCACGGCGGGGAGGTCGCCCGCCAGCCTCGCGGCCTGGGCCCGCACCAGGGCGGCGCGTACGGTCACCGCCGGCCCGGTGCGTCCGGGTCCGGGAAGGCCGTCGAGCAGGCGGAGGGCCGTGGCGCGGTCACCGGCCGCGAGATGGGCGCGGGCCGCGCCCACCAGGCACGTCGGCTGGTCCTCGGACACCGCCCGAAGGACCTCGACCGCCGCGTCCGGGCGGCCTTCGGCCAGGCGGACGGCCGAGGCGACCAGGGCGGCGTGGGCCCGGACCCAGGGGGATTCCTCATCGGCGGGAACGGTGCGTTCCGCGACGTCCAGCGCGGCACGGGGGCGGCCCTGTGCCAGGAGCAGGCGGGCTCGGGCGATGTGGCGGCCCGCGGCCGCCACCGGGTCCGGGGCCGCCGGGTCGGGCGCCCGGTCGAGCAGGTCCTGGGCCCGGTCCGTCTCGTCCCGCTCGACCGCGACCGCGGCGAGGACCGCCTGCCCGATCCCGGACCCGGCCGACCGGGGGAGACCGAAGCGCTCGGCCTCGGCCGCCGCCGCCCGGATCCGGTGTTCGGCCCGGCCCGGCCATCCGTCGAGGTAGTCGATGAGCGCCAGGTGTTCCGAGGACTCCCTCCGGGGCAGGGCCGTGGCGGCGGCTTCGGGGCTCCGGGACACCACCTCGTCGAGGGCGGCCCGTGCCTCGTCGAGACGCCCGGCCCACAGCCGGGAGGAGCCCAGCTGGGTCTGCAGCAGGGCCCAGAGCTCGGGGTGCTGGTCGAGCAGTGCGGCGGGCACCGACCGGAGCAGCGCCGAGGCGGCCCGGGCGGCCTTCTCGGCCTGGTGCGCGGAGCCGGTCAGCCGGCCCGCCGTCGCTTCGAGCAGGGCGCAGCCGAGCCGGGCCGCCGCCCCGTCGGAACCGTCGCGGGCCCCGGAGGCCAGCTGCTCCTCGGCGTGCCGGAGGTGGTCCAGACCCCGGTCGAGGTCGTGGCGGGACAGCTCGCACGCGGCGCGGACCAGGTCCGTGGCCGGGCCCGTCCGCTCGGCCTCCGGGCCCGTGAACAGCTTGGTCAGCCCGTCCGGGCGCGGGCCGGTGAGCAGCCGGCCGATCGCCAGGTCGTGCACCAGGGCCTCGGCGACGAACGTCCTGTCCCCCGCGACTGCGCCGTGGGCCAGTGCCTCCGGCAGCGTCCCGGAGCGGCGCAGCCAGTGCGCCGCCCGTCGGTGCAGCTGCCGTTCCAGGCCGGGAGAGCGCCGGCGCAGATGGGCCAGGAGGATCTCCCGGAACAGGGGGTGGAGCCGGTACCCCGTGGGTCCGAAGTCCTCGACGAAAGCGTTGTCCCGGACCAGTGCGGCCAGGATCGGTGCCGCGTCGCACCGTCCGGTCAGCGCGTCCGCGAGGCCGGGCCGGAACCAGTCCAGGACGCTGACCCGGAGCAGCAGGTCCTGGGTCCGGGGCGGCTGCCGCTCCAGCACCTCGGCGAGCAGGAAATCGGCGATCGTGCTGCGGCCCGCCTCGAACTCCTTCAGGTAGACCTCCGGGTCGTCGGGGCTCAGCAGCGCGGCCAGGGCGCACAGCCGGACGCCCGCCGCCCATCCCCGGGTGCGCTCCACCAGCGCGCCGACCGCGCGGACGGGCAGGTCGAGCCCGTGCAGCCGGAGCAGTGCGGCCGCCTCCTCCACGGTGAGGGCCAGTTCGGCGTCCCGGATCTCGGTCATCTCCCCGGCCACCCGGTAGCGGTGCAGCGGGAGGAGCGGTTCGGTACGGGTGATCAGGACCAGGTGGAGTCCCGGGCCGCCGTGGCGCAGGACGAAGGCGAGCTGCCGCGCGATCTCCGGGGTGTTCGCCCGGTCGAACTCGTCGACGACCACGGTCACGGGCCGGTCGTGGCCGTCGAGCCCTGCGGCGAGCCGGGAGAGCAGTGCGTGGGCGGGCGGGCCGGTCGCGGAGGGCACCGGTACGCCTCCGGCGCGCAGTGCCCGGAGGAAGTGCGCCCAGAACAGGTCGGGCGTCCGGATCGCCGGGTCGAGGGTGAGCCAGGCGGCCGGCGGGTCGAGGCACCCGGCCCAGTCGGCCACCAGCAGGGTCTTGCCCGCGCCGGCACAGCCCTCGACCACCGTCAGCGGGGTCCGCGGCACCGGTCCGAGGCGCGCGGTCAGCCGCTCCCGCCGCAGGAACGTGGCGGGCCTGGCCGGCGCGGCGAACCGGGTCCGCAGGAAAGGGTTCCCGACGGGATCGACGTCGGTGCCGTCGGCTCCCTGCGCGAAGTCTTCACGGGGTGCGTCCACGCTCACCACCCTCCGAGGTGTTCAGGGGCAGGTCTCCCAGGAACCAGTCTCTTCCCCTCCCGGGCATCCGGCCCGGGAAGCGGCTGGGCCCTTCCGGACGGCCGCGGATCCCCGACCCGCTCCGCCGCCGGGCCCGGCCCCGTACCCGGCCATGGCCCGGCCCGTACCCGGGTCCGCGGCCGGGCCCGTGCCCGGATCCGTACCCGTACAGATTTCGATGGTCAGGCATGAATGGCTTCATCATCTTCCGTTCACCGGGGCACGGCTGCCAGCATCGGCGCACCGCCACCCCGTGAGGGAGAAATCCGATGAATCGTCCCCGTTCTTTGCGCTGTCTGGCCGCCCTGGCCGTGGTGGCCCTCGCCGCCACCGCATGTGGGCGCTCCGGTCAGGGCGACGCCCCGGCCGGAGCCGAGTCCCGGGCCGCCGCCGGCCGGACCGCCGCCGAGCTGCTGCCCGCCCAGGACCGGCAGAAGGGGGTGCTCCGGGTGGCCACCGCGGTCGGCTACCCGCCGATGGAGATGTACGCGCCCGGCACCACCCGGCTCACCGGTGTCGACCCCGATCTGGCCGGGGCCATCGCCGAGCGGCTCGGGCTGAAGCTGGAACTCACCAACGCCGCCTTCGACGGACTGATCCCCGGCCTGGAGTCCGGACGGTTCGACCTCGTCATGTCGTCCATGACCGACAACGCGCAGCGGCGGCAGGCGGTCGACTTCGTCGACTACTTCCGCACCGGCGGCGTCATCATGACGAAGCGGGGCAACCCGCAGGGCATCAAGTCCCTCGCGGACCTCTGCGGGAAGACCGTCGTCCTCGCCAAGGGCAGCTCCAACCTCCACATCGGCGAGGAGCAGAACGCCAAGTGCGGGGAGAAGATGCGGATCTCGCAGAGCGAGGACGCGCCGACCGGGCTGCTCCAGCTGGACAGCGGACGCGCGGTCGCGACCATCGTCGACTACCCCGTCGCCAAGACGTTCACCAAGAAGAGCAGCGCGTACGAGGTCCTGCCGGAGCAGTACGGCACCGCACCCTGGGGCATCGCGTCCGCGAAGAGCCGGAGCGGGCTGCGCGACGCCGTCCGCAAGGCACTGCAGGAACTCATCGACAACGGCGACTACAAGAAGATCCTCGACACCTGGGGCGTCGGCGGCAGCGCCGTGCCCGAGGCCACCGTCAACGACGGGCAGTGAGAACAGTCATGAAACACCAGAAGACGCCCGGCGCGGCCCTCGGCACGGCGCCGGATGCCGCCCCCTCCGACCCGACGCGGCCGGAGGACGACCTCTCCCTCCAGGTGACCGGACGCCCGCGTCCCGGCCGCTGGCTCGCGGTCCTGGCCGCCGTGCTGTTCGTGGTGTGGCTGGCCTACACCATCATCGTCAACCCCAATCTGCACTGGGACATCGTCGCCAAGTACCAGTTCGACGGGGTGATCCTCAAGGGCCTCTGGGTGACCGTTCAGCTCACCCTCGTCTCGATGGCCCTCGGCATCGCCATCGGCATGGTCGTCGCGGTGATGCAGCTGTCCGACAGCCCTGTCCTGCGGCTCACCGCCGGTGCCTACACCTGGTTCTTCCGGGGCACCCCGCTGCTGGTCCAGCTCATCTTCTGGTTCAACCTGGCCCTGCTGTTCCCCGTGATCAGCATCGGGATCCCGTTCGACGGCCCCAAACTCGTCAGCTGGCAGTCCAACCAGGTGATCACCGGGTTCGTGGCCGCGCTGCTCGGTCTCTCGATCAACGAGGGCGCCTACATGGCCGAGATCGTGCGGGCCGGCATCCAGAGCGTGGATCCCGGCCAGCGCGAGGCGGGAGCCTCCATCGGGATGTCGAACCGTCAGATCCTGTCCCGGATCATCCTCCCGCAGGCGATGCGGGTCATCATTCCGCCGTTCGGCAACCAGTTCATCTCCATGCTGAAGACGACCTCGCTGGTCTCGGTCATCGCCGGCGCCGATCTGATGACCGTCTCCCAGCACCTCTACCTCGCCAACTTCGAGGTGGTCGCGCTGCTCATGGTGGCCTCGATCTGGTACCTCGTGCTCACCACGGTCGCCAGCATCGGCCAGCACGCCGTCGAGCGGCGCTACAGCCCCGGTACCGCTCCCGTGCTGCGGAGCAGGATCCTGGCCAATCTCCGGCCCGGACGCGCCAAGAAGGGAGCGACGGCATGAACGACGTGATCCTCAGGGCCCGCGGGGTCCGCAAACGGTTCGGTGACACCGAGGTGCTGAAAGGCATCGACCTCGACGTCCGCAGCGGTGAGGTGCTCTGCGTCATCGGCCCCTCCGGCTCCGGGAAGTCCACCCTGCTGCGCTGCTTCAACCACCTCGAACGGATCGACGCGGGGCGGGTGTGGATGGACGGCGAACTGGTCGGCTACGAGCAGCACGGCCCGTCCGGCCGGATGCTGCGCGAGCGGCGCCCCCGGGACGTGCGGCGCCAGCGCGAACGGATCGGCATGGTGTTCCAGCGGTTCCACCTGTTCCCGCACCGCACGGCGGTGCAGAACGTGATGGAGGGTCCGGTCGCCGTCAAGGGACGGTCCCGTGCGCAGGCCGAGGAGCAGGCCCGCGGGCTGCTGGCCGACGTCGGTCTCGCGGACCGGGCGGACCACTACCCGGGGCAGCTGTCCGGCGGGCAGCAGCAGCGCGTGGCGATCGCCCGCGCGCTGGCCATGGAACCCGCCGTCATGCTCTTCGACGAGCCCACCTCCGCACTCGACCCCGAACTCGTCGGCGAGGTGCTGGGCGTCATGCGCGACCTGGCCCGCAGCGGCATGACGATGGTCGTGGTCACCCACGAGATGGGCTTCGCCCGCGAGGTCGCCGACCGGGTCCTGTTCATGGACCGGGGTGCCGTCGTCGAGGCCGGGAGCCCCGACCTGCTGTTCACCGACCCGCGGCACGAGCGCACGCGGGCCTTCCTGTCGACGGTGCTGTGATGGGCCGCTCTCCCGATCTGCTGCTGCGCGGCGGCACGCTCGTGGACGGAACCGGCGCACCCGCCCGGGAGGCGGACGTCGCGGTGGTGGACGGGCGGATCGCCGTGCTCCCCGCCGGTGCCGGCGTCACGGCCGCCGAGACCCTGGACGTGACCGGGCGGGTCGTCGCGCCCGGCTTCATCGACGTGCACACGCACTCCGACGCCCTCGCGGCGCCGCACGGGACCGGCGGGGCCGCGGAGCCGCTCGACGACCTCCGCCTCGCCCCGCTGCTCCAGGGCGTCACCACGGAGATCTGCGGCAACTGCGGGACCAGCCTGTTCCCGTCGCTCCCCGAGCGGCTGCCGGAACTCGCCGAGCACCTCCGGGTGACGTTCGGGCTCGGACCGGTCCGGCCCGCCGTGGACTTCGACGCGTTCGCCGCCGGTCAGGACCCCGCCCTGCGCCACACCCACATCGCCTCGCTGGTCGGCCACGGCACGCTGCGCGCCGGAGTGATGGGCTTCGCGGCGCGGCCTCCCCGGCCCGCCGAGCTGGACGCCATGTGCGCACTGCTGGACCGGGCGCTGGCCCAGGGGGCGGCCGGTCTGTCCACCGGGCTCATCTACCCTCCCGGCACCTATGCCGACACCGAGGAGATCGTCGCGCTGGCCGGGGTCGCCGCCCGGCACGGCAAGCCCTACGTCACCCATCTGCGCGACGAGATGTCGCAGGTGGAGTCCGCCCTGGAGGAGGCCCTGGAGATCGCGGTGCGCTCCGGCGCCCCCTTGCAGGTCTCGCACCACAAGACCGCGGGCCGGCACGCCTGGGGCGCCACGCTGCGCACCCTGCCCCGGCTGGAACGGGCCCGTGCCGAGGGCGTGGACGTGCTGTGCGACGTCTATCCGTACACGGCGGGGAGCACCGTCCTGCACGCCATGTTGCCGCCCTGGGCGAGCGAGGGCGGCATCGGTGCCCTGCTGGAACGGCTGCGCGGGCCCGGGACCCGCGACCGGATCAGGGCGGACATCGCCCGGGGCGTCGAGGGGTGGGAGAACACCGTGGGAAACGGCGGCTGGGACCTCATCTCGGTGGCCGCCGCGCCGACCTCTACCTGGGCCGAGGGGCGCACCGTCGCCGACCTCGCGGCCGAGCGCGGCGTCGATCCGGTGGACCAGGCGTGCGACCTCCTGCTGGCCGAGCGGGGCGAGGTGACCATCATCAGCCATTCGATGCGCGAGGACGACGTCCGCCGGGTGCTCGCCAGCCCGCTGTCGATGATCGGCTCGGACGGCGTCCCCAAACCGGGCCGGCCGCATCCGCGCTGGGCGGGAAGTTTCGCCCGGGTGCTCGGCCACTACGCCCGCGACGAGCGGCTGTTCCCGCTGGAGGCCGCGGTGCACAAGATGACCGGGCTGCCCGCCGGGCGGTTCGGCCTCACCGGCCGCGGCACGGTCCGCGACGGCGCCGTCGCGGACCTGGTCGTGCTCGACCCGGCGTCGGTGCGCGACACCGCCGGCTTCGACCGCCCCCTGCTGATACCCGAAGGCATCGATACCGTCGTGGTGTCGGGGCGGATCGCGGCACGGGACGGCCGCCCGACCTCGGCACGGGCGGGAGAAGTGGTGAGAGTCCGATGAGTCTGGCCCAAGTGGCCGCGGCGGCGCGGCGTTCGGCCGCGCTGCCGCTCACCCTGGCCGTCGCCGCCGTGGACATCGACGGCGGCGGCGCGGTGGGGGTGGACGAGCGCACCGTACTGCCGGTGGCGTCCGCCTCGAAGCTGCTGCTGCTCGCCGAGGTCGCGCACCGGCTGGACGGCGGGGAGCTGGCCGCCGACCGGGTGGTGGAGGTCCTCGACGAGGACGTGGTGGCGGGCACCGGTCTGCTGCGCCGGCTGAGCGGGCGCGGCTGGACCGTGGAGGACCTGGCCTGGCTGACGGCCTCGGTGAGCGACAACACCGCGACCAACGCGCTGTTGCGCCTGGTGGGGCGCGAGTCCACGGCCCGGCGCGCGCGGGAGCTCGGGCTCGACCACCTCGCGCTGCACGACAAGGTCCGTGACGTCCGGGGCCCGGACGTGCCGCCGGTCTTCGCCACCGGCACCGCACGGGACCTGGCCCGGCTGGTGGCGCACGCGGTGCGCGGCACCATGAGCGGCCCGGCGGCCTCCGCCCGACTGCTGCGCTGGATGCGCGCCAACACCGACCACGGCCTGGTCCCCGCGCTGATCGACCACGATCCGTACGCCCCGGGCTTCCCCGAGCGGCCGGGCGACGGGCTCCTGGTGGCCAACAAGACCGGCACGGACACCGGTGTCCGTGCCGATGCCGGTGTCATCGTCGGCAGGCGCCGGCTGGCCTACGCGGTGGTGGCGCACTGGGACACCGCGCTGGGCCCGAGCACCGAGCGGGCCGCGGTGCATGCCATCCGGGACGTGGGGCGGACCCTCGCGGCCTGTGCCGGGCGCCCGACCACCGTCTGAGAGGCCCCACGGAGCGCGGTGGGCGTGACCGGCGGCCCGGTCACGCCCACTGCACCTCCAGCAGCGACCGGATCTCCTCGGCGGCCGACCGCAGGTCGTCGAGGAAGATCCGCAGCAGCGGGTTGCGGTTGGTGGGCCGGGTGGCGACGCCGATGCGCCGGTGCAGCCGGGGGTGGTCCAGCCGGCAGACGTGCACCCCGGTGGTGTCGCCGATCCCGAGCGCCGGGACGAGGGCGATGCCCATGCCCGCACGGGCCAGGTTGATCGTGACCTGGTAGTGGTCGCTGCGGCAGCGGACCCGGGGGCGGAAGCCCTCCGCCGCGCACGCGCGTTCCAGCACCGGTTCACCGGTGTGGCCGCCGTGCGTGCCGATCCAGCTCTCCCCCTCCAGGGCGGCGAGCCGGACCTCGGCGTGCCGGCCGAGGCGGTGTCGCAGCGGGAGGACCACCAGCTGCGGTTCGTCGAAGAACATCTCCACGTCCACGGTCGCCTGCCGGCACCAGGGGTCGAGCGGATGCTCGAAGACGACCGCGGCGTCGAGCCGGCCCGCCTCCAGGTCGGGCACCAGCTCGTGCGGCTGGCCGAGGATCAGTTCCAGCTCGACCTGGGGCCGGTTCGCCGCGAACGCCGACAGGGCCCGGGGCAGCAGCTCCAGGCCCGAGGAGGCGAAGAAACCCAGCCGCAGGACCCCGGCCTCGCCCTCGGAGTGCGCCCGCAGGTCGTCCTGGGCCACGGCCATCAGGTCGGCGACCGCCTGCGCGTGCTCGGCCAGGCGCACCCCGGCCTCGGTCAGCCGCAGGCTCTGCGGCTGACGCTCCACCAACGCCACCCCCAGCTCCTGCTCCAGCCGGGCGAGCTGGTGCGAGATCGCGGAGGGGCTCAGATGCAGCGCCCGGGCCGCGGCCACGATGGTGCCGGTACGGGCGATCTCCAGCAGGACGAGCAGGCGGGCACTGTTCAGCATCGGGTCAGGTTAGGACGTACCGACGCATTGCGCCGCTCCGGCACCGGATCGTCGTGCCAGGGCCGGCCCCGGGAGCCCGGCGGGCTCGTCCACGTCCAGGCGCAGCAGGTCCTCCTCGGTCTCCCGGCGCACCACGAGGCGGGCGCGGCCGTCGCGCACGAAGACGACGGCGGGGCGCGGCAGCTTGTTGTAGTTGGAGGCCATGGCGTACCCGTAGGCGCCGGTGACCGGTGTGGCCAGGAGGTCGCCCACCGCGACGTCGGCGGGCAGGGCCGCGTCGTCGACGATCACGTCACCGCTCTCGCAGTGCTTCCCGACCAGCCGGGCCCGCATGGGCCGGGAGGCGCGCGGGCTGCGCGGCAGGAACACCTCGTAGCGACTGCCGTACAGGGCGGGGCGCAGGTTGTCGCTCATCCCGCCGTCCACGCCGACATACGTCCGCACGCCCTCGATCCGCTTGATCGTGCCCACCCGGTAGAGGGTCAGTCCGGCGCGGGCGGCGATGGACCGGCCCGGCTCCACCGTCACCGAGGAGTTCCAGCCCGCGTCGCGCACCGCGGTCCGCACCCGGGCCGCCCATTCGGCGAAGGACGGCGCGGCCTGTCCCGCCTCGTACGCGACGCCGAGGCCGCCGCCGACCGTGAGCCGGTGCATACGGGTGTCGGCGGCGAACCGGGCGATGGCCGCGGCGCCGGCCGCGAGTTCCGCCGTGTCCAGCACCTGCGAGCCCACGTGCGCGTGGACGCCCTCCAGGACCATCGCCGGGGAACCGGCGGCCCGGCGCACGGCGGCCGCCGCGGTCCCGCCGGCGAGGCCGAAGCCGAACTTCGAGTCGTTGCCACCGGTCCGGATCGCCTCGTGCGCGCCGGCGGCCACTCCGGGCGCCACCCGCAGCTGGATCCGGGCGGGTGGCAGGTGTTCCTCGGCGTGCAGCCGTTCGATGCGGTCCATCTCGTCGAAGCTGTCGACCACCAGGTGCCGCACCCGGGCGGACATGGCCGTGCGCAGCTCCGCCTCGTCCTTGTTGTTGCCGTGCAGGACGATCCGGTCGGCGGGCACCCCGGCGTGCAGCGCGACCCGCAGCTCGCCCCCGGAGGCGACGTCGAGCAACAACCCCTCCTCGTGGGCCAGTCGGGCCATGGCCGTGCACAGGAACGCCTTGGAGGCGTAGGCGACGTTGTCCCGGCCGAAGGCGGCGACCGCCTCCCGGCAGCGCCGGCGCAGATGCTCCTCGTCGTAGACGAAGAGGGGCGTTCCGAAACGGTGTGCCAGTTCGGTGAGCGGGACGCCGCCGACGGCCAGCCCTTCCGGACGGATTTCGGATGTGCCGGGCAGCAGGCCCGATTCGATGGCTGACGTCACGCGTTCCTCCCCAAAAGCCGGATCGCAGCCATCCTGCGGCCTGTACGGGAGGCGTAAAAGCGCATTCTTCTATGGCTGAGCCTCACGCTTTTCGATGCTCGTGCCGTACCTGCGGGTCCGGCCCGCGTCCGTTGTCACACCCCTGTGCCAGGCTTCTTCGTGAACGCCCGGGAAGGCACCGCTCCTCGGTGACGACTCCGGCCGCACGGCCCCACGGCCGCCCGACCATCCGACTGCCCGACCGTCCAAGGAGCTCACGTCATGTCCGACCCCGACACGGTCCGTACCTCGCTGGAAGCCATGGCGGCGCTTCTCGCGCCGGCCCATCCGGACGTCGTCGAGCAGGTGTTGCACGCCCACGACGATCCCGAGGGCTATGTGCGGGCGCATGCGGACCGGCTGGACGAGCGCGGCATCGACGAGCCCGTCGCGGACCTCGCGTGGATAGCGCTCGTGGACGCGCTCGACGCCCACCGGCTGCTCGTGGAATTCGACTGGAAGGAGGACCCGGAGGAGATCCTGGCCCAGTTGGGGATGCTCGCCTCCCGGCCGTCGGTGGATCCCTGGGTGCTCTTCGAGGCCGGCGAGACGTCCCTGCCGACCCACGAGTTCCTGACCGCCTGCGGTCGGCACTATCGCGAGGTCGGCGCGGCGCTCGCCGTCCTCGACATCGAGTCGGACTGCTACCCGGTGGTGTGCCTGCGTGCGGCGCGGGCCGAGGAGTTGACGGCGCTCGCCGCCCGGGCGGGGTTCACCGCCCGGGCCCTGGGGAGCTGAGGACGCCGCCCCGGTCCGCGGCGTGCGGAGGACCGGCGTCCCGGATCGGCACGGACCGTCAGCTCCCGTTCCGGACAGGGTCCGAGGCCAGCAGGACGTCCTGCGGGACGAGGGCGGTGGAACCCGGGGCGGTACAGGCGTACGCCCCCGCCACGGCGCCCAGGCGGGCGCATTCCAGCGGGTCCCGGCCGGCGAGCCTCCCGTACAGGAAGCCGCAGACGTACGCGTCCCCCGCACCGTTGGAGTCCACCACCGGCGCGGGCGGGACGGTCGCCGGGATGTGGTGCGGGGTGGATCCGCCGTCCCGGGTGAGTACGTGGGAGCCGTCCGCGCCCGCCGTGGCGATCACGGTGTCGGCGCGGCCCTCGCGGAGGATCTCCCGCATCAGGGCGAAGGTGTTCTCGCCCGCACCCGCCGCGCTGAGGAAGACGAGGTCGGAGCGGAGCGCGAACTCCCGGTGGTGGTCCGCCAGTCCGTCCCAGTCGTGCAGGTCCGTGGAGACGGGGACGCCGAGCTCCTCGATGTCGTCGTAGAGGAAGCGGGTGAAATTCATGATGGACAGGTGGACGTGGCGGGTGCGCCGCAGTCTCGGCAGGTAGAAGTCCCGGGGCATCCTCAGGTCGGCCGGGTCGCGGGCGTCGTAGAACGACATCCGGCGTCCGGTCGCGTCCACCAGGTTCACGGCGCGGCGGGTGCCCGCCGCGGAGATCAGCGGGTCGAACTCCACGTCCCCGGCGGCCATGCGCTCGCGCACCTGGGCGCCGATCCGGTCGTCGCCGATGCAGTCGAGGAGGGCGACCTCCAGGCCGAGCGCCCGGGTGCCGAGGGCCACGTTCCCCCCGGTGTGGCCCGGCCATTCCTCGATCGGCCCGACGTGGACCGAGTCGGCGAGCGGGACGGGCAGGGCGTCGACCCGCACGATGGTGTCAACCCCGCTGCCTCCGACGACCAGGACGTCGTATCGCGTGTTCTTCTGAGTCATCTCCGAAGCCTTTCTGTTCCCGCCGCGGCCCAGTATGCCGTGGGCCGGAGCGGCCTTCCACGGGCGCATGCCGCCGTGCCGGACCGGCGGGCCCCTCGGTGGGTGCGGAGACGTACCGAGGGGCCCGCGCCGACGTAACTCCCTTTCCTCTCCGCCCTCTTGTCCGTCGTCTCGTCACCGTCCGGAGGGAAACGGGAGGGCGGTACCGGACGTGCGGTGCCCCGGGTCCGGGAATTCGGCCGGGTGCGGCTCGCTCTTGCGCCTCGGGCAATCCCGGAACCGTCGCGGAAATTCAATCCGCACGGGAACCAGAATGACCGGTCCCGCTCCGACGGAAAATCCGGATTCATGGTGAAGGCCGAATATCCGGCGGAAGGTCTCGTGAATGCGTAAGACCTCATGAATGTCGTCACCGAAATCCGGCGCGGGTAAAGTGACCGGCCGAACCACCGGGAGGGCGCCGATGAGGACGTTGGCAGGGATACGGGGACGGGGACGGGCCGGGGCATTCAGGGCCCGGGCGGGCACGGCGCTCGCGGCCCTCGTGCTCCTCGGTGGCGCGGGAACGGCCGTCGCGGCCGGACCGGGCACCGCGCCGAGCGCCACGACGGCGCCCACCACGACCGCCGACGACGGCGCGACCCAGTCCGAGCGCCTGGCCGAGGAGCTCCGCAAGGACCCGGTGTACGTCTCGGCCGACCGTCCCCGCAGGCTGCCGCGCTCGCTCGCCCCGAAGATCGCCGCCCTCGCCGAACGCACCGGCGTGCCCACCTACGTGCTGGCGCTGCCGACGGGGGACGCCGCGCTGCTCGCGCTGGTGCACGACCGGCTCGGCGAGGACGGCCTGTACGTGCTGATCAGCGACAACAGCACCATCACCGCCTCCGCGTTCGGCGTCGACGTACCGGCCGACGAGGCCCGCCGCATCGCCCTGTACGGCACCCCGTACGGGGCCGGGCCGCTCGCCGCGTTCGAGTCCTTCGTCGACGCGATCGCCTCCGGCCACGACCGGGCCGCCGCCGAGGCCGACGAGCTGCACGACCGTTACCACGAGCACGACAAACCCGAGCTGTACATCGGCTCCACCGACCGGCAGAACCAGAACCTGTTGCTCGGTCTGGCCGTGGTGGTGCTCCCCGGCCTGGTGCTGGCCCTCGGCATCCGGCTCTCCTACCGCCGTCCCGGCCGGCCGCTCCCGGCCGGGAGCGGAAAGACCGGGAACGGGGAAGACGGGAACGAGAAGGCCGGGAGCAAGAAGGCCGTCGGCAATCCGAAGCCCCCGTCCGTCGCCCTGGACAAGGGCCCGGCCAGACGCTCGGACACGGGCCCGGGCAAGCGCTCGGGCGGAGCCCCGGCGGAGCCGAAGGCCCGGGCCCGTACCGGTCGGTCCGCCGCCCGCCGACGCGGTGTGCTGCCGGTGACGTTGGTGGCGACGGTGGCCGCCGTGTTCGCCGTGGTGCTGTCCGCGCCCACTCTCTTCCCGCAGACCGTCGACAGCCCGTACCTCGCCGTCACCCGGGCCGACCTGGATGCCCGGGTGACGGAGGTGGCCGCGGGGCTCGCCGCCGGACCGGTCTACCAGGACCCGTCCACCGCGGACGCACTGACCGGGGCCGACCTGCCCGCGCTCCGGAAGCGGATCGCCGAACTCGCGCCCAAGGGCCCGGTGCACGTACTGGTCACACCGTCCGACAGCGACGACGAGAGCGGCGGCAACGACGGCCTCCTGCTCGCCCTGGTCCACCAGCGCACCGGTCAGAACGGCGTCTACGTACTGGTCGACCCCGTATCCGGCCGGATCTCCTTGGACACCTTCGGCACCGACCAGGACGCCTCGTACCGTTTCGGGCGCCTGCCCTACGAGGTCCGTTACCCGGAGTACCGCAGGGACGGCGACCTGCGGGTGATGCCGCGGCTCGACCGGACCCTGGACGCCGTCGCCGACGCCCGGCCGAGGGAGGGCTACGACCCCGTGGCCCGCGACACCGAGCTGCCCCCGCTGCACGACAACCGGCTGCCCGGCCTGTTCAGCAGCGACTTCGGGCCCGGGATCGGACTCGGCGTCCTGCTGCTGGGCTCGCTGCTGCTGATCGTCTGGCTGGGGATCGTCATCGTGCGAGCCGTACTGGAACACCGCCGCACCCGCGCGGCCGCCCCCTCGGCACCGCAGCACGCCGTGTCCCGGCCCGCCGCCGCACTGCCGTCCGTCCGGCAACTGCGTGCCTGGGCGGCGGCCGACGTCCGCGAACTCACCGGGCAGCTGGCCGCCGCCGGGCAGGACGCGCCCGGCCGCGCCCGTGCCTGGGACTGCCTGGACGCCGCCGGGCTGCTGGCCGAAACCGGCGACGAGGCCGCCGGGGCGGGTGACCTGGCCGCCGTCGTGGTGCTCTCCCGGGCCGGGCTCGACGCCCTCCGGGGGCACCCCCACCCCTCCCTCTGCCGGCTCAACCCGTTGCACGGCGGGGCCACCGGCGGCAAGGTCCCGGGAGGGCTCGCCGGCCCCGGTGCCGGCCCCGGACCCGTGCGGCTGTGTCCCGCGTGCCGGGACGCCCTGCGCGCCACCCCGGGCCCGGCCTCCCGCCGGCACGAAGCCACCGAGCGGCTGCTGCGGCTGCCCGGGGCGGGCGGCCACGACCGGATCGCCTGGGACGAGGCCGGGCAGGTCCTGCCGGCCGCCCTCGAAGGCGTCGAAGCACTCGTCCTCAGGGCCAGGGAGTCCGCCAGTGTCCAGTGAACGACTGACCGAAGACCGTCCGTCCGGTGCCTCCCGCGGCCCTGCCGCCGGGCTGCTCGCCGCGCTCCTGCTGGCCTGCGCGGTGCTGCTCGGCACCGGCGCCCCCGCCCGTGCGGAAAGTGCCGGGCCCGGGCCGACCGCCTCGGCGATCGCCGGGGCGCTGGCCACCGACCCCGTCTACGTCGACCCGTTCTACTCGGCCGCCGTCACCCCCACCCAGCAGCGGGCCCTGGCCGATCAGATCGCCGGGACCGGCCTGCCGATCAAGGTGGTGCTGGTGCCGCTGAAGAAGGGCGACGCCTTCGACGGCAGCGCCCGCGCCCTCGCCTCGGTGGTCAAGGAACGGCTCGGTCTGCAGAAGCTGATCCTGATCACCACCGACGACTACGGGAAGTGGCTCAACGGCACCGAGTGGCCCACCGACGCCCATCAGACCCGCGACGCCGCCGCCGCGGTCGGCTTCCTGGACGAACTCGACGACGCCGGGCTGGCCGCCCGGGTCGGCAGGGCCGTGGAACTGATCGAGGACGGCAACGGCACCGAGGTCTACGAGGCCGAGACCGCCGAGCTCGACAAGAAGTACTCGGCCCGGCCCGAGGACGACCGAAGCGCTTCCGGCTCCTCCGGCGGCCCGGGGACCCCGCTCGTGGTCGCCGCGGTGCTGCTCCTCGTCGTCGGTGGCGGGGTCTTCCTGACGCGCCGCCGCCGCTCGCCCCGGCACACCGCCTTCACCTTCCCCGACGCCGTCTTCGCCGCTGACGAGGCCGCCGACGAGGCGGGGCTGCGACGCCGGGCCGCCGACGAACTGCTCGCCCTCGGCGAGGCGGTGGAGGACGCCGACGGCGCCGCCACCCCGGGCCTGGGCCGGGCCCTGGACGCCTACGACGCGGCCGGCCGGGTGCTGGACGCCGCGCAGGGGCTGCCCGACCTGGCCGGAGTACTGGCCCTGGTGGCCGAGGGGCGCTCCGCCCTGGCCCCGGCCCCCGGACTCCCGCTGTGCTTCTTCGACCCCCGGCACGGAACCTCGGTCCGCCGGACCACCTGGCGCCCGCTCGGCCGCCGGGAACGGGTCGACGTCGCGGTCTGCGAGGACTGCGACCGGGCCCTGCGCGCCCGCCGGTCGCCGCAGGTGCTCGCGGTCCGGGACCGGGGCCGCACCGTGCCCTACTTCGAGGTGCCCGCCGGGCGCAGCCTGTGGGCGGCGACCGGGTACGGCTCCCTGCTGTCCGGCCCCGACGACACCCTCGCCGCCCGGGTCGGCTCCGGGGGGTTCAGCCGCGCCCTGCGGCGGTCCGAGAACCACGACGCGGCCGGGGACTGAGCGCGGCGCGCTCCTCGGCCGGGCGCCAGGACCGTACGGGGAAGGCTTCGTGCCGGCCCCGTGCCGACCGGTAAGCGGCGCCCCGGCCCGTCCGTCGGTCGGGCGGTCAGCGTCCCGTGCCGAGTGCTCTTCGCAGGGCCTCGTCGAGGAGGTGGCGCAGCCGGCTGGCCGTGTCGGCCACCGCGGTGGCGAGGAGGGCCGGTCCGGCCAGTGGGGCCAGCACGCCGTGGGCCGGGGTGGCGGGATCGCCGAGGAGGACCGGTGGGAGGGCGGCCGGGGTGAAGGACGGGTCGACCACGAGGAGTTGGCCGCAGGCGCGGTGCGGCCCCACGACGGCCGGGCCGTCCCAGCCGGGGTGCGGGCCGCCGTAGGAGGTGTGCTGGTCGAGGAGGGGGCGGCCGGCGCGGAGCACGGTGAGGCGGGTGGTCAGGTCGCCGCTGTTCTCGCCGGTGCGGCCGAGGACCTGTTCGTCCCTCAGGACGAGGCGGGCGGTGGGGGCGAGAGCGACCGTACAGGTCTGGCGGAGGTTGCTGCCGGCGGTGCTGATCAGGGGCTGCGGCAGCCAGTGCAGTGCGGCGTCGTCGCCGACGGTCAGGCGGATGTCGTAGGTGGCGGCGTCGTCGGTGGGGCCGCGCAGCGCGATGGTGGAGGCCGCCGCGGTGATCTGGAGGCGGGCGCGCGGGCCGATGTCGGCGTGGAAGGCGAGCCGGTCGCCGCCGAGGGGGCCGCTCATGGCGCCGATGACGTCGACCCGGGCCAGGCCGTCCCGGGGGCGGAGCCTCTGGAGGTGGAAGGGGCCGTCGCCGCTGAGCAGCGGAAGAGTGGTGGTGCGGCCGTTGTGGTCGGCCCGGACCCGGGCGGTCGCCACGACGCCGGACGCGTCCGGGAGGGGTTCGGAGGGGGGTGCGATGTCTTCGGTGAACGTGCTCATGTCCTCTGTTCTTCCGGCGGTTTTCTTCCGCTGATGCTCTTCCGGCGGTGTTCTGCCGCCGGTTCGGGGCGGGGTCAGGGCGCGGTGGCCGCGGGTTCGGGCCGTGCGGTACCGCCGCGCCAGGCGCCGAGGCGCTCCAGCACCCAGTCGGCGACGGGCCGGACGCCGTCGTCGCCGGTGAGGGAGGTGAAGACGGTGGGCAGTTCGCCGCGCTGCCGGGCCGCGTCGAGGGCCATGGCGGCGAGGTCGGCACCGACGTACGGGGCGAGGTCGGTCTTGTTGACGACGAGCAGGTCGGCGGTGGTGATGCCGGGGCCGCCCTTGCGGGGGATGTCGTCGCCGCTGGAGACGTCGATGACGAAGACCTGGGCGTCGACGAGTCCCCTGGAGAAGGTGGCGGTGAGGTTGTCGCCGCCGGACTCGACCAGGACCAGGTCCAGGGCGCCGAGGCGGTCCTCGAACTCTTCCACGGCCTCCAGGTTGGCGGAGATGTCGTCGCGGATGGCGGTGTGGGGGCAGGCGCCGGTCTCGACGGCCTGGATGCGCTCGGGCGGCAGGACGGCCTCGCGGAGCAGGAATTCGGCGTCCTCGCGGGTGTAGATGTCGTTGGTGACGACGGCGATGGAGTACCGGTCGCGCAGGGTGCGGCAGAGGGCGGCGACGGTGGCGGTCTTGCCGGAGCCGACCGGCCCGCCGAGGCCGATCCTGAGGGCCCGGCGGGTGCCGTCGGGGCGGGTGGCGTCGGCGCTCACGGCGGCGGGGCCGCGGGACGCGTGGTCGAGGTGCATGGGTGTGGAACTCCTTCGATCGTGTGGCGGGCCGGGTCCGGCGTCAGGAGGCGAAGAGGCGCATCGGCCAGGCGGCGTGCTGTTCGGCGGTGATGTCGAGCAGGGGCGAGGACGCGGCGGGCAGGACGCCGACTCCCTCGTCGGCGACCCGGGCGGCGGCCCGGGCGGCCCGGCGGGTCACGGTGTCGACGTCGTCGCAGAGCCGGGCCAGCACCGCGGTGGCGTCGAACGGGTCGAGACCGAGCAGCCGCACGGCCGCGGTGGCGGGCCCCGCGATGGCGCCGAAGGCCGTGGCGTGCGCGGCGTCCGGCGCGGTGAGTCCGGCCGCGCGGGCGGCGACGCCGAGCACCACGGGCTGGTGGGCGCCGCCCGGCAGGTCGTGTGCCAGTCGCTCCAGCGCCTCGCACGGCCAGGCGGCCCGGGCCGCGCGCAGCATCTGCCGGCCCAGCTTGCGGGCCGTGGCCCGCAGTGCGGGTGCGGGTGTCCGGGCGTCGGCCGCCTCGTCCAGGACGAGCGGGTCGTGTCCGGTCGCGGCCGCGGCCGCCAGTGCGGCGGCGGTGAGGCCCGCGGTGTGCAGACGACCGCGGCAGAACGCGTGAAGGGTGGCGGGGTCGTGGACGGCGCGGGCGCCGACGGCGGCCTCGACGCCGCCCGAATGCGCGTGGTCCCCGGCCGGGAAGCGGCCGTCGGCGAGGACGAGGAGAGCGGTACGGCTCATGGACGGATGGCCCTGCCTTTCGGGGGCGGAGGGGACGGAACGGGCGGCGTCCGGCCGCCCGTCCTGTCGTCCGCCGCACGGTCAGAAGATGAAGTAGCGCTGGGCCATGGGGAGTTCCGACGCGTAGTGGGTGGGGGCGGGCCGCCGGGGGCAGAGCGTCTCGTCGGCCTGTGCCTGTTCCTCCTTCCGCCGGCGCAGTTCGGTGATGCAGACGTCCTCGATGAACACCTCGTAGGTGTTCGGGTCGACCCGGATGTCCGGGGTGGCGTCGTTGAGGACCATGTGCCGCTTGAACACCTTGCGGGTGTCCTTGATCTGGTACAGGGACTTCTTGATGCCGAGGCCCTGTGCGGTGACCGTGGCCTGCGGGCTGACGAAGTTCACCGAGTTGGCGCCCGGTGCCCTTCCCGTCGCGCCCCACATCGGACGGGGCAGGACGGGCTGCGGCGTCGGGATGGACGCGTTGGCGTCGCCGACCTGTGCGTACGCGATCTGGCCGCCCTTGATGACCAGGTGCGGCTTCACGCCGAAGAACTTCGGTTCCCACAGCACCAGGTCCGCCAGCTTGCCGGTCTCGACGGAACCGATCAGGTCGTCCGCGCCGTGGGCGACGGCCGGGTTGATCGTGTACTTGGCGACGTAGCGGCGGGCCCGGAAGTTGTCCGCCTCGTGCCGCTGCCGTTCCTGTTCCGCGGTGGTGCCCTCGCGGAGTTGGCCGTAGCGGGTCTTCATCACGTGGGCGGTCTGCCAGGTCCGCATGACCATCTCGCCGATGCGGCCCATGGCCTGTGCGTCGGACGACATGATCGAGATGGCGCCCATGTCGTGCAGCAGGTCCTCGGCCGCCATCGTGGAGGGGCGCACCCGGGAATCGGCGAAGGCCCGGTCGGCCGCCAGTTCCGGGTTGAGGTGGTGGCAGACCATCAGCATGTCGATGTGCTCCTTGGCGGTGTTGACCGTCAGGGGGCGCGTCGGGTTGGTGGACGCGGGCAGGACGTTCTCCTCCCCGCACAGAGTGATCATGTCCGGGGCGTGGCCGCCGCCCGCGCCCTCGATGTGGAAGATGTGCAGGGGGCGGCCGGCGAACGCGTCCCTGGTGCTCTCCACGAAACCGGCCTCGTTCAACGAGTCGGCGTGCAGGGCGAGTTGGACGCTGTTGCTGATCAGGTCGTCCGTCCGGTCGTCGTCCTGGGGGGTGTTCCTGCCCTCGCACACCTTCAGGCAGGTGTCGATGGCCTCGGGGGTGGCACCCCAGTCCTCGTGGACCTTCAGGCCGATCACACCGGCCCGCACCTGGTCGAGCATCGACTCCCGGGACATGGTGTTGCCCTTGCCCAGCAGTCCGATGTTCACCGGGAATCCGTCGAGTGCCCTGAAGAGCCGTTCGATGTGCCACTTGCCCGGGCTGACCGTGGTCGCGGTGGACCCCTCGGCCGGTCCGGTGCCGCCCCCGATCAGCGTCGTCACCCCGGACGCGAGGGCCTCCTCGACCTGCCCCGGGCAGACGAAGTGGACATGGGTGTCCACCCCGCCCGCCGTCAGGATGCGGCCCTTCCCCGAGATCACCTCGGTCTCCGGGCCGATCACGAAGTCCGTCGGCCCGTCCGTCCGGCCCTCGTGGATCCTGTTCATGGTCTCCGGGTTGTACGCCTTGCCGAGAGCGACGATCATCCCGTCCCGGATCCCGACGTCCGCCTTGACGACGCCCCAGTGGTCCAGGACCACCGCACCGGTGATCACCGTGTCCGGCGGACGGTCTTCCTCGTCCCCGCCGTCGTCCCCGTCCTCGTCGCGGTCGCGCGGCCTCGCCGCCTGGCCCATCGACTCGCGGATCACCTTGCCGCCGCCGAAGACCATCTCGTGCCCGCTCCTGCTCACCAGCGGGCTCACCCTGCTCCCGTCGTCGTCCCCGTCGGGCGCGGGGTCCGGCGGCGGGTCGGCCAGTTCCTTGCCGAGGCCGCCCGACCAGTCGTCGGTGATCCTGATGCTCAGCGCGGTGTCCGCGAGCCGGATCTCGTCCCCGGTCGTCGGACCGAACAGGTCGACGTAGTCCTCGCGCGGGGTGGTCCTGGTGTTCTTCCGCTCAGCCACGGTCGTCGGCTCCCTCGTCGTCGGGGTCCTCCGGGGCCTGGTCCAGCAGTGTCCCGCCGACCAGTCCCCGCAGCCCCAGCACCTTCCGTTCGCCCTCGATGCGCACCAGCTCCACCGTGCGGCGGTCCCCGGGCTCGAACCGTTCGGACGTACCGGCCGCGACGTTGAGCCGCTTGCCGTACGCCTGCTTCCGGTCGAAATCCAACTCCTTGTTGACTTCGTAGAAGTGGTAGTGCGAACCGACCTGCACCGGTCGGTCGCACGGGTTGTGCACCTCGATCTCGGTGATCTCCAGCCCCGGGTTCAACGGCACCGACTCGTCGACGAAGTCGACCTTTCCCGGGTGGAGTCGAATGTCCCCGCGCGGTTCGTCGAAGGGGTCGTGGATCGTCACCAGCTTCGTTCCGTCCGGGAACGTCGTCTCCACCTGGACGTTGTCGATCATCTCCGGGACGCCGTCCATGACCTCGTCCCGGGTCAGGATCCCCCGTCCCGCGTCCATGATCTCGCCGACGCTCCGGCCGAGACGTGCCTGGTCGTAGACGTAGGCCGTGAGCAGGGCCACCGCCTCCGGGTAGTTCAGCCTGATTCCCTGTTCCCTGCGCTGCCGCGCCACGCCGGCCGCCACATGGACGAGCAGGCGCTCCTGTTCATGGGGAGTGAAGTGCATGGTGCCCTCTCGGCTCCGGGGACCGATGTCCCGTCGACGGCGCGAGCGCGCCGGGCCCGGCGGGGCCGGAGGTTCCGGCCGGGCCGTGCCACAGCAGATCGTGCTGACCCGGACCGGCACGTTCATGCGGAATCCCTGCTTTCACCCCGAACGGACGGCGGGGCGAACACTCCGGCGAGGGCGGGGACGTCCGAGCCCCGGCTGCCGAAACGTCGTTTCCCGGCCGACCGGGTCCGTGTCCGCCGGGGAGCGCGGCTCGTGAACGTTTCTGCACCGGCGCGGCAAGTCATCGGCCAGGGGGCGCACTTGGGGCCGAGCGGGAGCCGCCCCCTCCCGGCGGTCGCGTACCGATCCCTCTCCGTCGGTGTCCGGTCAGGAACCGGCACGCCGCACGGCCCTCCGGCGCCGGCGGTGGCCGGTCGACGAGGGCCGTCGGCGGGAGGATCACCCGTGGTGGCGGCTACCGGCCCGTGGGGGCGTGGAGGTCCAGCCGCTCCCGCACCTCGCGGTGGACGACGTCGGCGGCTTCCGGAGCGGCGTCCAGGAGCGTGGCGCACAGGGCGAGGGTCGCGTCGACGTCGCCCGCGCAGTACGGGGCCAGGGCCGTGACGACCTTGCGCAGGTTGCCCCGCACCCGCCCGTACGGCGTCTCGGGCGCGCGCGAGGCGATGGCCCCCGCCACGGCCGGGCCGTCGGCGGAAAGTTCGTCCAGGCTGTCGGTCATCAGGTCGAGGAATCCGCAGGCGGCCGCCGTCCGGGCCCGGGCCCTCGGGGCGAGCGGGCCCCCGGCCGGCAACAGGAAGTCGAAACGCCCGTGTTCCGAGGTCCTGATGCCCTCGACGAGTTCCCGGGCCCGGTCGACGTGCCCGCCCTCGAACACCGCCTCGGCGAATCTTCCCTCGAAGGCGAGGGCCGTCTCGTTCAGGCCGCCCCGTTGCCCGTCGTAGGCGGAATCGTCCCGCTCCCCCGGCGCGTAGAGGTCGCCGCCGATCCGAAGGTTCATGGCCAGCCAGTCATCGGCCTCGTGGGAGAAGAGGGCACGGGCCCGCCGGAAACCGGCGAGGGCCTCGTCGTACCTGCCCAGACGCGCGTGGAGTTCGGCGAAGAGGAACCCCCTGCGGCACTCCTCGAAACCGATCGCGGGGCCGTGCTTCCTCAGCTCCGCCAGGCGCTCCAGCATCAGTTCGGCCAGCGTGCGCGCCCGTTCGGTGTCGCCGTGCTCCAGCAGCGTTCTCCTCAGTCCCAGGTGCACCCCGATGGGTACGTCCGGGGACATCGCCTGCCGGAGCGCCTCCTCGGGCCGGCCCTGCTCGGCCAGGACGAGGATCCGGGCGCCGTCGTTCCTGAGGCCGAACGAATCGAGGAGGTCCAGGGCGCCGCGCGGGTCGCCGCGCCCGACCAGCCGACCGGCCGCTGCTGTCACGCGTTCGGCGCGCCGCCCGTTCACCCGTCGCGCGGCCGTCCTCGTGGCGGCTCCGTCCCGGACTCCCGAGAAGTGGACGGCCAGGGACTCGTACCCCGCGTCGGGTCCATCGGCGGACGGCTCGTCGGAGTCCGGGGGGTCCGCCCAGAACAGGGCTCGCGCGACACAGTGCGCGACACGTCCGTCCTCCCCGCTCCCACTGTCCTCGCGTTCCTGATGGGCGGCCGCCAGCCGGGCGTACAGGACCGCCATTCCGGAAGGGTCGAAGCGGAGGTCCGCGCGTCGGTCGCTCAGCAGCTCGCGCACGAGCCGTCCGGCCTCCGCGTCCAGTTCCGCGGTCCGTCGTTCCGGCAGGACCCCCGACAGTTCGTGGGAGATCCGCAGCAGACACGTCGCCAGGTACCGGTGGGACGTCGTCCGCTCGCGGAGCAGGGCCACGCAGTCGTCCAGGAACGCGTCCGCGCGAAGTCCCTCGCCGTGCTCGTGGAACCGGCGGACGAGATCGACGGCGATGGTCACACCGTCGTGGTCGTGGAAGGAGAGCATCTCACGGGCCAGTTCCTCCGCGTCCGTGACGCGTCCGGCGCGCACGCACTCCCGGGCGATCTCCAGGACGAGCCCCTGCCGGCACGGGCCGTGGACGAAGTCGTCGTGCGGCGGGCTCACCGGCTGGAGCAGGCCCTGCCTGTCGAACAGGTCGGGCCGGTGCTCCAGCAACCGGCGCATGGTGCCGTCGGCCAGGTCGTCGGCACCGGAACGTCTCGCCAGCCGGGCCGCGTTCAGGTCCACCCACAGCCATTCGTACGGCGTCATGTCGCGCGGGCGCAGCAGGCCCATCGCCCGCGCCGCCCCTTCGGCCTCCTGCCGGGCGGCCTCGTCGACGGGCGGGCGCACCGATGCCAGCGCCGAGGAGTACTCGATCGGGAAACGCGACAGCCTGGCGAGCATGGCCGGTCGTTCCCCGGACCGCTCCCGCGGCACCCAGGACAGGGCCATCGCGTGCACCGCCTCGACCGTGGCGTTCCTGCCGTACGACTGCCGCTCCAGTTCGGCGGCGATCCGCTCGGCGACGCGGTGGGGCGGAACGGGCCCCGTCCGTTCGGCCGCCGACCACAGCACGTAGCCGTGGAGCTTGGCGCGTGCCTCGACGGACTCGATCCGGCGCGCCACGTTCATCCCCCGCTCGACGGCCCCCCGGTCGAGCAGATGCCGTACCAGCATCCCCGTGTGGAACTCATCGAGCAGATCGGCCCCATGGACCGTCGCCGGTTCGTCGCCCTCCTCGGGCTGCAGGCCCGCCAGGAGAACGGCCGCCAACCCCTGTGAGCGTTCGGGCAGTTCGTCGCGGTGGGTGGCGTCGAACCACCGGAGGTGCTCGGCGCACTCGCCGAACCGGCCGTCCTTCCGGAGCCGGTGGGCGATCATCAGCTGCCACAGGGCACCGTGTTCGTACGGGTGGGCGCCCGCCAGTTCGCGGGCCGCCTCCGGGCCCGTGTCGGCGAGCACCGCCAACGGGTCCTCGGCCAGGAAGCGGGTGGCCCCGGCCCGGCGCAGCAGCAGCGGGGCCACGGCGGTGAGGTCGTCGGTCCGGACGGCGGAGGCGAGTGCGTGTCCGAGGTGTTCCAGGTCCGCGCCGGAGAAGGCGGCGGTGCTCGCACCCGGGCCGCCCACGACGGCCAGCACATGGGCGCAGAGCTCCTCGTGCATGCCCGCCCGGTGAAGGTGGTGGCTGTAGTGCCTGGCCAGATAGGGGTCGTCGGTCTGCCCGGCGAGGAACGCCGTGCCCACGGCCCGGTGCGCCTCGACCGGGTGGACGCGGTGCCGGGTGCCGGACAGGAGGTGGGTGCGGAAGGACTCGTGGTAGATCCGCACCACGTCGCCCTCGCGGTGGGTGAACTCGCCGATGTCGGCGAGGACGTCCTCGACGTCCGAGAGGTTCCGTGCGGTCACGGCTGCGAGGAGTCCGGCGGTCATGCCGGGGGCGCGGGCGACCGCCAGCAGGGTCAGGACCGGCCGGACGGGGCGCCAGGCGAGGGATTCGAAGGTCCGGTCGAGGAAGTCGTCGTACACCTCGCCCAGGTCGCCGGGCAGTTCGACGGCGTCGATGTCCCCGTCGTGCCGGTCGGTGTCCAGGGACGAGATGACGTGGCGGGCGTAGAGGTAGTTGCCCGCCGCCCTGGCCGCGATCCTCGACGCGAGGGCACGTCCGGACCGTGTCCGGGCCCCGGGGTGGTGTTCCCCGTTGCGGGTCAGACGGGCCAGGCAGTAGTCGTGGACGTCGTCGGTCCCGGCGGGCGCGTCGTGTGTGAGGTGCACGCGCCGGGCCTCGATGCGCCGGAGCACCGGGTCCTCGACCTCGCGGCTGGTCAGCAGGATGCGGAAGTCCAGTCCGGTACGGCGCAGGCCCGAGGCCATGTGGGCGAGCAGTGTGATGACGTTCTCGTGGGAGCCGATCGACCGTGCCTCGTCGAGCGCGTCGACGACGAGGACGACGGTCGGTGGATCCGGCGTGCGCTCCAGTGGCTTGCGCACGAGGCGGTTGAAGGCCGAGCGCGCCGATTCCGCCCCCAGTCGCAGGGATTCGATGTTGATGCCGCGCACGTGCGCGCCGGGTTCGGCGGAACCGACCGTCACGGTGGCGCTGAGGGTCGGCCCGGGTTCCGCGCGCGCCAGCTCGGCGAAGTGGCCGTCCCGGCGGACCAGGGCGTCGATCAGTGCCACGACGAGGCCGTGCCCCAGGAGCGTGTCGTCGTCGTCCGCGCGGCACCGGTGCCCGACCACGACCGTGGAGGCGTCGCCCGGTCCGATCCTGTTCAGCAGTTCGAGCGCCAGGGCGGTCTTGCCGGAACCCGGCTGACCCACGATCAGCAGCGGTTCGTCCTCGCGCCGGGCCAGGTGGTCGAGTGCGCGCTCCACGATCCAGGAGCGTCCGACGAACTCACCCATCCCCGCACTCCCCCGGTTCCGGTGGCATCAGCCGATGTCGCCCTGGATCTCGACTCCGGACACGGTGCCGTCGCGCGTCACCGTCCCGGCCACGACGCTGCCCTCCACCCGGCCGGAGTTGACGCCGCGGGCGCGCACCCCGGCCACGTCACCGGCGATCTCCTCGGCCCGCACCCGGCCCGACACCGCGAGCTCCCGCTCCGTGCGGGTCTCGCCCGCGAAGGTGAGGCGCCTGCCGTAGACCGCTTCGAGGATGTTCCGTACCGCGTCGGCCGTCTCCAGCAGGGTCCGGTCCGCGGGGTCGATGTCGGTGATGCCGTTCGCGTACGGTGCCAGTACCTGCCAGAACGCGGTCAGGTCGGCCCGGAACCGCTGGACGACCTCGGTGTCCGCACGGGCCGGTTCCACGGTTGCGGGGAAGAGCCCGGGGTCGGTCACGTCCAGTGTCACGGGATCGCTCCCGCCCGCGCCTTCGGTGTCGTCCGCCCCGTCGCGGTCCCTGCGTCGCTGGAGCAGTTCCCCGGCCTGTTCGTAGAGGAACCTGACGCCTTCCGTGAGGACGACGGAACTGAGGACAGCGAGCGTGATCGGTTCCATGAATGCCTCCTCGGACCATCTGAGCCAGATCGTATTACCGCCCGTTCGAGGATGTGGCGGAACCCCGGGCATTCCCCGGCTTCCCCGGTGGCACGCGGGGCGCCGCCCGGCCGGGGCGGCACCGCGGGCCGGGGTCTGCCGGTCTCAGGGCCGGTAGACGCACTCCGCCAGCGTCGCGTGCTTCTTCCAGCCCAGCGTCTCGTACAGCGCGCGTCCGGCGTCGGTCGCGCCGAGAATGCCGAGGACCGCACCCGTCTCCAGGGCCCGGTCGGCGAGCGTACGCATCACGAGGCCGCCCAGCCCGCGCCGCCGATGGGCCTCGTCGGTCACCACCCGGTCCACGACCACCTCCTCGCCGAGGAACGCCATCTGTCCCCGGGCCGCCGTCGCCCCCGTCGCGTCCAGCACCCTGGCGCAGGTCACGGCCCCGGCGGTCTCCAAAGTCACGGTGTACCCCTCGGGCGCGACCGGGTCCGTGGCCATCAGGTCCATCACCATCAGATGCCCGGTGTCCTCCCAGGCCACCACCCAGTCCCGGGGCAGCCAGGGTTCGATCCGCTCCGGTTCCGCGGGCATCTTCATCCACGTCCGCGGCGCGGTCACCGAGGCGGCGGCGCTGCGGACCAACAACTCCTCGGCCTCGGGCAGGACATGGCGTCCCACCTCGACGGGGCTGTCGGCCACTTCGATGTGGACCCCCCAGGGCTTCTCGACCGGCGGAGGCGTCCGCCGGGAGACGGCCCAGCCCGCCGCCCAGGTCCTGACCGTGTTCGCAACCATCGAGCCCTCCCGGACCGGCGACCGAAACCACCGATCAAGTAATGGTCATTTCATCGAAGCAAACATTACTTCGCCGAGTGGTGCGCCGCAGCCGTTTTCCTCGCCCGGCGGGAGGGACGCGACGTGGGCCGCGGCGAACTCCCCGGTACGAAAAGCCGGTTCGGCACTCCCGGCCCGCCTCGGACGCGGTCGCTCCGGCCGCTTGTAACATGGCGGGCGACGAGGCCGGAAGGGAACCAAACCATGCACGCTGGTGTCGACGCCGACTCCCTCGACCGGGCCACGCAGGACTTCCTCGCGGCGCGCCCCCGGCTCTTCGGCATCGCGTACCGCATGCTCGGCAGCGCCGCCGAGGCCGAGGACATCGTGCAGGACGCGTGGCTGCGGTGGCAGCGGGCGGACCGTACGAACCTCCTCGAACCCACTGCCTACCTGACCACGATCACCACGCGTCTGGCGATCAACCTGGCCCGGTCCGCGCGGGTGCGGCGGGAATCGTACGTCGGCCCGTGGCTTCCCGAACCGGTCGACACCGCCTCGGACCCGCAGCTGGGGGCGGAGCGGGCCGAGGCGCTGGAACTGGCGGTCCTCCTCGTCCTGGAGAAGCTCAACCCCGTGGAGCGCGCCGCCTACGTCCTGCGGGAGGCCTTCGACTACCCGTACGGGCGGGTCGCCGAGATCCTGGAGACGAGCGAGGTGAACGCCCGTCAGCTGGTGAGCCGTGCGCGCAAGCACCTGACCGCCGAGCGCAGACAACGTGTCAGCCCGACCGCCCACCGGCGCCTGTTGGAGGTGTTCCTCTCCGCGGCGCGGACGGGTGACCTGGCGGTGCTGGAGGACGTGCTCGCCTCGGACGTCGTCAGCTACTCCGACGGCGGCGGGATACGCGGGGCCTCGAAGATCCCGGTCGTCGGCCGCCCGCACGTCTCCAAGTACCTCGCGGCCTTCGCACCGCGCTTCTGGCCGCAGGCGGACGTCCGGTGGGTGGAGGCCAACGGGCGGGCGGCCGTGCTGGTCTCGTCCGGCGGGAACGCCATGGCCCTGCTGTGCGTCGACGTGTCCGCGGAGGGCATCGACCGGATCATGTGGGTGATGAACCCGGCCAAGCTGTCGCCCTACGTGGAGTCCCTGAACGGCTGATCGCCCGCCCCGCACCGGTCGGCCGGCCCGCCCTCCTGTCGGCCGACCGGTGGAAGGTGTCCGGGATTCTCCGGGCTCCTGTCACGGACGCCGTCGCCTTCCGGTCATCCCCGGTGAGTGCAGAAACCACCCCGAGAGGATTCCCTTCATGAAGGTCGTAGTGATCGGCGGCACCGGACTCATCGGTTCGAAGCTGGTGGCCCGGCTCGACGAGCAGGGCCACCGGGCCGTGCCCGCCTCCCCCCGCAGCGGCGTCGACACGCTGACGGGCAAGGGGCTGGCCGAGGCCCTGGAGGGGGCCTCGGTCGTGGTCGACGTCTCCAACTCCCCCTCGTTCGAGGACGACGCCGTCATGGAGTTCTTCCGGACCTCGACCGCCCATCTCCTCCGGGCGGAGGCGGAGGCCGGTACGACCCACCATGTGGCGCTCTCCGTGGTCGGCACGGACCGGCTCCGGGAGAGCGGCTACTTCCGCGCCAAGCAGGCCCAGGAAGAACTGATCAGGAACTCCGGAATGCCGTACTCCATCGTCCGCGCCACACAGTTCTTCGAGTTCGTGCGGGGGATCGCGGACGCGGCGACCGACGGTGACACCGTCCGTCTGGCGCCCGTCATGATCCGGCCCGTCCACTCCGACGACGTGGCCGCCGCCGTGGGCCGCACGGCCGTCGGCGCCCCCGTCCAGGGGGTGGTGGAGGTGGCCGGTCCCGAGGCGTTCCGGCTGGACGAGCTCCTCCGCGAGGACTTCGCCGCCCGGAACGATCCCCGCGAGGTCGTCACCGACGCCCGCGCTCCTTATTTCGGTGCCCGGTTGCAGGAGTCCACGCTGCTGCCCGGCCCGGACGCGCACATCGCCGAGAACCGGTTCGCCGACTGGCTCGCCCGGCAGCGGTAACCGTGGGGCGGCCCGCCGGTGCCGACCGGGCGCCGGGCGGGCCCCTCGTACGAGCGCCGGGCTGGTGTCCGGCCGGGGCCGTCGGCGTCGTTCCTCCCGTTCCGGACCCGGCGGGGGCAGGTCCATGGGCCGGCTGCCGCCGCCCTGGCCCCCCTGCCCTGCAGCCCGGTCCCGCCGGCTCGGTGGGCCCGTAGCCGTCGCGCGAGCCCGCGGCCATCCGGCCGGACGGACGTGCCCGGGTCAGCGGTCCGGGCCCTGCCCGGTGCGGTGCTCCGCCGTCACGTCCGTCCAGCCGAGCGGGTACAGGTCGTCGGCCCGGCCCTCCGGTGCGGGTGGTTCGCCACCCGCCTCGTTGAAGGCGGTCAGCGCCTCGACGAGGGCCGTCTGCTGCCCCGGGGCGAGCCGGGCGACGATCGCGTCGATCTCCCGGCGTCGGCTCGCGGTGACGTCCTCGACCGTGCGCCGCCCCTCCTCGGTGAGGCGGAGAAGGGTTTCACGACGGTTGCCTGGGTTGGTCCGCCGGTCGACGAGACCGGAGGAGATCAACCGGTCAACCATGCGCATCGCGGTCGAGGGGGCCACCCGCAGCAGCTCCGCGAGCGTCACGAGTTTGGCCTCGCCGCGCGTCGAGAGCACCACCAGCATCCGGAACTGCGCCAGGGTCACCCGGTCCTCGACCTCGGCGAGCGAGTTCGCGGCGACCGCGACGAGTACCCGTGACGCCGTGAGGACGGCACGGGTCACCGCGTCGACACCGTCGGCGCTCCCGGCCCGGTCCTTCTCCTCGGTCATGCACCCTTTCTACCGCGCTTCGGCGCAGGAGTGTTCACCCGCCCGTCGGCGCCCTCCGCCGCCGCCGTCCGCCGCCCCGCGTCCCGGGCCCCGCGGCGGCGCAGGAGCAGCATCGCCGCGTCGTCGTGCAACGGCCCGGCCACGTGCCGGACCACGTCCGCGCGCAGCGCTTCGAGGGCGGCCTGCGCGTCGGGGTCGCCGAGGAGCGCGGAGCGTTCGCCGAGCGGGTAGAAGGTGCCCGCGTCGTCGCGCGCCTCGGTCACCCCGTCCGTGTAGAGCAGCAGTTGCTCCCCCGGCGCGAAGCCCACCCGGTAGGGCCGGGGCGGTTTCCCGCCGTGCAGTCCCAGCCCCAGCGGGAGAGCGTGGGCGGGCGGCAGCGGGAAGTCGACCGTGCCGTCGCGCCGGACGAGCATCGGGGCCGGGTGTCCGTAGTTGAGGAGGACGGCCTCCTCGTCGCGGCCCCGCACCTCCGCGAGGACGGCGGTCACGAACCTCTCGCCGTTCGCCTCCCTGGCCACGCTCCGCTCCAGGCGGGCGCCGAGGGCCGTCAGGTCCCGCGCGTCGTGCGCGGCCTCGCGGAACGCGCCGAGGACCACGGCGGCGGTCTCCACCGCGCCCAGCCCCTTGCCCTGCACATCACCGATGATCACCCGGGTTCCGTACGGGGACGCAACCACCTCGTACAGGTCGCCGCCGATCCGTGCCTCGGCCATCGCCGAGGTGTAGGAGACCGCGATCCGCAACGAGCCCGTGCTGCGCGGCACCGGCCGCAGCAGCACCCGCTGGGCCACTTCCGCGATGGAGCGGACACTGGCCAGTTCCGCCTCCCGCCGGCCGCGCATCACGGCCCCGGCGACGCCCGCCGCGGTGACACCCACCACGGAACCCATCGCCGTGGAGCCGCGCCGGGTCTGGAAGAGCCCGTCGTACATGCCGAGGCCCACGCAGAGCAGGAGTGCCACGGCGCCCGTCAGTACCGTGCGCCGCCACGTCCCGATCAGCCCGGCGAAGGCGGGGCCGAGCGACACCAGGGGAAGGAATCCCGCCCCGGGCCCCGCCATGACGTCCACGACGGCCACGACCGCCATCACCACGGCCGGCAGGCAGTACAGCACCACGGGGCCGCGCGGTCGCCCGGTACGGGACACGGCGCTCTCCACTCGTATCGCACTCGCCCGGCCCGGCAGACCGGACCTCTCCACCGTTTTAGACTATGCAATAGTTGCATCGACTAAGGGTCTTCGGCGGGTTCTCGTTACGCAATCGAGGCCGTCGGCCCGGCCGCTCCGAGCCCGGGAAAGGTACGTGTCGACGATGACTCCGCGACGTACGGCAGAGGGCCGTCCCCCGCTTCCGTCCGGCTGGCGGCGCCGGCTGGCCCGGCTCCCGATCGGCCTGTACCGGGTGGGCCTGGGACCGCTGTTCGGCAAGCGCCTCCTGCTGCTCCACCACAAGGGACGCACCAGCGGCCTCGACCGGAAGGTGGTCCTGGAGGTCGTCGCCCGCGAACGCGGCAGCTGGACCCTGGCCGCGGGCTTCGGCCCGAAGTCCGCCTGGTACCAGAATCTCCGCCACACCCCTCGGACGACGATCCAGTCCGGGCGCCGCTACTACGCGGTCACCGCCCACTTCCTCACCCCGGAGGAGGGCGGCGAGATCATGGCCCGCTACGCCCCCGCCCACCCCCGCGTCGCCCGCCGCCTCTGCGCCTTCATGGGCCTCGACGTCGACGGCAGCGAGGACTCCTTCCGCCGGGCCGGACGACAGATCCCGTTCGTACGCCTCGACGCCGCGGCGGGGCAACGCCTGCCCTGAACCCGGAGCCTGCGCCCCGCGCGGTCCCGGGGTTCAGGCCCCGCGGGTCCCGGCGGCGTCCAGGGCATGGAGGAACGTCAGCGTGCGGTCGAGGAACCGTGCGGTGGCGTCGGCGTCGTAGGACGGCAGGGAGTTGTCGGCGAACAGGTGCCGGTCGCCGGGATACAGGTGCAGTTCGCCGTCGGGGACCTCGGCGACGAGGGCGCGGGCGGCGTCCGCGTCGCCGTCCTCGGTGAACAGGCGGTCCGCCTCCATGGCGTGGACGCGGACCGGGAGTCGCGACGGCCACGACCCGAAGAAGGAGGCCGGCACGCACGAGTGGACGAGTACGGCGCCGAGGGCGCCCGGCCGGGTCTGGGCCAGTTTCTGCGCGGGGAGCACACCGAGGGAGAAACCGATGTACACCTGCTCGGCGGGCGAGCCGTCCACCGAGCGGACGCCGCGTTCGAGCAGTTCGCCGCTGCCGGTCCCGGTCATGTACTCGATCCCCTCGTCCAGGGTGCCGAAGGTGCGGCCCTCGTACAGGTCGGGCGTGTGCACGCGGTGCCCCCGGGCGCGCAGTTCGTCGGCGAAGGACTTCACTCCGGGGGTGAGGCCCTGGGCGTGATGGAAAACGGTCACTTCGGCCATCGTGGACCTCCAGCGGTATCGGGACGGTTTCCGGCCCCGGATCGTGATGCGGCACGACGGGCACCGGCGCCGTCACACGATAGCGAGGGCGCCCGGCCCGGAGATCGCCGCCGCCGTACCCGCACGCACAACCCCCCGCCGCCCGGCCCGCGAACCGTGGGTGGCGCGGGGGCGGAAGGGGGAGAGATGGAGCGGATTCCTCACGAGGGGTAGGCCGACACGGCACTCTTGCTATACGTTCCGTCTAACAGCTTGCTAGACGCGATGTCTAACAAGCCGCGAGGGAGGCACCGGGAGACCACGGACCCCCGCCGGGCGGACACGGGGCGGGACGGTGGGCCGGCGCCGGGGCGATCTGTCGATTCAAGGAGCCGCATCATGGCAAGCAGCACCGTTCGGCCGGAGGACCGGGACCGGCTCGACGAGCACGACGTCGCGCGACGTCTGCTCGAATCGTCGGCGAAGCTTTCGTACGACCCGGCCACCGAGGTGGACTGGGACACCCCGCTGGACAAGGACTTCCACGGCGCCAGCCCCGAGTGGAGCACGCTCTACGGCACGGCGTACTGGAACGAGCTGACCGACGCTCAGCGCAAGGAGCTGACGCGGCAGGAGGCCGCCTCGGTGGCCAGTACCGGCATCTGGTTCGAGATGATCCTGCAGCAGATGGTGCTGCGCGACATCTACACGACGGACGCGACGGACCCTCGGTTCCAGTGGGCCCTCACCGAGATAGCCGACGAGTGCCGGCACTCCATCATGTTCGCCCGCGGCGCCGCGAAGCTGGGCGCCCCCGCGTACCGGCCGCGCCGCGCGGTGGTCGAACTGGGCCGGGCGTTCAAGACCCTGGCGTTCGGCGAGGCCGCGTACGCCGCGATCCTGGTCGCCGAGGAAGTGCTCGACGTCATGCAGCGCGACTGGATGCGGGACGAGCGGGTCGCGCCGTTCGTACGCACCATCAACAACATCCACGTCGTGGAGGAGTCCCGGCACATGAAGTTCGCGCGCGACGAGACCCGCAGGCGCCTGCGGAGCGCGGGCCCCGTGCGCCGGCAGCTCAACGCGTTCGTGATCGCGGTCGCGTCCTACTTCATCGTCACCAGCATGGTGAACCGGGAGGTCTACGCGAACGCCGGGCTCGACACCCGGCGCGCGCTCGCCGAGGCCGGGGCCAACGAGCACCACAAGTCCCTCATGCGGTCCAGCTGTTCGGGCCTGATGGAGTTCCTGGCCTCGGCCCGCCTCCTCACCCGGCCCGCGCTGGCCCTGTACAAGCGCGCCCACCTGATCTGAGCCGCCCCCATCCGAGACGAGCCGAGCGACCCGAGCTGACGAGATGACCTACGCCATCACCCAGACCTGTTGCAGCGACGCCACCTGCGTCGCCGTGTGCCCCGTCAACTGCATCCATCCGACGCCGCAGGAAAGGGCGTTCGGGAGCACGGAGATGCTGTACGTCGACCCCAGGGCCTGCATCGACTGCGGCGCCTGCGCCGACGCCTGCCCGGTCGACGCGATCTTCCCGGTGGACGGTCTGCCCGAGGGGCAGGAGGAGTACGCCGCGATCAACGCGGCGTACTTCGCCGGCCGGGAACCCGCGTCGGGTGACACCGGACCCAACTTCCACCACTGGGACGCGCCTTCGTTCGAGCGCAGCCTGCCGGCCGACTTCGCCCCGATCCGGGTCGCGGTCGTCGGCACGGGGCCCGCGGGCATGTACGCCGCGGAGGACCTGCTGCTGCACACCAACGCCGAGGTGACCCTGGTCGACCGGCTGCCGGTGGCCGGCGGGCTCGTCCGGTACGGCGTGGCGCCCGACCACCCCGCGACCAAGAAGGTGGGCGACACCTTCGCGCGCTTCCACGCCCATCCCCGGGTGCGGATGCATCTGGGGGTCGAGGTCGGCAAGGACGTCACCGCGGAGGAGCTCGCGGCCCACCACGACGCGGTGATCTACGCCGTCGGCGCCTCCACCGACCGCCGTATCGGCATCCCGGGCGAGGAGTTGCCCGGCAGCATCTCGGCGACCTCGTTCGTGGCCTGGTACAACTCCCATCCCGAGGTCGCGCCGGACGCCGTCGACCTGTCCTCGGAACGGGTGGTCGTGGCCGGCAACGGCAATGTCGCGCTCGACGTGGCCCGCATCCTCGTCACGGACCCGTCGGCGCTGGCCGGCACGGACATCGCCGATCACGCCCTCGCCGCCCTGCGCGCCTCGAAGGTGCGCGAGGTGGTGCTGCTGGGGCGGCGCGGCCCCGAGCACGCGGCGTACAGCTCCTCCGAGTTGCTCGCGCTGAAGCACCTGCCGGGCGTGGAGCTGGTCGTGGACGACCACGACCCGCGTATCGGCGCGGCCGTCGACGGCGCGGCGGCGGACGGGAAGGCCGCGTTGCTGCGGGACGTCTCGCGCGGGACGGTGGACTGGTCGCGGGCCCCGGCGCCGGGGCGGCGCATCGTGTTCCGGTTCCGCTCCGCGCCCGTCCGGGTACTGGGGGACGACGCCGTGCGGGGTGTGCGTGTGACGGGGGAAACGGGCGAACTGGACGTCCCGGCCGGGGTGTTGCTGCGGGCGGTCGGCTACCGCGGCGTCCCGGTGGCGGGGCTGCCCTTCGACGAGACGACCGGCACGGTGCCGCACGAGGGCGGGCGTGTGACGGGGCGGCCCGGGACGTACGTCGTCGGCTGGATCAAGCGCGGTCCCTCGGGCGGGATCGGCGCCAATCGCGCCTGCGCCGCGGAGACGGTCGGCACGCTCCTGGCCGATGCCGTCGCGGGCGCCCTGCCCGCTCCGGCGCCCGCCCCCAAGGCGTTCGCGCGCCTGGCCCGGAGCCGCAGCCGCCATGTCGTCGACGCCAAGGGGCTGGCCGCCATCGAACGGGCCGAACTCGCGCGGGGCCGCGAGGGCGGGCGCCCGCGGGTCAAGTTCGGCACGGTGCCGGAGCTGGTGGCGGCGGCGCGGGGCGGTCGCCGGAAGCCGTAGCGCCGGGGACGAGTTCGTCCCGTCCCCGGCCGCGTCGTCGGTCCTGGACGCACGGCGCGCGTCCGGGGCCGGGCGGCTCCCTCCCTTCGGTGCCGCCCGGTCCCTGAGCATCCCCGGGCCCCGTCCCGCCGCCCGGCGGTCCCGGCGGGCCGCTGCCAAAATTCCGTACGTCAAGACGCAGGGGATCGCCAGAACGCAGCGGATCGCCGGAACGCAGGAGATCACCGTCCGGGCCGCACCGGTCCTGTCGGGCTGCCGGACCGTCGGGCCGTGAGGTCGTCAGGTGGTGTCGGGGTCGACCTCGACGCGGCCCCTGGCTCGCTTTCCGACCACGGCCGCCGCCGCGACCGCGCTGCCCGCGAAGGCCAGCGCGACCGTCCACGGCCGGTCGAAGACATGCCGGGTCGCGTGGTCGACGGAGTACCGGCCCGGCCCGGTCAGGCCGATCGCCGCGGCGGTGAAGCCGAGGAACGCCGGGTACTCGTAGCCCCCGCCCTGCGCGAAGAACCCGGCGGGCGCGTGGACGGCCACGGCGCCCGCCATCGCCCCGGCCGCGGCCGCTCCGGCCGCCGGGGTGGCGAGGCCGAGGGCCAGCAGCACCCCGCCGCCCGCCTCGCCGAGCCCGGCGGCGACCGCGCTGTGCTTCGGCGGGTGGAAGCCCATCGCCTCCATCGCGGCGGTGGTTCCTTCGATCCCTCCGCCGCCGAACCAGCCGGCCAGTTTCTGGGTGCCGTGCGCGGCCAGTACCGCGCCGGTGCCGACGCGCAGGACGAGCAGGCCGAGGTCACGCCTGTTGAGGCAGGCCATGGGGGTCTCCACAGGAATCCGGGGCGGGTGGTGGTGCGCCATCGGCCCCGTACCGAGCCGGTGCCGCTGTTCCACTTTCCTGCGCGCAGGGCGCCGACGTGCCCCGCTGTTACGCCGTCCGGGGGACGGTCCGGTCCGCGGCACTGCGACGCATCTCATTATGCAACTTGTTGCACATCGGCATTTCGCTGGTCTACAACTGGCGGAACGACACTGCGCGAGGAGTCACCGCATGAGCCCGTACCCGAATCTGCTGAGCCCGCTCGACCTCGGGTTCACCACCCTCCCCAACCGGGTGCTGATGGGGTCGATGCACATCGGTCTGGAGGAGGTCGAGCACGGCTTCGAGCGGATGGCCGCCTTCTACGCGGAACGTGCCCGGGGCGGCGTCGGCCTGATGGTCACCGGCGGCATCGCCCCGAACGCCCGCGCCTGCTCGCTGCCCGGCGGGGCGAAGATGACCACCGAGGCGGAGGCCGAGCAGCACGCCCTCGTCACCCGGGCCGTCCACGAAGCGGGCGGCCGGATCGCCATGCAGATCCTGCACTTCGGCAGGTACGCGCACCACCCGGACCTGGTCGCGCCGAGCGCGGTCCAGGCGCCGATCAGCGCCTTCACCCCGCACGCCCTGGACGACGACGAGGTCGAGGAGACCATCGAGGACTTCGTCCGGGCGGCGGGGCTCGCGCAGCGCGCCGGATACGACGGCGTCGAGATCATGGGCTCCGAGGGCTACCTGATCAACGAGTTCATCGCCGCCGCCACCAACCACCGCACCGACCGCTGGGGCGGCTCGTACGAGAACCGCATCCGGTTCCCCGTCGAGATCGTGCGCCGGGTCCGCGAACGGGTCGGCGCCGACTTCATCCTGATCTACCGGCTGTCGATGCTGGACCTGGTGCCCGGCGGTTCCTCGCTGGAGGAGGTCGTGCACCTGGCCCGCGAGATCGAGGCGGCCGGTGCGACGATCATCAACACCGGGATCGGCTGGCACGAGGCCCGCATCCCCACCATCGCCACCTCGGTGCCGCGCGGCGCCTACACCTGGGTCACGGAGAAGGTGCGCGACGCCGTCTCCGTCCCCCTGGTGACGAGCAACCGCATCAACACGCCCGAGGTCGCCGAGGAGGTACTCGCCTCGGGCCGGGCGGACATGGTCTCGATGGCCCGGCCGTTCCTCGCCGATCCCGACTTCGTCGCCAAGGCCGCCGAGGGCCGCGCCGACGCGATCAACACCTGCATCGGCTGCAACCAGGCCTGCCTGGACCACATCTTCAGCGGCAAGGTCACCTCCTGCCTGGTCAACCCGCGCGCCTGCCACGAGACCGAGCTGGTCCTGTCGCCCACCCGCACCGTGAAGCGGGTGGCGGTCGTGGGCGCCGGGCCCGCCGGTCTCGCGTGTGCCGTCTCGGCGGCCGAACGCGGGCACCGGGTGACGCTCTTCGACGCGGCCGGGGAGATCGGCGGCCAACTGAACGTGGCGCGCAAGGTCCCCGGCAAGGAGGAGTTCGACGAGACGCTGCGCCACTTCCGCACCCGGCTGCGGGAGGAGCGGGTCGAGCTGAGGCTCGGTACGCGGGTCACGGCCGACGCGCTCGACGGCTTCGACGAGATCGTCCTCGCCACCGGCGTCACGCCCCGCTCCCCCGCGATACCGGGCCTGGACCACCCCAGTGTGGTCGGTTACCTCGACGTCCTGCGCGACGGGGCACCGGTCGGCGAGCGGGTCGCGATCATCGGGGCGGGCGGCATCGGCTTCGACGTCGCCGAGTTCCTGACCGACCCGGGCGAATCGGCGAGCCTCGACCCCGAGGCGTTCTTCCGGCAGTGGGGCGTCGACACCGACTACCGCGAGCGGGGCGGGCTCCGCGCCCCGGAGCGGGCGAAGGCGCCCCGCAGCGTCCATCTGCTCCAGCGCGGGACCGGCAAGGTCGGCGCGGGGCTGGGGAAGACGACCGGCTGGATCCACCGCACCGAGCTGCGGCACCGCGGGGTCACGACGGTCGCGGGCGCCACGTACGACCGGATCGACGACGACGGGCTGCACCTCACGGTCGACGGCGAGCAGCACCTCCTGCCGGTCGACACGGTCGTGATCTGCGCGGGCCAGGAGCCGAACCGCGAGCTGTACGAGGAACTGCTCGCCGCGGGCCGGCCGGCGCATCTGATCGGCGGCGCCGACCTGGCGGCCGAGCTCGACGCCAAGCGGGCGATCCGCCAGGGCACGGAGCTGGCGGCCTCCCTCTGACGGGGACGGGACCGGGTGGTTTTGGCGGGGCGGGCGGTTTTGGCGGGGCCGGGAGCATCGGCCCCGGCCCCGCCCGGCCGTCCCTAGGATGCACCCCATGTCACTCCCGCACGCGATCCTCACCGCCCTGCTCGAAAAGCCGTCGTCGGGACTGGAGCTGACCCGCAGGTTCGACCGGTCGATCGGCTACTTCTGGTCCGCCACGCACCAGCAGATCTACCGGGAGCTGGGGAAGCTGGAGCGGAGCGGCCGCATCCGGGCACTGCCGTCGCAGCAGCCCGCCCGCGGCCGGAAGAAGGAGTACGAGGTGCTGCCCGCGGGCCGCGAGGAGCTCTCCGCGTGGGTGGCCCGTCCCGAGGACCCCCGGCAGATCCGCGATCCGCTCCTGCTGCGGATGCGGGCGGCGGCGGTCGTGGGGGCGCCCGGTCTGGACGCGGAACTCCGCCGCCACCTCGAACTGCACCGCCGGCAGCTGGCGGAGTACCTGGAGATCGAGGAGCGGGACTTCCCGCCCGGACGGAGCTCCGAGGAGGACCGGCTGCGCCACCTGGTGCTGCGCGGCGGCATCGACCTGGAGAACTTCTGGATCGGCTGGCTCACCCGGGCCCTGGACACCGCACCCGATGCCGCGTCCGCATCCGACGCACCGGAGAGCGCGGGACGGTTCCCGGGCGAGGAGCCGGAGCCGGGTCGGTCGGCCGGCTGACGCGGGCGTCGCCCCACCGCCCGTCACGCTCCGCCGACCGGCCTCCGGCCATGTGCTGAAGGTTTCCGGTGGTCAGGCGACGGTGGTCAGGGGCTTCCCGGTTTCGCCGGCCGGGGCCGGGGCGGCGGGGGCGACGCGCTTGGTGATGCGGCGGCCGTAGAGGTTGCCGGCGATGACGGCGGCAAGGGTGAGGGCGACGCCGGCGAGTTCGGCGGTGGTGGGCCGGTGGCCTCGGACGGCCTCGATGGCGAAGGAGGTGATGGGGACGAGGTTGATGAACAGGACGCCGTTGGCGGGGCCGAGGGTGCGGGTGGCGTGGTTGAAGGCGAGGATCGCGATGACAGTGGCGGGGACGGCCATGTAGAGGATCTGCCACCAGCTGGCCGCGTAGTCGGCGGCGCCGGGGGTGGGGATGGCGCCGAGGGCGCCGAGGGCGAGGGTGACGATCGCGATCGTGGCGGTGCCCAGGACACTGGTGACGGTGGTGTAGCGCAGGACGGAGAAGGCCGGGAAGCCGGCTGCGCCGGTGGTGTAGATGACCCAGCCGATGACCCCGGCCAGGATGCAGAGGCCGCCGAAACCGATGCCGCCGGTGAGGACGACGAGCGGGTTGCCGTTGCCCAGGACCATGGCGACACCGGTCAGGGCCGGCAGGAGCAGGCCGAGGGTCACGCCGGCCGGCCGCTGCCCGGTGCGGGCCCACATGACGATGACGGTGATGGCGGGCATCGCGGCCATGATCAGCGAGGCGGTGGGGGCCGGGGTGGACTGGAGCCCGGCATAGGTGAGCAGGTTGAAGGCGGCGAAGCCGAGCGAGCCGAGGCCCCAGAGCTTGAGGAACTTGCCGTCGGTGCGCAGCGCCCTGCGGCCCTCGACGACCAGCAGGGCGATGACGAAGATCGCGGAGCCGAGGGCGAAGCGGGCCAGGGTGAGGTGAAAGGGGTCGACGCGGCCGAAGGCGGACTTGGCGATGGTGAACATGCCGCCGAAGGCGAGGGCGGTGGCCAGGCCCCCGGCGGCTGCGGCGGCGGTCTTCATTTCGGCCATGCGGATCTCCCGGTGGTGCGCTCAGCACAGGCTCAGCAGTCCAAGTATTCGCCGGTTGGCGAACACCTGGGTTAACGTATACACGTGACCGAGGGTCGGTCAACTAGTGTTCGCCAACTAGCGAACACTAGGCTTTGATCAGGGAGAACAGTGCCGTGAAGCCGCTCAGCCACCCCCGCGCCGAGGACATCAACATCTACGCCGTGCTCCACGCGCTGGCCGAACCGGCCCGGATGCAGATCGTGCGGACCCTGAGCAGGGCCGACGGCAAGCCGTGCGGGACCTTCGGCATCAACCTGAGCAAGTCGACCCTGTCCGCGCACTTCAAGGTGTTGCGCGAGGCCGGGATCATCCGCCAGGAGGCCGCCCCGGGCAACTCCCGCGTCAACACCCTGCGCCGCGAGGAACTCGACGCCCGCTTCCCGGGCCTGCTCGGCTCCGTCCTCGACGCGGCCGAGCGGACCGAGCCGCCCCTTCCGTCCGTCTGAGCCCTTCGGATCGCGGGGCGGCCCCCGAGGGGGGTCGCCCGGCGGCGTCCGCCCCGGCGAGCCCGTTCACCGGCTCGGAGATGGCGTGCCGGACCATCGGGCCCGCCTCGGCGATCGCCGCCCCGATCCCGATCGGCGAAACGCACGGCGGGAACGGCCGAACGGCCCGCACCACCGATTACGCCGGCACCGGCATGCCGCACACCATCAGGCGGACTGGTACCCCAGCTCATTGCCCAGACGACGGCTGCCGCCCTCACTGCCCGAGCGCTCCCCCGAGAAGCTGTCGAGAGCAGTCGGCGGGTCCAGCGGGCCCCGGCTTGCGACGACGACGCGCGAGGGTGTTGCCACCCGGGCCGCCACGGCGTCCCGGTCGCCGACGGCCGGGGCCCGTGCCTGGGCGCGGCTGAGCAGGAACACCCCGCGCACCGCCGCCGCCGTCCCGAGCAGCGCCGGGAGCAGGCCGATCGTCCCGCCCCGGAGGTGCTCCCCCAGCAGGGCCAGTCCGATGACCGCGGCGGCCATCGGGTTGGCGAGCGTGACGACCGCCAGCGGGGCGCCCAGGCCGTCCCGGTAGGCGGTCTGGGAGAGCAGCAGTCCGACCGCCGCGAACGCGGAGACGAGCAGGGCGACGACCACCACGCGCCCGCTGAGCAGCGGGCCCGTGCGATCGGTGACGGAGACGGTCAGCGTCTGGGTGAGCGCGGAGGCGACCCCGGAGGTGATGCCGGAGGCTGCGGCGTGCCGCAGGCCGGGGCGGGCCCCCGGGCGGCCGAGTCCGGCGACGACGGCCACGGTCCCGGCCGCGACGGCCAGGGCCTCGGGGAGGCCGAGCGTCTCGTGCGGGGCGGCGCCGCCCGTGGTCGCGAGCAGGGCGCCGAGGCCGAGCAGGGTGAGCACCGTGCCGCGCCACTCGGTCGTGGTGACCCGGCGTCCCGCGGCCCTGGCGCCCATCGGCACGGCGGCGACCAGGGTGAGGGCGCCGAGCGGCTGCACCAGGGTGAGCGGACCGTACTTGAGCGCCGCGACGTGCAGCAGCGCGCCGCCGGCGTTCAGTCCGACCGACGCCCACCAGGCGCCCCGCCCGAGCAGCCGCAGCACCCCGGCGTCCGGGTCGGCCCGTCCGGCGAGGCGGGCCTGTGCCACCGCGGCCGCGGCGTAGGCGACGGCCGAGACCAGGGACAGCGCGACGGCCGCCGCGGTGGCGTTCACCGCCGGGCCCCGGCGGTCATGGAAGCTCCTGAGGCTCCTGGGGGCCCCGGGATCTCGGTGGTCATGAAGGTCCCGGCAGTCCCGGCGGTTCCCGAGATCTCAGCGGCCCCGGTGCCCTCGGCGGCTCCTGGCGGAACGTACGAGGAGACCGGACGTGGCCGGGGGCCGGGGAGGATGCCCGGTCCGGCGGTCCCGCCCACGGCCGCCGCCACCGGCATGCCCGTCGCGGACGGCCACGGGCGGTGGGCGCGCACCGGCTCCGCGCGCGGCAGCCGCAGCGCCGCGAGGGCCACCGCGAGCAGCGCGGAGACCACGATCGAGTCGAGCCAGTAGTGGTTGGCCGTGCCGACTATCACCAGCAGGGTGACGGCCGGGTGCAGCAGCCACAGCCGGCGCCACCGGCTCCGGGTCGCGACGATCAGCCCGACGGCGACCATCACCGCCCAGCCGAAGTGCAGCGACGGCATGGCGGCGAACTGGTTGGCCATCGAGTCGGTCGACGGCGTCGCCCCGTACACCGTCGGTCCGTACACCTGGCCGGTGTCGATCAGTCCGGTGGCGGCCAGCAGTCGCGGCGGGGCGAGCGGGAAGAGCAGGTGGAGCACGAGGGCCGCGCCGGTGAGCGCGGCGAGAACCCGGCGCGACCAGACGTAGTGGCGCGGGCGGCGCCAGTAGAGCCACCCGAGGAAGAGCGCCGTGGCCGGGAAGTGCACGGTCGCGTAGTAGGTGTTCGCGAGGTGGATCAGGGTCTCGTCGCGCAACAGCAGGTCCTGCACCGCACCCTCGGCGGGCAGGCGCACGGCACGTTCGAGGTCCCAGACGTGCCCGGCGTTGGCGTACGCCTCGTCGACGTGGCCGTTGGCGGCCTGTCGGCCGAGTTTGTAGACCACGAAGAGTCCCACGACGAGAAGCAGCTCGCGGATGAGGGGCGGTCGGGCAGAACCGTCCGGCTCCCGGTCCGCTGGCTCGCTACCGGCGTACATCACCCGGTGCCCCTTTGCTGACGAAGCGGTGTTGCGGTGGCATGGTCCGGACCATGCCCTATCGATACGCCAGTGTACCGATACGGTCGCGTATCGGTACACTGGCGTATCGGTACACTGGCGTATCGGATGACCTCGTCGCAGATTCGCCGAGAGGGAACACGCATGCCGCCGCAGGAAACCGCCCCGGAACCGACCCACACCACGCGCCGCTCGAAGATCACGCCGGAGCGGGCACAGGAGTTCTACGCGGCCGTGCTCGACATGCTGCGGGAGTCCGGTTACGAGGCGCTGACCATGGAGGGGGTCGCCGCGCGGACCCGCTGCGGCAAGTCCACGCTCTACCGGCAGTGGGGCTCCAAGCCCGAACTGGTGGTGGCCGCGCTGCACGGCACCCGGCAGACCCTGCTCCCGCACATCGACACCGGCACGCTCGCCGGTGATCTGCGCGAGGCGGCACGGGCGATCGGCGCGGGCTCGGGGCAGGACACCCCGCTGATGCACGCGCTGAGCCACGCGGCACTGCAGAGCCCCGAGCTGCTCCGCGCGCTGCGCGAGTCGCTGATCGCACCCGCCGTCTCGGCGGTCGACGCCATGGTCCGGCGGGGCGCGGAACGCGGCGAGATCCCGGCGGACGCCCCAGCGGCGGAGTTCGTCTCCGCGCAGCTGCTGGGCATGCTGCGCGCCCGGCCGCTGCTGGAGGGGAAGTACGCCGACGAGAGGTACCTCACCCACTTCGTGGAGAGCGCGATCCTTCCCGCGCTCGGGCTGGGCGCGTCCGCGCCCCGGGGTCTTTCGTAACGGAAGACCCCAGCCCCTCAACCGTGGGCCGTCCGTCCGAGCGGATGACGACGGCCCGCAGGCGCCGCACCGTGGGGACGGGGGCGGCGCACCGTCCGGGGGGGGGGGGGGGGGGGGGGGGGGGGGGGGGGGGGGGGGGGGGGGGGGGGGCGCGGCCCCGCCCCCCCCGCCCCCGCCCCCCCCCCCCCCCCCGCCCCCCCCCCCCCCCCCCCCCCCCCCCCCCCCGCGGTTCCGCACCCCCTCGCCGCCCGGCACCTGTTGCACCAAACAAACGCTCGGTAGATTGTCCGGACCGGCCGGCGCGGCCCCGGCCGCACGCACACGTCGAGGACAGCGGGGCGGACGATGGACATCGGCAATCCGATCGACTTCACCGGGCGGGCGGTGCTCGTCACCGGTGGCACGAAGGGCATCGGCGCCGCGATCGCCGGGGCCTTCCTGGCCGCCGGAGCGGACGTACTGGTCTGCGGACGGAGCAAGCCGCCGGAGCCGCCCGGAAGCGGGCCGCGCCGGGCGCACTTCCGGGCGGCCGACGTCCGCGACCCGGCGGCCGCCGCCGCCCTGGTCGACGCGGCGGTGGAACGGTTCGGACGGCTGGACGTGCTCGTCAACAACGCGGGCGGCTCCCCGGACGCCGACGCGGCCACCATGTCGCCGCGCTTCGTCGAGAAGGTCGTCGCCCTGAACCTGCTGGCCCCGTTCCATCTGGCACAGGCCGCCAACCGGGTCATGCGGGAGCAGCCCGGGGGCGGCTCGATCATCAACATCGGCAGCGTCTCCGCGCACACCCCCCAGCCGGGCACGGCCGCCTACACGGCGGCGAAGGCCGGTCTGCTGGCGCTGACCCGGGCGCTGGCCCTGGAATGGGCGCCGCGGGTGCGCGTCAACCACATCACGGCCGGTCCGGTCCGCACCGGGAGCGCGGCGTCGGTGTACGGCGAGGGCGGCGCCGACGCGGTGGCCGGGGTCATTCCGATGCGACGGATGGCGGAGCCGGACGACGTGGCGCGCGCCTGCCTGTACCTGGCGGGCGGACTGGCCCCGTACGTGAACGGCGCCGACCTGGCCGTGCACGGCGGGGGCGAGGCGCCGGCCAGGTTCCTCGCCGTGCGGGACCTGCGGGACGGGTCGCCGGGGGCGGAGCCCGACGACCGATCACTTTCGTCCCCTTGACGATAATGAGCCATTCCCCTTATCGTCTTCATGACGAGAAACAGGGGGACCGACATGGCCGACATCACCAGGCGCTTCGGCTTGCGCCATCTGCGCTCCGCGCCCACCGCGCACATCCGCCACCACAAGCGGGGCCGGCTCGCCCACGACGGCCCCGGGCTGAGTTTCTGGTACCGCTCGCTGACCGCGGCACTCTCGGAGGTCCCGGTCAACGACCGCGAGCTGGCGATGGCCTTCCACGCCCGCACGTCCGACTTCCAGGACGTGACCGTGCAGGCCACCGTGACGTACCGGATCGACGACCCGGCCGAGGCCGCCGCCCGGCTGGACTTCTCGATCGACCCGGACACCGGGGCCTGGCGCGGCGCGCCGCTGGAGCAGATCGCCACGCTGCTGACCGAGACCGCCCAGCAGCACACCCTGGACGTACTGGCCAGGACGGCGCTGGCCGAGGCCCTGGTGGACGGGGTCGCGGCGGTGCGCGACCGGGTCGCGGCGGGGCTCGCCGCCGAGCCGCGGCTGCCCGCCACGGGCATCGACGTGGTGGCCGTGCGGGTGGTGGCCATCCGTCCCGAGGCCGAGGTGGAGCGCGCCCTGCGCACCCCGGCCCGCGAGCAGATCCAGCAGGAGGCCGACCGGGCCACCTACGAGCGCCGCGCCGTGGCCGTCGAACGGGAACGGGCCATCGCCGAGAACGAGCTCGCCAGCCAGATCGAACTGGCGCGCCGCGAGGAGCAGTTGGTCGAGCAGCGCGGTACCAACACCCGCCGCGAGGCCGAGGAGAACGCGGCGGCCGACGGGGTGCGCGCCGAGGCGGAGGCGGCCCGCAAGGTGCGCCTGGCGCGGGCCGAGGCCGAGGCGGCGCGCGAGGTCGGCGCCGCACGGGCCGAGGCCCAGGCCGCCTGGCTGCGGGTGCACGGCGAGGTGGACGACGCGACCCTGCACGCCCTGGCCGCGACCCGGCTCGCCGAGAACCTGCCGCGCATCGACAGCCTCACCCTCTCCCCCGACGTGCTCACCGGCCTGCTCAGCAAGCTCGGCCGGCCCGGCCCGGAGACCCGGGCATGAGCCTCGCGCCGCGCGCGGTACTGGTCCACCGCACCACCGAGTACGAGGAACTGCTCGCCCGCCACGGCACGCACGGCCAGGCCGCGTTCTTCCTCTCCAGCCGCGGCCGGTCCATCGACGAGGTGGCCCGGCGGCACCGGCAGACCCAGCAGGCGCTCGCCGACGTGGCGGCGGCCGTGCCGCTCCAGTGGCGCCGGTCGCGGGTGGAGCGCGCGGACCTGGACCGCTTCCTGTTCGGGCCCGAGGACGTGGTGGTCGTCGTCGGGCAGGACGGGCTCGTGGCCAACGCCGCCAAGTACCTCAGCGGCCAGCCGGTCGTGGGCATCGACACCGACCCCGGGCGCAATCCGGGGGTGCTCGTCCGGCACCGGCCCTCCGACGCGGCCGCCCTGCTCGGGGCGGCCGTGGCCCCCGGCGGCGCGGCGGACGAACTGACCATGGTCGAGGCCGTGGCCGACGACACCCAGCGACTGGTCGCCCTCAACGAGATCTACCTGGGGCCGCCCGGGCACCAGACCGCCCGCTACCGGCTCGGCCCGGACGCCCCCGACGCCCCGGCCGAACCGCAGGCGTCCTCCGGGGTCCTGGTCGGCACGGGCACCGGCGCCACGGGGTGGCTCCGCTCGCTGTGGCAGGAACGGCACAGCGAGCTCCGCCTCCCGGCGCCCACCGACCCGCGCCTCCTCTGGTTCGTGCGCGAGGCATGGCCCTCCCCGGCGACCGGCACCTCGCTGGTCGCGGGCGAGCTGGAGCGCGGGCAGGGGCTGCGGCTCACCGTCGAGTCCGACCGGGTGGTGGCCTTCGGCGACGGGATGGAGGCGGACGCGCTGGAACTGACCTGGGGGCAGACGGTACGGCTCGGCATCTCGGCGACCTCGCTGCGCCTGACGATCTGACCGCCCGGCCGGACGGCCGGGTGGGCACCGCTCCGGAACCGGCCTTCTTCCTTGCCTCATTAACCGTTTGCCTAGTGGTCGTAGGCAGAGTTAGCGTCCCCGGCATGAAGCCCATGAGTGAACAGGACATCCGCACGTCGTTCATCAACTGCTCCAAGGGGGAGGCCAAGCGCCTGCCGCTCCCCCGCGACCTGGACGAGCAGCCCTGGGACGACCTGGACTTCCTGGGGTGGCGCGACCTCTCCGCCCCCGGACGCAGCTATCTCGTCACCGAGTACGCCGGAAGGCTCACCGGCGTGGCGCTCCGGTTCCCCTCGCGGCAGCGCGGTTTCCTGCACCGGAGCATGTGCTCGCTCTGTCTGACCACGCACCCGGGCGACGGGGTCTCCCTGATGACCGCCCGGCGGACCGGGGCCGCGGGCCGGGAGGGGAACTCGGTCGGCCTGTACGTCTGCACCGATCTCGCCTGTTCGCTGTACGTGCGGGGCAAGAAGGCCGCGACGCCGGGCGCCCGCTTCAAGGAGACCCTGACGACGGAGGAACAGGTGGAGCGGACCGTGGCCAACCTCGACGCGTTCCTGGTCAAGCTCATCGACTGAGTCCGGGACGGGGCCGGTGACCGCGCGGGCGTCCCGGGCCCTCGTCGGGTCCTCACCTGGCGGCGCCCGGTGCGCCGCCGGGGACCGGGGCGTCGGCGGTGAAGGTGACGGGCAGGTGCTCGGGGCCGCGCAGACCTCCCGGCCGCCACCGCAGCTCTCCGGGCGGCACGGCCAGGGCGAGGCCGGGCAGACGGCGCAGCGCGGTGCCGATGGCGACCTGGCCCTCCAGCCGGGCCAGCGGGGCCCCCAGGCAGTAGTGGATGCCGTGCCCGAACGCGAGGTGGGCGTTGTCCTGCCGGAAGATGTCCAGGCGGTCGGGGTCGGGGAAGCGTTCCGGGTCGCGGTCGGCGATGGCGGACGCGATCAGCACCGTCGCGCCGCGCGGCACGCTCACGCCCGCGATGGTGACGTCCTCGCGCGCGAACCGGGCGATGCCCGGGTTGACCGGGCCGTCGTACCGCAGGAACTCCTCGATCGCGCCCGGCAGCAGCGCCGGGTCGTCCCGCAGCGCCCGCAGCTGGTCGGGGTGGGCGAGCAGGGCCGCGATGCCGCCGCCGATCAGGTTGACGGTGGTGATGTAGCCGGCCACCAGCAGCAGGAAGGCCATGGCGATCAGCTCGTCCTCGTCGAGCCGCCCCTCCTCGTCCCGGGCCGTGATCAGTGCGCTGAGCAGATCGTCCTCGGGACGGGCCCGTTTCTGGGCGAGGAGCCCGGTCAGACAGCCGCGCATCCGCCGCCACGCCCGGTCCGTCCGCACCGGGTCCGGCCGCTCGGCGCCCCGCAGGATCATCTCGTCGGTCCACCGCCGGAAGTCGTCCCGGTCGGCGGCGGGCACGCCGAGCAGTTCGCCTATCACGGTGACCGGCAGCGGCAGGGCGAAACTCTCGACGAGGTCGGCGCGGCCGTCCGGCCCGATCGCGTCGAGCAGCCGGTCGGCGATCTCCTGGACGCGGGGCCGCAGCCCGGCCACCCGGTGCGCGGTGAACGCCCTGGAGACCAGGCGGCGCAGCCGGGTGTGGTCGGGAGGGTCGGAGCGGAGCATGTTGCGCAGCGCCGACTCGCGGTCCGTGGCGGGCAGCAGTTCGACGAGCCGGGGGTCCGACGCGTCGCGGAGGTCGCTGCTCAGGCGCGGGTCGGACAGGGCCGCCAGGCCGTCCTCGTACCGGGTGACCAGCCATGCCTCCAGGCCGCCCGCGATGACGGCGCGCCGTACCGGTCCGTCGTCGCGCAACTGCCGGTAGAGCGGGAAGGGGTCCACCACGAAGGCCGGGTCGGTGTAGGGCAGGAGCACCGGCTGCTGGCTCATCATGCCTCCCGGGGGCACACGGGCCTTCGCCCGGAAGCGAAGGGCTCCGTACCGCGTCGAGCTGCCGTGTCCAGTCCAGCGTAATGCGCCCGGAACGCCGCCGAACGGCCGGACGGTACGGCCGGGAACCCGCCCGGACGGTGCCCGGGACACCGTCGGTATGATCATCGGCACTGTCCGGACGTAGCGCAGAGGCAGTCGCGCCGACTTGCCAAGTCGTGAACACGTCGGTTCGAATCCGACCGTCCGGGCAGCCCGGTCCCGTAGCGCAGAGGCAGTCGCATCCTCTTCGCATGAGGGAACACGCCGGTTCGAATCCGGCCGGGACCACCGGGGCGGGCGACGACGGGCACGGAGGCGGGGGCATGGCGCTGACCAGTGACGAAGAGCGGATCGGCGACGAGGAACTGGCGGCCTTCGACCGTACGGTCGCGAAGCTGCGCGCCCTGCCCGTCGACGACCCGGTGCGCCTGCGCGCCGAGCAGGTCGCCGCGTCCTTCACCCGCGACGGCCGCACGCGCCGCCGCAAGGCCCGCGGCGACGCCTGTGCCGAGGCCGACGCGGCGGTCGTCGCCGCCACCGCGACCGGTGCGCCCGCACGGCGCGAGGACGCGCCGCTGTCCGGCGGGAGCGGGACGGGCGACGGGGTCTTCCACCGGCCCCGGCGCTGTTACGTCTGCAAGTCGTTCTACCGGCGGGTCGACGCGTTCTACCACGCGCTCTGCCCGGACTGCGCCGCCGACAACACCTCCCGCCGCGCCCTGTCCACCGATCTCACCGGGCGCCGGGCGCTGCTCACCGGCGGGCGGGTCAAGATCGGCTTCCAGCTGGCGCTGATGATGCTCCGCGACGGCGTCGAACTCCTCGTCACCTCCCGCTTCCCGCAGGACACCCTGCGCCGGTTCCGCGCGGAGCCCGGCAGCGGGGCGTGGCTCGACCGGCTCACCGTCGTCGCCGTCGACCTGCGCGACCCGCGCCAGGTCCTGGGACTGTGCGAGCGGCTCCACCGGGACGGCGAGCCGTTGGACATCCTCGTCAACAACGCCGCCCAGACCGTGCGCCGCCCGCCCGAGTCGTACGCGCTGCTCGCCGCCGGTGAGACCGCCGCGCTCCCCGGGGGCGCCTGGGCCGCCCCCGGCTACGAGCCGATGCGGGCCCTGGCGGCCCCCGCCGCCTCGGGGGCGCTCGCGCTGGTCCTCGCGGAGGCGGACGAGGCGGGGCTGCTGCCCGACCACGCCCCGGTGAACTCCTGGTCCGCCCGGATCGGCGAGCTGGACCCGGCCGAGCTGCTGGAGACCCAGCTCGTCAACGCCCTCGCGCCCGCCCTGCTGGTGGACCGGCTGCTGCCGCTGCTGCTCGCCTCGCCCCGGCCGAACCGGTACGTCGTCAACGTCACGGCCGTGGAGGGCCGTTTCGCCGTGCGGCGCAAGACCGCCGGGCATCCGCACACCAACATGGCGAAGGCGGCGCTCAACATGCTCACCCGTACCAGCGGGCCCGAACTCGCCGCGCGGGGCGTCCACATGTGCAGCGTCGACACCGGCTGGATCACCGACGAGAACCCGCTGCCGAAGAAGAACCGGATCGCCGCCGAGGGCTTCCGCACCCCGCTGGACATCGTGGACGGGGCCGCGCGGGTGTACGACCCGATCGTGCGGGGCGAGGCGGGTTCGCCCGTGTCGGGCGTCTTCCTCAAGGACTACCGGGAGGCGGCGTGGTGACCGGTCCCGCCGAGGAGGCGCCCTTCGCGGGTGTTCCCCGCGTCCTGCCCCGCTCGATCGCCGACCTCGGCCCGCTGATCGACTGGCTGCGCGGCGGTGCGGCCACCGACCGGCGGCTCGACTTCCCGGCCGGGACCGCGATGCCCGACGGCCGGCTCGACCTGTGCAAGCAGGCCCTCGGCCCCGAAGGAGCCGCCCTGATCGCCGAGGCCCTCGGTGACGCCGCGGCCCCGGCCCGGGTCCGGCACCTGCTCCTGGGCACCGACGGGCTCGGCGACGACGGGGCCACGGACGTCGCCGAGCGGACCGTCGGGGCGGGCGTCGAGACCCTCTACCTGGGCTGCAACGGCATCACCGCGGGCGGCGCGTGCCGGATCGCGGACAGTCTGCGCGCCTCCGAACACGTCGTCGGCGGGGTGTGGCTCAAGCGCAATCCGCTGGGCACGGGCGGTGGCCGGGCCGCGGCGGACCTCGTCGCCGCGGCGTCCGGGCTGCGCACCCTCGACCTGGTGCAGACCGGCCTGGACCCGGCGGGCCTCGCGGTGCTCGCCGAGGCACTGCTCGGGGCCGCCGCCTCCGGGCGCCGGGTGGAACGGCTCTTCGTCGGCGGGAACCCGCTCGGCCGTACCGGGGCGGCCCCGCTCGCCGCACTGCTCGCCGCCGGAGCGGTCGGCGAACTGTACGCGTCCGCGGCCCGGTTGGGCGACGACGGGGCGCTGCTCCTGGCCGACGCCCTGGAGCGCGCGCCGTACGGCCGTACCGCCCGGCTCTCCGTCGCCAGCAACGGTGTCGGGCCGCGGGCCGCCGCCCGGCTCGTCGCCGCGGCGGCCGGCGCCGGCGTCGAGCTCCTGGACCTCGGCAGGGTCCGGGCCGCCGGGAACCTCGGCGCGGCGGACAACCGGCTCGACCTCGCCGCCGCGACCGCGATCGGCGAGAGCCTGGCGGCCCGTGAGCACCGCCTCACCCATCTCGTCCTCTCCCACACCGGGCTGCGCAGCCGCGAGGCGCACCGGCTCCTGGACGCCGCGCCCCGGGCCTCCACCCCGACCCGCTTCGTCCTCGGCAAGGGCATCGCGACCAGTGTCCGGCACCGGCTGGACGCGTTCAGCGCGCATCTGCCGAGGCCCGCGGTCTCCGCGGACGTCGAGGCGGTCCGCAGCGTCCACCGGACGGCCCCGCCCCGGGACCGGTAGTTCCGGGGCCGTGCCCCGTCACGCCCCCGCGGGTCCGCCGGGAGCCCCGGCCGGTCCTCGGCGGGGCATCGCGGCGAACACCTCGATCCAGAACCGCTGGTACGGCTCCGGGGCGCCGACCAGGTAGGTCGAGCGCAGCTTCGGCGGCAGCAGCGCCACCAGCCTGGTCACCGCCCTGCGGTGCTTCTTCAGCTGCGACAGCTCGGCGTTGGCGATGATCTGGTGCACCACGTCGCTGTCGTCGCCGCCCTCCGACGACCGGTCCGCGGCCCGCCGCAGCCGCCGCTCCCAGGCGTCCACCTGCCGGGCCAGCTCCCGCAGCCCCGTCACCGGCCGGTCGTTCAGCCGCTCGACGAGGCCGGCCAACCGCACCGGGGCGTACTCGCCGTCCCCGAGGTACACCGTGCCCATCTCCAGCGGAAGTCCCCGCTGGTGGAGCTTGATCAGCCGCTCGATGGTCCGCTTGGTGATCCAGGCCCGGCCGTCCTCGTCGATGTCGTGCTTCCACCAGTCGAGCACGGTCTCGGCCACCGCACCGTACTTCTCGATCAGCCACTCGTTGGCCGGGATGTCGCCGGGGTCCACCATCAGCGAGGCCGTGAACCGGGTCGCCTGGGCGATGTTGTTCCGCGCCACGAGCAGTTTGCGGCCCAGGTGGTACGGCGGGTTCTGCACCGCGATCTGGGCCCGCAGCCCGTCGATCGGCCGGCCCGCCAGCGACCACTCCTGCGTGATCTCCATCAGTTTGGCGAACGCCGCCCGGTCCTTGGGGCGGTTGTACTCGTCCCAGACGATCGCCTTCGGCCCCGGATCCGTGAACACGGCCGCCAGCAGGTTCTCCAGGGACCCGTCGGGGGTCGGGATCGGTGCGCAGAGGTCCTCGACGTTGGTCACCGGCAGCGAGAAGTACAGCGGTTCCCGCCCGTCCAGGCCCTCCCGGACCGTCTGCCGGACGAGTTCGGTCTTGCCGCATCCCGGCGGCCCCTGGAGCAGCACGGTCCACCGGTTGCGCAGCGCCGCCCGCACCACCCGGCGCACGGGGTCGGCGATCCGGGCCGGGTTCGGCACGTCCAGCTCGCGGGCGATCCGGTCCAGGATCTCCTGGGTGCGGTTGGGTCCCGGGCGGCCGTCGGGCAGGGGTTCGGAGAGCCTCAGCCGCTCCCCGTTGACCAGGGGCAGTCCCCAGCTCAGCGGGAAACCCTCCTGGGCGTTGGCGATGATGTGGTCCAGGGTGCGCGGCGACAGCAGCTCGCGCAGCGCGGAACTCAGCGACGCCCACAGCGAGAACACACCGCCGAGGTCCCGGTCGCGGTACTTCGCGGCCAGTTTCAGCCGCCAGGCCGTGTCGTTCGCGGTGATCCTGATGGTGACCATCCGGTCCAGGATCGCCAGGTCGCCGCGGCGGGCGGCGGTCTCGCTCAGCGATTCGTTGTCGGTGAGGAAGACGCCGATGCAGCCCAGGGCCCGCAGGTCGTATCCGCCGAGCGTCCAGTTGCAGGCGATCTGCATCAGCTGCGACTGGATCGACTCACCGGCCTGCAACGAGTCGTCGATGAGCAGGACGAACGGCTTCCCCGGCCGGAGCCGGTCCATCACCAGCTGCCGCAGCACGAGCTCCCCCGTCCGCCCGTCCCGTACCGGGGCGTTGACCAGCAGGTCGTCCGGGGTGAGGTTGGCGGCCGGGACGAAGACCAGTTCGGCGTCCGGGTACGCCTCGGCGATGTGCGAGAAGAACGTCGCCGTCTTGCCGACCCCGTGCTCGCCGAAGACCTGGCCCGTCTGTCCCATGTCGATCATCGCGTCGATGAAGGACGCCAGCCGGGACACCCCCGTCCAGCCCTCGGGCGGTCGCGGGTAGGTGGCGTTGGGCCGCCACGGAACGGTGCGGGGCGTGGTCATCTCGATCCTGTCGTGACGCGATGGCAGGCCATCGGGGGGTGGTGGAAGTCGGGCCAGTCGTCGCCGCCCTCGGTGATCAGCCAGATCCACTTGTCGGGTTCGGCCGGGGTGATGGGGGGCGCGTGGCCGTCGGTGAGCACCACGACGGCGTCCGGGGTCTCCTCGAAGGGCCGGCCGTCGACGGGTGTCCGCCCCTCCACGTAGTCGGCGACGGCCCGAAAGCTCGTGCCCCCGCCGCCGTAGACCCGCTCGCCGGGGCGGAACGGCATCACCACGGCGTCGAAGGAGAGCCAGTGCGCCTCCACCCCGTCGATCCCGCCGACCAGTTCGGTCAGCCAGTCGACCACGTGGTCCGGCATCGACCCCGAGGTGTCGTACGCGATGACGAGCACCTTGTCCCGCACCGGGCCGCGCCGCGAGAGGAGCGGGTCGTGCCCGAGCGCGGCGAGCAGCGCGCCCCGCTTCTTCGGGTACACCAGCCGCTCGCCGTCCCGCAGTTTCGAGGCGACGACGTCCACCAGCCACCGCTGCCACCAGTCGACCCGCCCGGTGCCCGGGGTCCGGCCGCGCAGCAGGCCCGCGCCGAGCCTGCCCCATATCCGGCTCACCCGGTCCGACGCCCCGTCCGTGCGGTCCACCAGCTCGCCGATTTCCGCCTCCGCCACCGCGTGACCGCGGCGGGCCGCGAGCAGCGAGTTGAGCAGTACGGAGGACACCATGGTGTCGACGGTCTCCTGGTCGGCGGGTACGCGGGTGTGCGAGAGCCGGACGCACAGCGCGGGTGCCGGCACCGGCGGGTGCGCCATCCGCTTCAGTTCGCCGTACACCGACATGTCCGTGGCGACGAAGACCGCATGGTCCACCGGGTCCAGACCGTGCGCCAGGAGGTCCTCCCGGTAGGCCGCGTAGATCTCGCGCGGGTCGATGCCCACCGGTGCGCCGTCCCGGAGCGGGAGCGCCTCCGTGCCGAGGCGGACCATCGCCACGTGGTTGATGGAGACCTCCGCCGCCAGGGTGAACACCGGATCGTCCCGCAGTTCCTCCTCCACGAACAGGTGCCGGTGGACCAGGTGCCGCGCCTCGTGGAACAGGACGAACTTCACCCCGTCGAGGCCGATGCCGACGAAGAACTCCGGGTTGTACACGAGCAGACAGGTTCCGTCGCCGCTCGCCACCACCGCGGCGGTCTCCACCGCCGTGGTCGGTATCTGGTGGCGGCACTTGGCGTGGATCCAGGAGGCCACCACCGAGCCGGACAGTCCGAGGTCCAGCAGCGCGGCCTCCTTGAGCCGCCGCGCCTCCGCGATCACCGCCCCGTCGGCCGGCCGCCACCGCTCCAGCGCGCGCCGGTCCGTCAGGTCGATCACGTGGCGCGGCCGTTCCCCGCGCTCCCCGTACGCCATTGCGGATGCCCCCTTCGTGCCCCGTCGCCCTTGCTCATCAGGAGTGCCTGCGCACGGGCGACGGTGTTCTCGCCCCCGCGGTTCGCCTAGGATCGGCGGCAGGGCGGGGTCGTAGCGCAGGGGCAGTCGCACCGGTCTCCAGAACCGGAACACGCTGGTTCGACTCCAGCCGCCCCGCCTCCCTCTCCTCCCCGCCGCCCTGTCTCAGGCGATGGCGCCCGCGGTCACGATCAGCTCCGGGACGGTTCCCGTGAACGTCGGCAGCAGTTGTGCCAGGACGGCCCACGCCTCGACGTTCGCCCCCAACGAGTCGCGCACCAGGGGCCGCAGTACCTCTTCGGCCTCCCGCTCCCGGGTGGGGAACGCCCAGCGGCCGGTGTCGAGGGCACACAGCACCGTGCGGGCCGAACGCCACTGGCGTACGTAGCTCTCCGGGCCGTCGACGATGCCCGCGAGCCGCATCCGGTGGGCGTATCCCGGGTGGGCGGAGAAGCGTTCCCGCAGGACCGGGGGGCAGTCGGGCCGCAGCGCGAGCGCCCATCGGGTGTACCCGGGCAGCGGCTGCTCGGTGTCGGCCTCGATGACGCGCGGCCAGTCCCCGCGGCCCGTCGAGCGGGCGGCCCGGCGGCCCTGGCGCATGGTCCTCGCGGCCCGCAGCACGGGGATCAGTTCCGCTGCGGGAAGCTGCCCGGCGCTTTCCGCGAGGAGCCGGTCCCGCAACGTCCCGATCAGCGGGACGGGTTCCTCCCTGCCGGGCCCGAAGGGTTCGCCGTGGAGGACCGCCGAGCCCAGCCCCCGGGGCAACCCGTCGGCCAGGACGAGGAGTTCGTTCAGGTCCGCCCGGTCCTCCTCCAGGACCCACAGCCGGGCGGAGACCGGCAGCGTGTCGGCCGAGAGCTGCGAAAGGCTGTCCCAGCGGCTCTCGGGAACGACCGTGCTCGGCCGCTCCGCGACCCCGATCCGCTCCCTCACCGCCTGCCGCACGTCGTCCGGCCCGGCCAGACGGACCAGTACGTCGAGTGCCCTGTCCGTGCCGCGGTCGTGCCGCATGAATCCGCCCCCTCGCGTTCCCCGGGCCACGCCCGCCCCGATCGGACCGGCCCCGGGAAAGGGTACGGGACCCCGCCCCACCAGGCAGAACCCCCCTCGTGCCCGTGGGGACGGGCCGCAGCAGCCGTTACGGGGACTGCGGGCCGGCGGCGGGGCCACTGCTCCGGCAGGCCGCCCGCAGTGTCACGGCTGCCACGATTCCCGCCAGAAGCCCGCAGGTCAGGGCCGCCGGGACGCCGCCGCCGAGGGTGGCGAACAGCTGCGGCCACCCGCCGGGCGCGCCCGTGCCGTCCGTCGCCACCCGCAGCAACTGGCTCGCCAGCAGGCCGAGGACCGTCGCGCAGACCGCACCGGCCGCCATCGCCGGGACCGTGGCCCGGGTGAGCAGTCCGGGCAGCAACCGCAGCGCCCACCACACCACGACGAGCAGCAGCACATCGGCGGCGCGGTACAGGAGCCAGGCATCGATGCCGGAGCCCCCGGGCTCCGACCAGGCGCCGAGCAGCAGCCACTGGCGCAGCAGGTCGCCCGGCTCGGCGAGCAGTCCGCCGCCGGGGAAGGCCGTCTGGATGGCCGCGGCGACCTGCTGGTACGAGAGGACCACCAGGGACAGTGCGGTCACCGCGGTCCCGGCGGTGGCGGCCGACCGGGCGGCGCGTGCCGGAACGGCCTCCCTCGGCAGCGGACCGGCGCCCCTGGCGGTGATCCGTGCCGCGAGCACCGCCACCGCCGCGGCGGCCGGGGCGGTCACCACCAGGATCTGCCGGCCTGCGGAGATCACGCTCGCCAGCTGGGGCAGGAAGCGGTAACTGCCGTGGCCGTACGAGGCGATCAGCCATGGTGCGGAGACGGTCACCGCCAGCGTCCCCGCCACGATTCCCCAGGCCCACACCGCGAGCAGGGTGGCCGGCATCCGGCCGTGCACCGGCGGCAGCCTGCGGATCAGGAGCAGTGCCCCGGGCACGAAGAAGGCGAACACCGCGGCGAACCTGATCTGCAACGCGGTCCCGTGCAGCGCGAGGTAGCGGGCGCCGTCGCCCCCTGCCGGCCCCCCGGGCACGTCGCCGCCCGCCCACGTACCGGCCAAGGGCTGGTACGACCAGGGGACGAGCCAGCGTTCGAGTTCGGCGGCGGCCCGGCCCCCGATCGTGCCCGTGGCGCCCTGCAGGCGCAGCGCCTGTGCGCTCTCCCCCGCCCACCACAGGAGCGCCGTGAGCAGTACTCCTCCGAGCAGTGCCGGTATCACCGCACGCCGGTACGTCATGTGCTGTCCCCCGCCTCGACCGTCTCCGCCCGGACCCCCTGGCCGGGTGAAGGCTACGGCGCGTGGATCACACGGGGATCACGGTCACGTCAACGTCCCTGCGGAGCAGGCTGCCTGACAGCCCGTCATGTCGTGGGGCAGCCGTGGCGCGCTGCGGAGCTCGCGGCGAAGGCCGTGAGGAGCTCGTCGAAGACCTCGGCCGTCGGGGCATCGACCGGGGCGGGCCTGCCGTCGCCGCGCTTCGGAGGGGTGAGTTTGAAGTACGCGGTGCCCAGTGCGCCCCGGCAGGTGTACGACCGGGTGCGGGAGCCGGTGACGCTGCCGGGGTAGCGGTCGTCGAGGTACTTCTCCTGCAGGGCGGAGGGGCCGTAGTAGGCGTTGAGGCGCACGTGATCGCGCTCGCCCCGGTTCACCCTGCATTCCTCGGTCAGGGCACGGCCGGCCGGGTATTCGTCGACGGTGGTGACGCGTGCGAGCCGGGCGTTGCGCGGACTGACGACGTCCCGGCAGGTGGCGGCGGCCCCGGCGGCCGGGCGGGTCGCGACGCCGGTGCGGTCGACCGTTCCGGGGCGCTTGCCCAGGGCCCCTTCGCAGTCGAAGCGTTCGGCCGCGCGGCGGCCGGTCTCCGTGGCGAGGCGGACGACATCGCGTACCTGATCGGACGTCAGCTCGTCGGCTTCCCTGGTCGCTTCGGTGAGGACGAGCAGCCCCTTGCCCGCGAGCGGGGCGCAGTCCACGAGCACGGCGGCCCTGGGACGGTCGCGGACGGAGACCGAGCCGTTCCAGCCGTGTCCGATCGGCGCCGCGCCGGGCTCCTCGGCCGCTCCGGAGCTCCGGTGCGCGGCTGCGGGCCGTATCTGCAGCCGGAGCGTGGCGCTCCGGTCGTCGTCCTCGGCCCGGACCGAGCACCAGTCGGTCTCGTGGCCGACCCACTCCCCCGTGTGCCCCTCGCCTTCCAACTCGGCGCCGTCGAAGAAGTTCCGGGCCTCCTCGACGGCGACGGACCCGTGGCAGGCGCCGTCGAGGCCGTTGCCGGACCCGTCGCGGTTGCCGATGCCCCAGATGAGCGCCCCGCCCGCGACGGCCAGGGCGGCCACCGCGGCAACGACGACGTGCTTTCGGCGCGGGCTCATGTACTCCTCGTTCCTGTCGGCTCCGTGGTGCCGGAGCGGTACCACGGGGCCTGCGGCGGCCGGGAGGTCCGTGTCCGGGACTGTCGGGTCCGGGCGGAGGAGGCCGGCTCCGCCCGCCCACCGGTACCGCCCGGACATGTCGGTACCGACCGTCCCCGGGAACGACCGAGGGGCCGGTCCGGATTTCTCCGGCCCGGCCCCTGATCTACGACTCTCACGAGTCGGGACGACAGGATTTGAACCTGCGACCCCTTGACCCCCAGTCAAGTGCGCTACCAAGCTGCGCCACGTCCCGATGCGAATCCCCCGGTGTTCCCGGGTGACCGCGCAGGACAAACATTACCTCACTCCGAGGACCGGATCGACGCCCGTGCCTGGTGGGCACGGTTCGCCAGGGACTCGGCGCCGCATGCGGTGGCCAGTTTCTGGGCCCTGGCGAGTTCGCGCGGCGAGCGGATCGCGATGCCGTAGTCGACGAGGGCGAGCGCGTGCTCGTACGCCGACGGGGACGCCTCCAGGTGCCGAACGGATTCGGCGAGCAGATGGGCGGCGTCCTCGGGCTCCGCGAAGAGGGCGACACAGCGCAGAGCCTCGCCGATGGCGGTATCCGTGCCGAAGCGCTCGGCGTGCGTCCGGGCCGTCGTGGCGAGCCGGGCGGCGCGCTCCGGGTCCTCCTCGGCCAGTGCGCGGGCGAGGTCACCGGCCCAGGGCGCCCACACCCCGTTGAACCTGCCCCGGGGTTCGAGCGCCTGGCCCGCCGCCTCCAGTTCGGAGACCGCCTCCTTCGTACGGCCTTCGGCCAGCAGCAGCCGACCGCGCACGCACGGGCCGTCGGGGAGCACCATCGCGCTGGGGTAGGGCGAGCCGAAGGCGTAGCGGTCGGCGATCTCGCGGGCCTCCTTGACGCGACCACGGGCCAGGAGCGTGTCGATGAGCAGACAGGCCGCGTCCCAGTGGACGGGCAGTCCGCTGCCGACGCGGTCGGCCAGACGCAGCCCCTCGCGCAGGAAGCCCTCGGCCTCGGCCAGTCGGCCGCGACGCCGGTGGACGAGTCCGAGCAGGGTGTGGGCGAAGGCGAGGTGCGCACCGCTCCAGCCGGAGATCTCGAAGGCGCGGACGGCCTCGCCGAAGAGCTGCTCGGCCCGGTCGAGCTGGTCGGTGAAGGCGTAGGTGATGCCGACGAGGGTCGGCAGCTCGAAGCCCCATTCCGCGTCGGTCCAGCCCAGTCCCCGGGCGGGATGGCCGTCGACCAGGGCGCGTTCGCAGAGGTCGACGACGAGCTGGGCGTTCTCGCCGCGCATCATGGCGTCGAAGGCGCGGATGGTGAGCAGGGCGCGCTCGGCGTTGTCACGGCCGTGCAGGTGGTCGGCGTTGCGGGCGAGCCGGGCGGAGCGGCCGGGTCCGTCGTCCTCGGTGGCCTGCATGCCCTCCCAGAGGAAGGCTCCGGCCTGAAGCCGCATCAGGCCGGGGCCGGGGGCGGTGCGTGCGGCCTCCGCCGCGAGGGCGAGGGCCGCTTCCTTCAGCTGGTTGTTGTGGGAGTGCGCGGCCGCGAGGCGGTAGGTGGCGTCGACCCGCCGTTCCTCGTCGAGGCCGGGCATGTCGAGGGCCGCGCGCAGGTGCTGGACGGTGGTGGCCGGGGAGCTGAGCAGGGTGGCACAGCCGAGCTCGTACAGCAGGGTGGCCTTCACCTGCGGGCTCGGCGGTTCCTGCAGGGCGCGTTCGAGGCAGCGGCGGGCGGCGTCCGGGGCGCCGACCGCCAGGTGCTGTTGGGCCGCTTCGCGGAGTTGGCCGACCAGTTCCTGGTCGTCGTCCGGGTGCACTTCGAGCAGGTGCCGGGAGGCCGCGGCGGCGCCGAGTCCGGCCCGGGTGATCGCCCACGCGGCCCGGCCGTGCATGGCGGTGCGGGTGGCCGGCGGGATGGAGCGGTACACCGCGCTCGCGATCAGCGGGTGGACGAACTCCAGCGGGTCGAAGCCGGTGACGATGCGGGCCTCGCGCAGCCGCTCCGTGCAGTCGGCGGCCTCGGCCGGGCTCATGCCGGCGAGGCCGGCCGCGAGGCTCTGCGAGATCTCCGTGCCGAGTACGGCGGCGGCCCAGGCGAAGCGGTTGGCGTTGGTCCCGAGCCGTTCGAGCCGGGCGACGAGGCCGCTGCCTCGGGCGGAGGCGCCGAGTTCGCGCAGCAGTCCGGCGGATTCCTCCAGCGGCGCCAGTTCGCGGTCCTGCACCTTGGCGACGAGTTCGACCGCCTCGTAGGGGTTGCCGCCGGTGACGGCCCACACCTCGCGGCAGAACGGGTCGTCGGCGTGTTCGCCGAGGGCCGCACGGACCAGTTCGGCGGTGGCGTCCGGGGTGAGGGCGCGCAGCGCGACCCGCACCTGGGACGGGTGGCCGCTGCCCGGCCCGCTCTCCTTCAGCCGCGCCGCCAGCTCCTCCGGGCGGTGGGCCTGGACGACCAGTACGGGCAGTTCGCCGAGGCGGGCGGTGAACGAGGCGAGCCAGGCGAGGGATTCGCCGTCCGCCCAGTGCGCGTCGTCGACGATGAGCAGCAGCGGGCGGTGGCTGACCCGGGACGCGAGCCGGGAGACGACGAAGTCAAGGCCGTCGCGCACGCCCTGCGGGTCCGGCTGCGGGCCGCTCGGCTCGGCGAGTCCGAGCGCGGGCGCGGCGATCTCGTACCAGGTCCCGAACAGGGCGCGCACCTCGTCGGGCGGCAGTTGGTCGAGCGCCGGCTGCAGCAGTTGGCGCACGACGTGGAACGGCACGGACGTGACCGTTTCTCCGCCACGGGCGGACCAGATCGTGCACCGGTCGGCGGCCATGGTCTGGATCTCGCCGAGCAGTGCTGTCTTGCCGATGCCGGCCTCGCCGCTGAAGATCAGCAGCCCGCCGACGGCCTGGGCCCCGCATAGGGCGTCCACGGCCTGTGCGGCAGCGGCAAGTTCCGGTTCACGCTCGTACAGCGGCCGGGACGGCTTCATGCCTACCCTCCCCTAGGGTGGTACGGATTGGTTTCGACACTAGTCGTGAACAAGGGTCAACGGACAGTGGTTCCGACAGTTCACCGCAGGTGCGGGGCACAATCGTGGGGTGGACGAGACTCGCAGGGACCGGGACGCCGAGGGCCGGGCGCGCAACGCGCGTCCCCGTGACGGGCTGGGGCGCCCCCTCCCCCGCGGGGCGGCGGGCGTCGAACGGCAGCCCGAGGGCGTGGTCCGTACGCCCGAGGAGACGGTGCGGGAGGCCCAGCGGCTGCTGGACGCGGGCATGCCCTTCCACGCGCACGAGGTGTTCGAGGACGCCTGGAAGTCGGGTCCGGAGGCGGAACGGGAGCTGTGGCGGGGTCTGGCGCAGCTGGCCGTGGGGCTGACGCACGCGGCCCGGGGCAACGCGACGGGCGGGGCCCGGTTGTTGCGGCGCGGGGCGGCGGCGCTCGCCCCGTTCGTGCCGGACCATCCGTACGGGCTCGACGTCGGCGGGCTGGCCGGCTGGGCCGGGGAACTGGCCGGCCGGGTGGCGGCCGGGGAAGCGGCGGGCGCCGGGCCCGTCGACGCCGCCGCCGAGGCACCACGTCTGCGGGAACCGGGCCGGTAGGCCGGTCGCGGGGCCTGCCGTCGGGGGCGGGGACGCGGCCGGCACGCGTCGTGTGCGTGCCGTATGCCGGCCGGGCCGTCCGCCGTGCGTCGCCGGGAGCGGTGAACAGGGCGGCCCGCAGCCATTACGATCGCGCGTCATGAGCACTTCTGACCAGGAGCGGGCCGTGGACGCCCCGATACCCGACACCAAGGACGGATCCGGGGACGGACCGGGGGCCGCCACGAAGCCCGCCGACGGGCCGCCTTCGGCGAAGACCGACGGGGCGGCTTCCGCGAAGGCCCCCCGGGCAGTCGGTGAAGCGGCTCCCGCCGAGGGCCCGGGGGCGGCCGCCCCCGGGAAGACGGCCGGAAAGGCCACCGGAAGGACCGCCGGCGAGGCCGGGGAAAGAACCGCGGAAGAGGCCGGGGACGGGGCTCCCGCGACAGGCCCCGGGCCGGTCGGCGGACCGGTTCCCGCGGCGGCCCCGGAGGAGGGCACCGGCGAGGACGGGGACGTCGACGAGGAGGACGACGCCGACCGGAGGCTGACTCCGCGCCAGGCACGGCGGCTGCGGATGGTGCTGTCGGCGGTGGGCATGGCCGCGATGGCGGTGGTCCTCGTGCTGCGGATCGCCAGCCGGTCCTCCGTGCTGGTGGTGGGGGTGTACGGGCTCGCGCTGATCCTGTGCGGAATCGTGATCGAGCTCAGCAGGAACGGCCGCACCCGGCTCGGCAGTTGGCTGCTGGCCGTCGGCCTGGTCGCGGCGATCGGTTCGGACTGGCTGCTGATTCCCTGACTCCCCGGTCTCCCGGCCCTCCGGCGTCCCGAAATTACTGACCCCCTGTCAGTTCGCTTCGATCCGTACGGTTCCGCCGCCCGGATCGACCCGGTCGAGCCAGTCGGCGCGCAGGTGGAACGGGAGGCCCGGTACGGCAGGTCGCAGCAGCCGCTGCCGGTGGAGCACCCGGCCGTCCTGCCGGGCGACGAGCAGCGGCGCGGACAGCCGCCGGGTGGTGCGCAGGCTGAAGCGGTCGTGCGGTGGTGCGTCGCCGTCGGGCCCGACGAGGTTCGGCGCGATCCAGCTCAGCGGGGCCGCGACCGTGACGGGCGGGCGCCCTTCGGGCCAGGCGCCGGTCGCCAGGTGGCGCAGCAGGGGCGCGGCGACGGCCCGGCCCTCGGCCGCGGCGAAGGCGGCGCTCTCCACGCCGTGCAGCAGGTTGCCGACGGCGAAGACCCCGTTCCTCGTCGTGCGGTGGGCGGCGTCGTAGGCCGGGCCGCGGGTGCCGGGGTCCAGGGTGATCGCGCCGCGGCGGGCCAGTTCGTGGTCGGGGATCCAGTCGCCGGTGAAGACGACGGTGTCGCAGCGCAGGGTGGTGGTCCGGCCGTCGCGGTGCCGCACCTCCACTCCGGTGAGGCGTTCCCGGCCGGTCAGCCCGGTGACGGTGGTGTCGTCGAGGACCGGGGGGCGGTCCCCGCTCCGGGTGAGGGCGGCGAGCCGGGAGTGCGGCCGGTCGGTGACCACGGCGACGACGTCCGCGCCGGCGACGCGCAGGGTGTCGACCGCGGCGCGGCCGACGGGCTCGTCGCCGATGACGACCGCCCGGGTCCCGATCCGTTGCCGGTACAGGTGGACGGCCTGTTGGAGTTCGCCGGTGGTGTAGACGCCGGGCGGGCGGCTGCCGGGGACGAGGCGGGCGCTGCGGGGGCGTTCACGGGCGCCGGTGGCGAGGACGACGGCGCGGGCGGTGATCCGTTCGAGGCCGGTGGGGGCGGTGGTGTCGACGGTCAGCGGTCCGGCCCAGCCGGTGACGGTGACTCCGGTGCGCAGGACGGCCCCGGACCGCACGGCGGCGGCCACGCAGTCCCGTGCGTACGCGGGTCCGGTCGTTCCCCCGCCGAGTACGGGGATCCGGTCGCCGAATCCGCCGTGGGCGCAGTGGCGAGGGACGCCGCCCGCGGTCTGTTCGCGTTCCAGGATCTCGACCCGGCCCGCGCCGGACGCGGCGAGTTCGGCGCCCGCGCCGAGGCCGGCCGGGCCGCCGCCGACGACCAGTACGTCGACGGTCCGTTCGTGCCGGGTCATGACCGTTCCTCCTCCAGCAGTGCGCGGACCGCGGCCCCGCAATAAAAGCCCTGGCAGCGCCCGTTGCCCGCCCTGGTCCTGCGGCGCAGGCCGTCCGGTGAGCGGGGCGGCACCGAACTGGCGAGGGCGTCCCTGATCTCGCCCGCGGAGACCCGTTCGCAGTGGCAGACGAGGGTGCCGTAGGCCGGGTCCGAGGCGATGAGTGCGGCGTCCTGGTAGGGGCGCGGGAACGCCTCGCCGAGGTTGGGCATGGTGACGGGCGGCAATTCGGCGGGGGCGGAGAGGTCGAGTCCCGAGTCGCCGAGCAGTCCGGTGACGTACCTGGCGATGGCCATGGAGGCGGTGAGTCCGGTGGAACGGATGCCGCCGACGGCGATGTACCGCTGGTCCGGGTGGGAGCGGATGCGGTAGTCCTCCTGACCGGTGGCGGCGCGCAGTCCGGCGTAGACGGCCGTGACCTCCTCGTCGAGCAGCTCGGGCAGGATGCGGTGGCCCTTCTCCCGCAGCAGGGCGATCCCGTCGGCGGTCGATCCGGTGGCGGTCTTGTCGTCGAGTTCCTCGGCGGTGGGGCCGAGCAGGACATTGCCGAAGACGGTGGGTGCGACCAGGACGCCCTTGCCCGCGGCGGTGGGCACGGGCAGCAGGATGTGGTCGACGAGGCCCCGGGCGAGCTTGTCGAAGACGAGGAGCTGGCCGCGGCGCGGGGTGACGGTGAAGACGTCGTGGCCGAGTTCCCGGTCGATCTCGTCGGCGTGCAGTCCGGCGGCGTTGATCAGGTGGCGGGTGCGCAGGGGTCCCCGGTCGGTGGTGAGGGTGTGCAGGTCGTCGTCGCTGTCGATGTGCCGCACCCGGCAGTCGAGGTGCAGGTGGACTCCGGCGCGCACGGCCTGGGTGGCGTAGGCGAGCGGGGTCGTCCAGGGGCAGATGATGCTCTCGTCGGGCACTTCGAGCGCGCCGAGGGCGCCGGGCCCGAGGTGGGGTTCGCGGGCGTACAGTTCCGCCGCGTCCAGGAGGCGGGCCGCGTGGTAGTCGTTGCGCACGGCCTTGGCCAACAGGGCGGGGAGCGCGTCGAGTTGTTCCTCGTCCCAGGCGACGAGGAGGGCTCCGACGCGTTCGACGGGAATGCCCGCGCCGGCCGCGTACGCGCGCAGCAGGTGCGCTCCCTCGCGTACGAGCCGGGCCTCCAGCGATCCGGGGACGGCGTCGAAGCCGGTGTGCAGGATGGCGGTGTTGGCCTTGGACGTGGCGTTGCCGATGTCGTCCGAGGCGTCGAGGAGCGCGATGCGCAGGCGGTGGCGGGCGAGTTCGCGGGCGATGGCGGTGCCGACGACGCCCGCGCCGACGACGGTCACGTCGTAGGGCGGGCCGTCGGTCGGCAGGGGGCCGGTCGTCGTGGTCGTGAGGGGCATCGCGTGGTTCCCGTACGTGTCAGGCATGGTCCAGGAGGGTCTGTACGGCCGCCCGGAACCGGGCGAGCCGTTCGGCCGCCTCGTCGGCGCCGATCCGGGGTTCGTACACGGCGGCGGGTTTCCACTCGGGCACGGCCTGCCGGAGCGGCAGTCGCGGGTCGAGGCCGAGCCGGGCGACGGCCCCGACGCCGAGGGCGGTGACGTCGGGCAGGGCGGACACCTCGACGGGGCGTTGCAGCAGGTCGGCCTGGGTCTGCATGAGCAGCGCGGAGCGGGTCAGGCCGCCGTCGACGCGGAGCGAGGTCAGCGGGGAGCCCAGGTCGGTCGCGACCGCATCGGCGAGTTCGACCACCTGCGCCGCGATGCCCTCGCACAGGGCGCGGGCCAGGTGTCCGGCGGTGGTGTCGAGGCCGAGGCCGGTCATCGATCCGCGCAGGTCGCCGCGCCACCAGGGGGCGGCGAGGCCGGCCAGTGCCGGTACGAAGGTGACGCCGCCGGAGTCGGGGACGCCGGTGCCGACCCGGTCCAGGTCGGCCGCGCCGGAGATCACTCCGAGGCCGGTGAGCCAGTCGACGGCGGAGGCGGCGGTGTAGACCTGCCCGTCGAGGCAGTAGTTCGTGGTGCCGCCGAGTCGCCAGGCGACGCAGCTGACCAGTCCGGTGGAGCCGCGGCGCGGGGCGGTTCCGGTCTGGGCGAGCAGGAACGCGCCCGTTCCGTAGGTGCACTTGGCGTTGCCCGGGTCCAGTGCGTTCTGGGCGAGGAGGGCGGCCTGCTGGTCGACGACGAGGCCGGTCAGCGGGAGTTCGGCGCCGAAGGCGGTCGTCGTGCCGACCGTGTGGTCGCAGTCGACGACGGCGGGGAGGCGTTCGTCGGCCAGGCCGAAGGCGTCCAGGGCCTCGGGCGACCAGGCGGCCCGGTCCAGGTCGAGCAGCTGGGTGCGGCCCGCGGTCGCCGCGTCCGTGACGAACGCGCCGGTCAGCTGGTGGACCAGCCAGGAGTCGCTGGTGGTGACGACGCCCTCGCGAGTCAGTTCCCGGCGGATCCAGGCCATCTTGGGGGCGGCGAAGTACGGGTCGAGGGGCAGGCCGGTGAGGTGGGTCAATTCCTCGTCGCGGGAGGAGAGTTCCTCGCAGATCGGGGCGGACCTCCGGTCCTGCCAGACGATCGCGTCGGTGAGCGGGCGCCCGGTGTCCGGGTCCCAGGCGAGCACCGTCTCACCCTGGTTGGCGAGGCCGACGGCGACCACCGGTTCGGCAGCTTCCTGCAAGGCCCGGCGTCCCGCCTCGACGACCGAGCCGAGGAGTTCGCCGGGATCCGCCTCCACCGCTCCCCCTCCGCCGTGACGGGTCGCCACCGGCACCGAAGCGGAACCGATCACACCGCGCTCGGGGCAGATCACCAGCGCCTTCGTCCCCGATGTCCCCTGGTCCACAGCGAGTACCGGGCCTGTCATCGACACTCCAGCTGTGCGGAAGCTCTGCGGCTTGAACGGAATCGTGATCTTTGAACTGCGCCGCCCAGAGTGGTGCAGACCACCGCGTACGTCAAGGGCCGAACGGCCCCCCGTCCGGAACATCCAGGGTGTCGGTCAACGTCCGTGGGATTCGGACCACTTGAGTAAGATCCGCGAATCGGTCCGAAGAACGGAGCAACTGCCTCTACACTCACCGCCGAGCAACAACCGGACGCTTTCGAGCAGTTCGTTTTTCAACAGCTGCTTCACCCCCCACGTCCTTGAGGATTGATGAGACCGACACCTTTCGCCGAGAACCGGGGCGCCGACTCCCGGTTCTCCCGCTTCCGCACAAGTGCCATGCCACCGGGTTGCGTGACGTGCTGAGAAGAACTTCCATCCGTCACATGACGTCCCGTCGTACGGGGACAGGGCGAGTCCATGGCCAACAGTGATTTCCGGCCGGTTTACCATCCAGCCGGCCATGACAACGATTTACGTGTCGCCTTACAGGATTTGCGTACCGGGCGCTGGATGTCCATGCGGAGTCTGCTGGAGAGCACCCCGGACTGGACGCTGTGGACCCAGCGCACCCAGGTGCTCGGCGCGGTTGCCGCCGGTTCGGACGCGGTGCAGGCCTGGCTGGCCGAGGACCCCCGGAGCATCGCCGCCGCGGTGATGCACGCCCGCGTCGTCGTCGAGCGTGCCGTACGGGCCCACCGCGAGGGCCACCACCGTGCCCGGGAGTTGTGGCAGGACGCCTGGACGGCCTGCCGGTCGGCCGCGAACGCCTCCCCCACCGACCCGGTGCCGTGGGTGTGCCTGCTGGCCCTGTCCCAGCTCGACGAGCGGCAGCAGCTGGAGGAACACCGGCTGCACCCGCCGGGACCGATGCTGTTCCCCGGTCCGTGGGGGCTGCTGGCGGAGGCCGACAGGCGCGACCCGTACAACCGCGAGGCCTACCACCGGATGCTCCAGTTCGTGTACGCGCGAAAGGCCGGCGGGAGTCTCTCCGAGGCGGTCAACTTCGTCCAGTGGGCGGCCTCCTCGGCCCCCGAGGGTTCCGCGCTGCACGTGCTTCCCCTGTACGTGCGGGTCGAGCGCTACCGTCGCGAGCAGGGCCACGAGAAGGCACTCGACCTGCACTGGGTCACCGAGGACGCCGAGCGGGACGCCGTCCGCGCCCTGGAGCTCTGGTTCCGGCGCACGCCTCCGATCTCCCACTCCCTGCTCGACCTCAACCACCTGGCCCACGCCCTGTGGGGTGCCCTCCAGTTCGCCGACGCCGCTGCGGTGTTCGAGGAGCTCGGCCCCTACTTCACCTCGGTTCCCTGGGCGTACCGCACCCGCGGCGGCAAGTCGCCGGGAGACGCGGAGGACGTCTTCCTGCGCGCCCGCAGCCGCTGCCTCGCCGCTTCCCGCACCCCGGGCCGGAGGTCGCGCGGCTGATCCGTCGCGCCGCGACGCCGCCCCTGCCGGAACCGTCCCTTTTCCGTCCCTGCCCATCCCGCTCATGGAGGTTTTCCCGATGTCCATACCCACCCCGGCCAAGTCGGGTGCGGAGGTTTCCCATCCGGTGGACGAGGAGGAACGGCTGCGCGAACTCGGCTACCAGCCGGTGCTCGCCCGTCGCATGGGAGGCTTCGGCAACTTCGCCATCAGCTTCTCCGTCATCTCGATCCTGTCCGGCTGCATGACCCTGTACGGCTTCGGCATGTCCACGGGTGGCCCGGCGGTGATGCTCTGGGGCTGGGCCGGTGTCGGTCTCTTCGTCCTCTGCGTCGGCATGGCGCTCGCCGAGGTCACCAGCGCCTACCCGACCTCGGGGGCGCTGTACTACATGGCCGACCGGCTCGGCGGCCGCAAGTGGGGCTGGTACACCGGCTGGCTGAATCTGCTGGGTCTGCTGGGCGCCATCGCGGGCATCGACTACGGTGCCGCCCTGTTCACCGGCGCGCTGATGAACCTGCAGTGGGGATTCACCCCCACCCCGGGCAAGACGATGATCATCTTCGTCTGCATCCTGCTGCTGCACGCGGTGCTGAACCTCTTCGGCGTCCGCCTCGTCAGCGTGCTCAACTCCATCAGCGTGTGGTGGCACCTCATCGGTGTCGGTGTGATCGTCGCCGTGCTCGCGATCGTGCCCTCGAACCACCAGTCGCCGTCGTTCGTCTTCACCGAGTTCGTCAACGACACGGGCTGGGAGAACCCGTTGTACGTCGCGGCGATCGGGTTGTTGCTCGCGCAATACACCTTCTGCGGCTACGACGCCTCGGCCCACCTGTCGGAGGAGACCTCGAACGCCTCGGTGACGGCCGCCAAGGGCATCGTCCGGGCGATCTGGGTCTCCTGGATCGCCGGTTTCGTCCTGCTCGCCGGGCTGACCTTCGCGATCCAGGACTACGTCGGCACCCAGGAGAGCGCCACCGGCGTCCCGCCCGCCCAGATCATGATCGACGCGCTGGGCACCTCCGGGGCCACCGCCCTGCTCCTGATCGTGATCGCGGCGCAGCTGTTCTGCGGCAACGCCGAGGTCGCCGCCGCCAGCCGGATGGTGTTCGCGTTCAGCCGTGACAACGCCCTGCCGGGCTCGGCGCTGTGGCACAAGGTGAGCGCGCGCACCCAGACCCCCGTCAACGCGGTGTGGCTGTCGGTCGTCGTCGCCGGTGTGCTCGCCCTGCCGTCGCTGTACTCCGCCACCGCGTACGGCGCGGTGACCGCGATCAACGTCATCGGCATCACGCCCGCCTACGCGATCCCGATCTTCCTGAAGCTGCGCTCCGGCAACCGCTTCGAGCGCGGCCCCTGGCACCTGGGCCGCTGGAGCAAGCCGATCGGCTGGATCGCCGTCGTGTGGGTGGCCATCGTGACCGTGCTGTTCCTGCTGCCGCAGTCGTCCCCGGTGACGGTCGACTCGATGAACTACGCGTCGATCGCGCTGATCGCGGTGCTGGTCCTGGCCACCGTGTGGTGGTTCGTCGCCCGCCGTTCGTACAGCACGCCGTCGGCGTACGGCAGCGCCCGCGAGCAGGCGGAGATCGAAGAAGGCATCGTCTGACCTTCCCCCCTCCTCCGGCCCTCCCGGGTCACGGCACGCGGCGTACGACAGACCGCGGACGGCGACCGGGGAGGGCCGAGGCGTGTGCGGGGCGCGGCGGGGCTCCTCTCACCGCGCCCAGAGGCGGGCGGCGGCCAGCAGCGCCACCGTCGCCCCGCCCGTGAGCACCGGTACGTTGCCCAGCCAGGAGGCCAGCGCCCCGCCGCCGAGCGCGCCGACCGGCACCGTGACGGTGAGGGCGGCCTGGACGACCCCGGCGACCCTGCCCTGGAGTTCGGGCGGTGTGATCAGTTGCTGGGTGGTGGTCATGGAGATGGCCCAGACCGTGGCCGCGAGGCCGAAGACGAACTGGTACCCGAGCAGCGCCGGGAAGGCCGGCAGCAGTGAGGCGGCCGGGATCAGGAAGATCGCGAGGGCGGCGACCACCGCGCAGATCCGGGTCGCCGCGGCCAGTCCCGTCGTGGTGGCGAACCGCCTCGCCAGCAGCACCCCGAGGACGGTGGCGACGCTGAACGCGGCGTAGACCGTGCCCAACTGCCACGGGGGCAGCCCCAGATCGCGGGTGGCGTACAGCACGAAGAGCGCGTCGGCCGCCCCGCTGCCGAGGTTGAACCCGGCTCCGGCGATCACCTGCCGGCGCAGCAGCCGTTCGCCGCGCACCACCGCCAGTCCGCCGCGCAGCGCGGCCGTCCGGGAGCCCGGTCGCGGACGGCGGCGTTCGGCGGGGGTGTCGAGCGCGGCGGGGAGCGCGAGGAGCAGCAGGGCCTCGATGCCGTACGCCGCGCAGGCGGCCAGCAACGCCGTCGACGCACCGGTCAGGCCCACCAGCACTCCGCCCAGGGCGGGGCCGCCGATCTGTCCGGTGGTACGGGCGCCGGTCAGCGCGGAGTTGGCGGACAGCAGTTGTCCGGGGTGCACGACCCGGGGCAGGGCCGCCTGGAGGGCGACGGCGAGCACGGAGGTCAGCGCGCCGGACAGGGTGGCCACGACGTAGAGCTGGGGCAGGCCGAGCCGGTCCAGGGCGGCCGCCAGGGGCACCGAGCCGACCACGAGCGTCTGGAGGACGGTGAGCAGGACCGTCAGGGCGCGCAGCCGTGCCCGGTCGACCAGCAGACCGGCGAACGGGCTGAGGAGCGCCCCGGGGAGGTAGCTCAGCGCCATCAGTGCGGAGACCCCGAACGGTCCCGCGTCCAGCCGGGTCACGGCGATCAGCGCGAGCGCCAGGGTGGTGACCTGGCGTCCCACGGAGCTGGCGATCTGTTCCCCGCACAGCAGCAGGAAGGGGCGGTGGCGCGGCAGGGGGCGCGCCGGTTCCTCGGTACGGGCGGGGGAAGGGAGTCGGGGCGACTGCTCCATCCGCTCAGATGTCGGTGCAGGGGACGGGCCACCGCCGGATGCGCGGCGGCAGCGCCACCACCCAGCCGTCGGTCACCCGCGCGAGGCGTTCCCCCGCCAGCAGGTCCACCGCCTCGCGGCCGGTCGCGTCCAGACCGGCCACCGCGGTGGCGTCCTGGAGGGTGCGGAACGCGGCCAGCAGGTCGGGGTCCTCGATCGTGAAGCGGGCCGCGGCCGAGGGGTCCCTGCGGTCCATGACGGTCACGAAGTCCGGTCCGTTGCGGTGGTAGAGCTGTCCGTAGGCGTGGCGTTCGCGCCATTCGGCGAGGGCCGGCGGTTCTCCGGGCAGCGGGGCGGGGGCGGGCAGGTGGCGCAGCAGGCCGGCCGTCGCGGAGACCTCCCGCGCGGGCCCGGTGAACAGGGGGTCGTCGGTGGCCGGGAACCAGCGCACGACGAGGTCGTGGCTCTGGCACTCGCGCAGGAACCGGACCTGTGCCGCGGCCCGTCGGCCGCCCGAGCCCAGCCGGAGGGGTTCGTCCACCGTCACCAGCCGTCCCCGGACGCGGTGCGGCACCTGCTCGGTGGGCAGCGCGGGGGCGGGGCGGGCCGGGGGTGCGGGCAGGGGACTCATCCGGTGGTTCTCTCTTCCTGGGTGGGGGTGTCGTCCGGGGCCGGGGCGCGGTCGACGGAGCGGACCGGGACGTGCCAGGTGGGCAGTGCCACGTGGGTCCGCCCGTCGTCGAAGAGGAGTCCCAGGGCGACCGCTTCGCCGAGCCATGCGTCGAGTTCCCCGGCGGTCGGGGGGTTCCCGTCCGCGGTGAGCAGCCGGTGCAGGGCGGCCGGGGTGCGGCCCGCCTCCAGGTGGCGGAGGGCGGCGGCCCGCCAGCCGGTCAGCCGGTGCGTGCGCCGCGGCCAGCCGTGCCGTCGGTCGTGGACGAGGAGCACCTCCTCGCCGTCCGCCGCCCCGGGCTGTTCCATGACCAGGGTGGAGGCGGGGTGGCCGGTGTACCAGTCGCGCGCCGCGGCCTTGAGCCGGGCCTCGGCATCGCCGCCGATGCCGGCGGGCGGGGTGTCGAAGAGGTAGACCAGGTCGGCCAGTTCGCTCTCGGGCAGGTCGTAGACGTGGTGGTACATCTCGGCGGGCGTCCGCCGGTGGAATCCCAGCGCGGGGTCGGCGAAGTTGGGGCTGAACCGCTCCAGTTGGATGCGGTGGGCGCCGCCGGGCGGCTGGAGGTGGACGAGGGCCGGCATCTGGGCGATGACGGAGGCGTAGTCCTCGGCGGTCTCGCCGGGGAAGCCGTACAGGTAGTTCCAGGAGCAGGTGAGCGAGTGGTTCTCGCACTCGCGGAGGGTACGGACGTTGCGGGCGCCGCTGACCCCCTTGTCCATGAGGTCCAGGGCCTTGTTGTTGAGGCTCTCGATGCCGGGCTGGATGTGGACCGAGCCCGCCCGGCCGAGCAGTTCCAGCTGCTCGGCGGTGAGGTTGGACTTGACCTCGTAGTGCATGCGCAGGTCCCAGCCACTGTCGGCGGCGAGCGGGAGGAAGTCCTTGAAGTACGCCATGTCGATGATGTTGTCGACGGTGACGACGTCCAGGATGCGGTGCCGCCGGACCAGGTGGTCGACCTCGGCCCAGAGGCGGTCGCCGGTCTTGGAACGGAAGGTCATGGCCGATCCGTTGAGGCCGCAGAAGGTGCAGTGGTGCTTCTCGCCCCACCAGCAGCCGCGGGCCCCTTCCACGACCAGTTTCGGGTGGACGTACTCCGCGAGCGGGGAGGTGTCCACGGCCTCCTGCCAGAGGTCGTAGTCGGGCGAGGGGATGTCGCCGGGTGCGACGGTGCGCCGGGATTCCTCGTTGGCCCGGGACGTCTCGCCGTCCCACCAGCACAGTCCGGGCACGTCGCAGGGTGCGGTGCCCGCGTCGAGGTGGGCGAGCAGGGCGGGCAGGGCGTACTCCCCCTCGCCGCGCACCACGTGGTCGACGAAGCGGTGGTTGCGGTGCAGGGCGTGGCCCATCGGGCCGTCGCAGTTGCTGCCGCCGAACACGACGGTCAGCGAGGGGCTGCGGCGTTTGAGTTCCGCGGCGAGCGCCAGCGAGGAGACGTTCTGCATGAACGTGGAGGTGAACCCCACGACGTCGGGGGCGTCGTCGAGGATCGCGCTCGCGCTCGCGTCGATGAAGTCCGCGGCGTGCACCCGCATCGCGGTCGCCGCGCCGATGTCGGTGCCGCGCCGCGCGGCGTACTCCTTCAGCCGCGCCACGCCCCATTCGGGATCGCCGTACAGGACGCCGGAGAACACCCAGTCCCCCAGCCCGTCGAAGATCGATTCGCTTCCCACCGCGACGTGGTCGCCGGGACGCAGTTCCCCCCGCGAGCGTTCGAGCAGGAATTCCGCCCAGCGCAGGGAGCCGTGGAACTCGCGCACCTCGTCGTCCGGCCGGACGCGGTTCAGCAGCGCGTGCAGCAGTCCCACCTGGAGCGAGGGAAGTTCCAGCGGCTGCCACGGCATCGTCACGAGATGTATTCGCACATGCGCCTCCCACGGCACGGGGGCGGACGCCGGGACCTGCCCCGCGTCCGCCCTTGTCGTCACTGTCCGGCCCCGGCGGTGCCGGCCCCCGCTGCCGGTCGCATCAGGGGCCCGCCGCGCCGGAGCGCGCCGGTTCAGCGCGTCGGGCGCTTCTCGATCGTCTGCCGTTCGCGGTTCTTCGCCTCTTCCTCGCGGACCACGACCTTCTTGATCTCCATGTGCCCCTCCCTTCCGCGTTCGCTCTCAAGTCCGTTGACGTTAGGGACCGTTACGCGGGACCGCAAGAGTGCCTCCCGGGGGTGGCGGGACGCACGGGACGGCTGGTGAACGCGGACGCGGGCGGTCCGGTTCGCCGGGTCCGCCGCCCGTGCACGGCATGTGAGGCCCGACACCTCCAGAGTGATCGTTTGACCGTTTTTATTTGCATTCGATCAATCTCTTGACCCTTATCGATCAGTCGATCAGGATTCCCAGTGATCCGATTCAGGGCCCGGGACGGCACGCACCCGGTCCGCGCGACGACGGGCGACGGGCCCGCCCGTCCCGTACGACGCGAAAGGCTGGCATCTCCCGCATGACCGCTCCCCACCCGGGCTCCCCGCTCGAACTCCCCGCCGACGACCGGACCGCCAGCCCGTACACCGGCTACACCCGTGCGCACTGGGAGGCCGCGGCGGACGGGCTGCTCCGGGCCGCCTGGCGGTGGGCCACCCCGGGCGGCGCGCTGCTGGACCTGCCGGGCCGGCCGTCCGTGTCCGGGGTGCGCTCCGACGGCCTGGAGGGCTACGCCCGCACGTTCCTCGCCGCCGCCTTCCGGGTGGCGGGCGCAAACGGCGCGGACCCGCACGGCTGGCTCGACCGGTACGCCGACGGGCTCGCGGCCGGCACCCGGGCCCCGGGCCGGGACGACGCCGAGTCCTGGCCGCTGATCCGCGACCACGCCGTCTTCGGCCAGCCGATGGTCGAGTCCGCCTCGGTCGCCATCGGGCTGCGGCTGACCCGCCCGTGGCTGTGGGACCGGCTGGACCCCGGGGTGCAGGACCGGGCCGCGCGGTGGCTGCGCGACGCGCTGCTCCACACCCCCGCCCCCAACAACTGGTACCTGTTCCCCTACTCCGTGGCCGGGTTCCTGGAGTCCGTGGGCCGGGGCGACGCGGCGACCGCGCGGGCGAAGCGGCGCGCCCTCGACCTGCTGGAGGGCTGGTACCGGGGGAACGGCTGGTACGCGGACGGCGACGGGCGGGCCTTCGACCACTACAACGGCTGGGCGCTGCACCTCTACCCCGTGCTGGACGCGCACCTGTCGGGCGACGCGGAGCTGTCCGCGCACTACGGGGCCCGGCTGCGCGAGCACCTGGAGGGCTTCTCGCTGCTGTTCGGCGGCGACGGCGCGCCGATCCACTTCGGCCGCTCGCTGCCGTACCGCTTCGCCGCCGCCTCGTCGGTCGCGCTCGGCGCCGTCACCGGGCACACGCCGCTGACGCCGGGCACCTCGCGGCGGGTGGTCAACGGGGCGCTGCGCTACTTCCTGGACCGGGGCGCGGCCGGCCCGGACGGACTGCTGAGCCTGGGCTGGCACGGCCCGCACGAGGCGTCGTTGCAGAACTACTCGGGCCCCGCCTCGCCGTACTGGGCGTCCAAGGCGTTCATCGCGCTGCTCGCCCCCGGGGACCATCCGCTGTGGACCGCGACCGAGGAGCCCGCGCCGAGCGAGGGCCCCGACCGGGTGCTCGCCCTGCCCGCCCCCGGGCTGCTCGTCCAGTCCACCGGCGCGGACGGGATCGTCCGGCTGCACAACCACGGCAGCGACCACGTGCGCCCGCACGAGGGCGAGGCGGAGGTCCAGGACGACCCGCTGTACAGCCGGCAGTCGTACTCCACGGTGACCGGGCCCACGGCGCGGGGGAACGTCGCGGACAACCATCTGGCCGTGGTCGTCGGCGGGGCGCGCAGCGGCCGCCGGGTCGTCCGCGCGCTGGGCGCCGGCGCGGGTGACGGCTGGGGGTGGGCCGCCTCCTGGCACCGGCCGGTGTTCCCGTCCGCCCCGGTGATGGTGCCGGGGATGCGCGTGGAGAGCGTCACCGTGGCCCGCGGCCGGTACGAGCTGCGGGTGCACCGGGTGCTCGGCGCCCCGCCCGGAGCGCGGGTGGAGCAGACCGGCTGGGCGACCGGCCGCGACGACACGGTCGTCTCCGCGCTGCACGGCCTGTACGGCTGGGAGGACCGGGACGAGGTGCGGGCGCCGCAGGGCACCGCGTACACCCCCTGGGCGGTGGTGCCCCGGCTGTCCGCGGCGGTGGAGGGCACGGTGCTGCTGGTGGCGCTCGGCTCGCTGACCGCGGAGCCCGGGGCGACGCCGCTGGACGCGGTGGTGAGCGGGGTGGACGTGGACGGGGACACGGTGGAGGTCCGCTGGGCCGGGGACGCGGGGACGACCCGTGTCGTCCTCGACCCGCTGTCGGTCACGCACGGCTGAGGTCCGGGGCGCGCGGTCGGGCGACCGCGCGCCCGTGCGCTCACACGTCCGTCCGGATCACCACCGCCAGCGTGCGCGGACCGTGCACGCCCTCCACCCGTTCCAGTTCGATGTCGGACGTGGCCGAGGGGCCGCTGATCAGTGTGGTCGGCCGGCCGGGCACCAGTCGCGCCACCGCCTCCACCACGCCGACCTCGACCTTCGACAGGTCGACGACGCACACGTGCAGGTCGGGCACGAGGGACAGCGCCCGGCGTCCCTGGTCGGGCGAGCCGTCGAGGAAGATCGTGCCCGTCTCGGCGCAGCCGACGGCCGAGGCCGTGACGACCCCGTCCAGCTCGCCGAGCCGGGGCGCCGGGATGGTGGCGGAGTCCTGCTGGACCTCGCCGTCGTACCCGCCGAGCCACTGTTCGTCCAGTCCGGCCGGCGCGCCGATCCGCCGGGCCCCGCGTTCCCGCAGTACCTCGGCGAGGACCTGGGCGGTGCGGTCGGCGGTGCAGGTGTGCACCGTCGCCCGGTAGTCGACGAGCCGGTCGGTGAAGAGGGCCAGGCGTTCCTCGTCGGGAAGGGTGCGGCCGGTGCGGTAGGCGCGCGGGACGGTGACGTCCCGGGCGGGGGCGAGGGCCAGGGCGTCCTTGATCCGGCCCAGTACCGTGTCGCGGGCGGTCGTCACGCGTCCTCCTCCTTCTTCCGGTCCTTCCCGTTCCTCCGGTGCTCGTCGGCGGCGGCCCGCATCGTCGCGGCGCCCTCGGCCGATGCCAGCCAGGAGCGGAAGGTCTGCTTCGGCGGGGCGGCGGTGTCCCGGCTGTCGCTCCAGCCGTCGAACGGCGGCGGCAGGTGCGAGATCTTCCCGTCGCGGCCGCCCAGCACCCGGCCGAGTCCCGCGCCCTTCTGCGCCGCCGTGAAGAGCTTCGGGTGCTTCATGACGGTGGCCGCGGCCCTCATCGCGAGCTTCTCGGCGGTGACACCGGCCTGTTCGGTGTTCTGGTGGCGCAGTTCGACCAGCAGCGACGGGATGTCGATCTTGACCGGGCAGGCGTCGAAACAGGCGCCGCAGAGGCTGGAGGCGTACGGCAGCGAACTGTTGGGGTCGTCCTTGGCCGCGTGCATCCCGGCGAGCTGCGGTGTCAGGACGGCCCCGATCGGCCCGGGGTACGTCGAGCCGTACGCGTGGCCGCCGGTCCGTTCGTACACCGGGCAGACGTTGAGACAGGCCGAGCAGCGGATGCAGTTGAGCGCCTCGCGGCCGATCCGGTCGGCGAGCGCGGCGGTGCGTCCGTTGTCGAGCAGGACCAGGTGGAAGTCCTGCGGCCCGTCGCCCGGCGTCACGCCGGTCCACAGCGAGGTGTACGGGTTCATCCGCTCGCCGGTGGAGGAGCGGGGCAGCAGCTGGAGGAAGACCTCCAGGTCCTGATGGCGCGGCAGCACCTTCTCGATGCCCATGACGGTGATCAGGGTGTCGGGCATCGTCAGGCACATGCGGCCGTTGCCCTCGGACTCCACGACGGACAGGGTTCCGGTCTCCGCGATGCCGAAGTTGGCGCCGGAGACCGCGACCTTGGTGGTCATGAACTTCTCGCGCAGATAGGCGCGGGCGGCGGCGGCGAGGTGCGCGGGCACGTTGTCCAGGTCCGGGTCGACGCCCGGGATCTCCTCGAGGAAGATCTGCCGGATCTCGTCGCGGTTGCGATGGATCGCGGGCACCAGGATGTGCGACGGCTTGTCGTGCGCGAGCTGGACGATCAGTTCGGCGAGGTCCGTCTCGTACGGGGTGATGCCGACGGATTCGAGGTGCTCGTTGAGGCCGATCTCCTGGGTGGCCATCGACTTGACCTTGATGACGTCGCCGCTGCCCGTTTCCTCGACCAGCCGGGCGACGATCTCGTTGGCCTCGGCGCCGTCGCGCGCCCAGTGGACGGTGCCGCCGTGCTCGGTGACCTTCCGCTCCAGTTGTTCCAGGAGTTCGGGGAGCCGGTTCATGGTGTCGGTCTTGATGGCCGAACCGGCGTCGCGCAGCGCCTCCCAGTCGGGCAGCTCGCCGGTGACGTCGAGGCGTTTGGCGCGGATGGTGCGGGTGGCGCGGCCGAGGTTGCGGCGCAGTTGTTCGTTGCGCAGCTCGTCGCGCGCGGCGCGGGGGAACTTCCGGTCGCCGCGCAGATTGCCCGTCCCGTACGGGGAACGGGGCGGGGGCGCGGGCATGCCGAGGAAGGTACTGCTCATCGGACGGCCTCCGTCGGGACGTACGGCGAGGTGCGGGTGGCGGAGAGGATCTGGGCGAGGTGCAGGGTGCGGGTGCCCGAGCTGATCCGGGAGAGCCCGCCGCCGATGTGCATCAGGCAGGACGAGTCGCCCGCCGTGCAGACGCCGGCACCGGTCGCGGCGATGTTGCGCATCTTGTCCTGGAGCATCGCGGTGGACGTCTCGGCGTTCTTGACGGCGAAGGTGCCGCCGAATCCGCAGCAGGAGTCGGCCTCCGGCAGCTCGACGAGGTCGATGGCGTCGACGGCGCGCAGCAGCTTCAGCGGCTTGTCGCCGACGCGGAGCATGCGCAGGGAGTGGCAGGTGGGGTGGTACGTCACCCGGTGCGGGAAGTACGCGCCGACGTCCTCGACGCCCAGGACGTCGACGAGGAGCTCCGACAGTTCGTACGTCTTGGCCTTGACGGTGGCCACACCCGACCGGAGTGCCGCGTCCCCGTACCGCTCGGCGACGATCTCGTGCTGGTGGCGGACCGAGCCCGCGCAGGAACCGGACGGCATGACGACGGCCTCGATCGAGGCGTCGCCGAACTGGTCCGCGAAGTTCCGCACGAGGGGCAGGGGTTCGCGCTGGTAGCCGGTGTTGACGTGCATCTGGCCGCAGCAGGTCTGCCCCGGCGGGAAGACCACGTCGTGGCCCAGGCGGGCGAGCAGGACCGCGGTCGATTTCACCGCCTCGGGGAAGAGGGTGTCTCCCAGACAGGTGGCGAAGAGTCCGATGCGCATGGGTCTCTCCGATCGTTTCTCCAGTTTTATGGTCCGACCATACTAGCCTCGGTCCGAATCGTGAAGGCGGCGACGCGCACACACCGGTCGGGGCACCGCCTTCTATGCCATGCACCTGACAAGCAGGCAGGGCCGGGACTCCACGCGCCGGGGCCACCGGGGCCCCGGGCGCCGCCTCACTCCCGGCCGGTTTTCCCGTCGACCAGGGTGCCGTGCAGGCTGCGGATGTGCCGCTCGACCAGGTCCGCGGCCTTCGCCCCCTGTCCCGCCCGCACCAGGCCGAGCAGCTCGGCGTGTTCCGCGTCGAGCGCGGCGGCCGTGGCCGGCCAGTCCTCCGCCTCCTCCAGCGCCCGCAGGATCAGCGGTCGCACCGACTCGCGGACGGCGGAGGTGAGCGTGGAGGTCAGTTCGTTGCCGGAGCTGCGGGCGATGTGCACGTGGAAGCGGGTGTCCAGGTCGTTGAACTCGGCCACCCCGACACCCGGTTCACCCATCCGTGCGACCAGTGCCTCCGCCTCGTCGAGGTCCTCCGCCGAGGCGTGTCGCGCGGCCGCCTCGAAACTGGACCGCTCCAGCACGACCCGCGCCTCCAGGACGTCCTCCAGGCTGTAGCTGCCCAGGGCGAAGTGCAGTCGCAGCAGCCGCCCGAGCGCGTCGTCGGGGTGGCGCACGATCCGCGCCCCGGCGTCCGGCCCCCGGCCCGGCTGCGCGACCAGTACGCCGATGGTCTCCAGCACCCTCAGCGCCTCGCGCAGCGCGGACCGGCTGACCCCGAGCACGGGGGCGAGCTCGCGCTCGGGCGGCAGCCGGTCGCCCGCCCGGAGCTCGCCGGAGAACACCCGCTCCTCGATGCTCTGGAGCACGAGCTCATGCGTACGGGACTGCCGTACGGGTTGCCATTCGACGGGCATCCGTCACCCCCTGCCTCGGCCGGAATCGTCCGGTTGCCGTCGCTTCTGTGGCCCGACCCTTCACTATGTCACACACCGCGTATGGTCGGACCAAAGCTCCGGAGCCGTCCGTTCCTCCGTTCCGGTTCAGTAGGTGACGACGATGCGGCGTCCCACTCCGTCCACCTCGATCTGCCCGCCGTACGGAATGATCAGCTGCGGGTCGGTGTGGCCGAGGTCGACGTCGAGGACGGCCATGGTCCCGGGGGCGTACTCGTCCAACGCCCTCAGGACCGCCTGCCGTTGCTCCTCGCGGTACCGCTCCCCCTCCTCGATGCCGAGCGGCTGGCCGAACGACCAGTTCTTGGCCCGCCCCATGAGGAGGGCCGGGAACCGGGCGAGCAGCCCCCGCTCCCCCATGCTCCGCAGGATCCAGTAGACCTCGTCGGCCGACGGCATCTCCTCGGACGTTTCGAGGAACAGCACCCGTCCCGCGTAGCCGTCCACCGGTCCGATCTCGCGGTCGGCCATCAGCAGCCAGGAAAGGATCTCCACGTTTCCGCCCCAGCCGGCACCCTTCACGGTCCGGCCGTCGGCGTTGTGCCAGATCCAGCCGTCGCAGGGGCACATCTCGGGTTCGGAGTCGAAGGTCCCCGGGTCCTCCCACCGGCCGTTCGCACCGTTGGTCTCCTTGGGCGGGGTGAGTTCGAAGGCGCCGTGGGTGAAGAGCGCGGCCCGCATGGATTCGGCGGTCAGCGGGTGCATCGCACCGGGTCGCCCGAGCTCGCACATCACCGTGCCGCCGTGGTAGCCGACGATGCCCAGGTTGTCGAGGAACACCAGCAGGTTGGTGTTGTCGCTGTACCCGAAGAAGGGCTTGGGGTTGGCGCGCAGCAGGTCGCGGTCCAGGTACGGCAGCACGGTGATCTGGTCGTCGCCGCCGATGCTGGTGATCACGGCCTTGATGTCGGGGTCGGCGAACGCCGCGTGGATGTCGGCGGCCCGTTCCTGCGGGGTGGAGCCCATCTTCCGCGTCGTCGGGTACTCCACGGGTTCCAGTCCGAACTCCTCGCGGATCCTGCGCAGCCCCAACTCGTGGGGCAGGGGCAGGAGACCGGGAAGGCCGGAGGAGGGGGACAGCACGGCGACCCGGTCACCTGGCACGGGCTTGGCGGGGTACTGGTTGCTCGACATCCGCTGAGCGTAGGCGGATACCCGGACGGCGTCGTCATGATTTCGGCCCGCCCGGCCGCCCCGTCCCTCCGCCCACCGTCCTTCCCCGGTCGCCTCGGTCGCCTCAGTCGTCGAAGGTTCCGTGGCGGCCCGCGCCGCTCCCGAACCGTTCGGCACCGGCCTGCGTCTCCCCCGCGGTCAGCGGCACCAGGCCGTGCCGGTACTCCGCGGCCAGCGCCTCCGGCTCGCCCAGGCCGTGTTGTTCGAGCACCGACAACCGGTCGTGGCGCAGGCACAGTTGCGGGAAGGCGGCGATCTCCCGGGCCAGCCGCTCCGCCGCCCCGCGCGCCCCGCCGGGCGGCACGATCCGGTTGGCGAGCCCCATGGCGTACGCCTCGGCGGCCGGGACGGGCCGCCCGGTGAGGATCATGTCCATGGCCCGGCTCTCACCGATCAGGCGCGGCAGCCGTACCGTTCCGCCGTCCACCAGCGGTACGCCCCAGCGGCGGCAGAACACCCCGAACACCGCGTCCTCCTCGGCCACCCGGAGGTCGCACCAGAGGGCCAGTTCCAGGCCACCGGCCACCGCGTGACCGGCGACCGCCGCGATGACGGGCTTGCCCAGGCGCATCCGGGTCGGCCCCATCGGCCCGTCGCCGTCGGCCAGGACCTGGTTGCCCCGTTCCGTACCGATGCTCTTCAGATCGGCGCCCGCGCAGAACGTACCGCCCTCGCCCCACAGCACGGCGACGGACGCGTCCGGGTCCTCGTCGAACTCGCGGAAGGCGTCGGCCAGTCGGCTCGCGGTCGGCCCGTCCACGGCGTTGCGGACCTCGGGCCGGCTCAGGATCACCGTGAACACGGCGCCGTCGCGCTCGATCCGCACCGCAGGTCGTTCACCCATCGTTCGGCCTCCCACAGAGGATCAGGCGGGGACGGCGGAGCACCCCGCCCCCGTCGGCACAGCTGATTCATACGATTCTCACGCAACCGTTCTACGGTGGGCCCGTGACCCAGATGAGTCCGCCCGGCTGGCACCCAGACCCCGGGCACACAGGAACAGGCCCCGTTCACGAGCGCTGGTGGGACGGCACGCGGTGGACCGATCACCTCCGGCTGCCTCCCGACGGGGCCCGGCGCCGCCGGACGCGCGTCGGCATCGGCCTCACCGCCGGTGTGGTGGCCCTCGCCGTCGTCGGGGGCGGTGTCCTCCTGTGGTCGGACCGCTCCGACAACTCCGGGAAGCACGCGTCCGCGACACCGTCCGCCCCGCCCTCCGACGACACCCGGCGCGGACCGGGCGCACCGGGGGGCGAGGACCGGGACGGGGCCCCCGGGCAGCGGTCCCCGCGGACCGAGGACGGCTACGCCACGGACCTGACCAGCGGCATCAGTCTCCCGGTGCTGGACGGCTGGAAGGGCACCTCGGGGATCGCGGGCGCGGGAGTGACCACGGGCGAGTACGCCTGCCCCGGCGACGCGTCCCAGCAGTGCGTGCGCGGCGGGGTGTTCTCCATGCCCGCGAAGGCACTGAAGCTCGACACCACGACGCCCAGGGCCACGGCGTTGAAGGACATCTCCGCCAACGCCTCCGAGTCGTACGGCGAGAAGATCTACGGCGGCATCACCTCGCACGAGGAGCTCCGGTCGGAGGCGGTCACCGTGGCCGGCGAGAAGGGGTACCTGGTGCGCTGGAAGGTCGTGACGAAGAACGGCGACGACGGGTACGTCCAGTCGCTGGCCTTCCCGTCCCCCCGTGCCGAGAACATGATGATCGTCGTCCGTTCCGGGTTCGACGTCGGTTCCAAGGCCCCGGAGCTCTCCGTGATGGACGACATCACCAAGGGCATCAAGGCCGCCTCGGGAACGGGCGGGGGCCCCGGCACCACGGTGTAGGGGCGCTCGCGGGCGCCGGGTATCGGACACACATGCGCATGAGTACGACGGGCTCACCGGGCTGAGTACGTCGGCCCATCCGCCGGACGGGCCGTCTGGGGTCCAATGGCGGCATGCTTCCCGACACCCCGCACCGCCCCCGCCTCCAGCACGTGGCCGCCGCCGGTACGACCCTGGCCGTGACCCTGGCCCCGCTGGTGATCGGGGTGCTGCTCGCCAAGGCCGCGGCGGCGGACCCGATGGCTCCGGTGAACGCGCTGGTGACGCGGGGCGGGCAGCCCGTTCCCCTCTCGCCCGCGCAGTGGCGCAGGTGCGGCAGGCAGGCACTGCGCCGCTGGAAGGACCCGCTGCACGCCTGCGGGCGCCCCGGCACCCTCGTCGTCCGGCGGCGCCCCGGGGTGCGGGAGCCGCGCCGTACGGCGCGATCGCTGCCGGTCGAGCGCTGATCCGGCGACGGGTCCGGCGTCCGGGTCGCCCCGGGGGGCCGGACCCGTCGGCGTGTCAGACCCGTCGGCAGTGCAGGAACAGCTGCGGTTCGGTCGCCGCGGCCTCGTGGGCCGGGGTGAACAGGGTGCTCTGCTCCCACACGACCGAGAAACCGGCCCCGGTGACCAGTTCGGTGAACTCCTCCGGGCCGAAGCTGGTCGCCCGCACCGGCTGCCCCATGAAGACGGTCCCGACGTCCTCCACGTCCAGGGGCACCGTCGCGACGACCAGCTGGCCTCCGGGGACCAGCAGCCGCCGCGCCTTGTGCAGCAGCCGGGACTGCTCGTCGCGGGACATCTGCAGCAGCGAGAAGTAGATGCAGACGGCGTCGAAGCTCCCTTCCTCCAGGGGGAGTTCGAGGATGTCCGCACATTCGAAGTCCGCCTCCGGCACCTGCCGGGCCGCCAGTTCGACCATGACGGGCGAGACGTCGACCCCCAGCACCCGGTGGCCCGCTTCGACCAGGGCCCGCGCAGTCGGCCGCCCCGTTCCGCTGCCGACGTCCAGGACCCGGCTGTGCGGTGCGAGCCGGTCCAGCAATCGGCTCAACGAGGCGTGATGGGCGGCGGATTCACCGAACGCCCGCTCGTAGTCCGCGCCCAGGGCGTCGAACACCGTGGCGGCGGTGAGACCGTGCTCCTCGTCCATCGTTGTGGTTCCTTCCCCTTTGCCCCGTGCCATGTGCCGGGATCGTTTCATCAATCGAAGCGGCCTTCAACGCCCGTCCCCGTCACGGGACATGAGGTCGAGGAGGAAGACGGGACGGACGAATATCCGGTTTACCGACCGGTCCGGGGTTCACTACAGTCGCCACGAATCGCGCACCACGAGGGCCTCGTGGCGCGCACCGTGACGAGTGGGGGGAGACCGGTCGTGCGCCACCGCGCCGCTGTCGTCGTCCCCCGTTCACGGTACGAGGTGATCCTGGTGTCCTCGTGCGCCCGGTGCCGGCTGCGCGGCCCGCACCGGACACCCGCGACGAACGCCTGACCCCGAGGAACCACCGGCGCCGAAGCGCCCGCGCCATCGCGCCGCGTCGGGGCTTCGCCCGGCCCGGTCACGGGCCGGTTCGTCCGGGAAATCGCGCCGACCCGTTCTGGATCACTCCGAAAGGCCATGGGCCGTGCGTACCGACATCCACCCTCTTCCCACCGGCACCCCGGCCGGCGTCCGCAACCTGGGCATCCTCGCCCACGTCGACGCCGGCAAGACCACCGTCACCGAACGGATCCTCTATCTGACCGGCGCCGTCCACAAACGCGGCGAGGTCCACGAGGGCACCACCGTCACCGACTTCGACCCCCAGGAACGCGACCGCGGGATCACCATCTTCGCCGCCGCGGTGAGCTGTGTCTGGGAGGGTCACCGGATCAACCTCATCGACACCCCGGGCCACGTCGACTTCTCCGACGAGGTGGAGCGCTCGCTGCGGGTGCTCGACGGCGCGGTCGCGGTGTTCGACGCCGTCGCGGGCGTCGAGCCGCAGAGCGAGTCGGTGTGGCGGCAGGCGGACCGGCACGGGGTGCCGCGGATCGCCTTCGTGAACAAGCTGGACCGGGCCGGTGCCGACCTCGACACCGCGGTCGCGTCGATCAGGGACCGGCTGCACACGGTTCCCCTGGTGGTCCAGCTGCCGATCGGCAGCGAGGACGGCTTCACCGGCGTGGTGGACCTGGTGCGCATGCGGGCGCTGGTGTGGCCCGACGGCGGCGGCGTCGAGGAGCGGCCGGTGCCGGACGCCCTGCGCGAGGAGGCGCACCGGCGCAGGCGGCTCCTGGAGGAGGCCGTGGCGGAGCTCCATCCGGCCGCGCTGGAGGAGTTCTGCGAACGGTCGGCGCTCCGGGAACGGACCCTGGGCACCGCGCTGCGCGACCTCACCCGCACCGGGGAGGGCGTGGTGGTGCTGTGCGGCTCCGCCTACCGCAACCGCGGTGTCGAACCGTTGTTGGAGGCCGTCGTGTCCTATCTGCCCTCGCCGCTGGACGTTCCGGCGGTGCGCGGCACCTCGGACGGCGCGGTGCGGGAGCGCCCGGCCGATCCGGCGGCGCCGTTCGCCGCGCTGGTGTTCAAGGTGAACTCGACGGCCACCGGCCGCCTGAACTACCTGCGGGTGTACTCGGGAACGCTGCGGAAGGGGGACACGGTGCTGGACGCGGGCGCCAAGCGCACCGAGCGGGTGGGCCGCATCCTGCGGGTGCGGGCCGGCCGGCACACCGATGTGGACACGGCGGTGGCCGGGGACATCGTCGCGGTGATCGGGCTCAGGAGCGGCCGGGCGGGTACCACCCTGTGCGATCCGGCGGCGCCCCTGGTCCTCGAACCGCCGTCCGCGGCCGAGCCGGTCGTCTCCGTGGCGGTGGAGGCCCGCCGGAGCACCGACACCGAACGCCTGGTGACGGCGCTGGCCCGGCTGGTCGAGGAGGATCCCTCGCTGCGGGTGCGGACCGATCCCGAGACCGGGCAGACGGTGCTGTCGGGCATGGGGGAACTGCATCTGGAGGTCGCGGTGGAGAAGATCCGTCGTGCCCACGGGCTGGAGATCGGCGTCGGACGGCCCCGGGTGGCCTGCCGGGAGACGGTCGTGCGCGGGGTGTCCGGGCTGGTGTACCGGCACGTGAAGCAGGACGGCGGCGCCGGGCAGTTCGCCCAGGTCGTCCTCGACGTGGAACCGTCGGACCCCACCGGCGACCGCGCCGGTGAGGACGGCGGCTTCGTGTTCGCGTCGACCGTCGTCGGCGGGCGGGTGCCGCAGGAGTACGTCCGGGCGGTGGAGGCGGGCTGCCGGGACGCCCTGGCCGAGGGACCGCTCGGCGGGCATCCCGTGACCGGGCTGCGGGTCGTGCTGACCGACGGGGCCACCCACTCCAAGGACTCCTCGGAGATGGCGTTCCGCACGGCCGGCCGGTTCGCGCTGCGCGAGGCGTTGCGCGCCTGCGCGATGGTGGTGCTGGAGCCGGTGGCGGAGGTCACCGTCACGGTCCCGGACGAGGCCGTGGGCGGGGTGCTCGGCGATCTGGCGGCGCGGCGCGGCCGGGTCTCGGCTTCGACCGGCCGGGCGGGCACCTCGGTGATCACCGCGACCGTGCCGCTGGCGGAGCTGTTCGGCTACGCGACCCGGCTGCGCAGCCGGACGCAGGGCCGGGGCACCTTCACCACCCGTCCCGCGGGCCACGCCCCGGCGCCGGCTGCGGTGTCCTCCGGCACACCGGTCCGGTAGCGGGGGGCCGTCCGGTTCCCGTCCCCGTCGGGGGCGGGAACCGGGCCCGGCCCTTCCGGATCCGGGCCCCGGCCGCTACGGATGTGCCGGGATCACGCAGTCGTCCTCCTGCGCGGGGGCGCGCCCGGTCGGCCAGGCCACCCCCTCGAACGTCAGCTTCTTCGAGCCGGGTTCGAGGTGGACCACGGACAGGGCCTTGTTGTACGGGTTGCCCGCGTTGGTGAGGCAGATCCAGCCGCCGGCGCCCCGGACCCGCAGATCGGCGTTCAGCTTGCCGAGGTCCTTGCGGATCCGGTCGGCCGTCGGCACTTCCTGCCCACTGGTGTGGACCGCCCGCGCCAGCGCCCTGGACGCGGTCAGCACGACGTCGTACGTGACGATGGTGCGTCCGTCGTCGAGGTAGACGTCCCCGATGGCCCCGCCCTGCGCCGTGATGTCGCGCCGCAGGGCGGCCATGGCGTCCTGGGCCTCCCGGAGGTACAGCGGCGGGCGCCGCGTTCTCCGGCCCGGGTCCTTCTGCCACTTCGCGAGTTCGACGGACCACGCGTCGGGGTGTGCCGGGGCCGCGTAGCGGATGGTGACGGACGGTTTGCCGGAGCCCGGATCGCCCTGGAGCAGGACCCGGTGGCCGTCGTCGAGCCGCCGGTCGAGCGTCGTGGCGTCGGAACCGGTGATCACGGTGTACGACTTCTTCTCGCGGCAGTAGGTGGTGGCCAGCTTGTTCACGAAGAGTTTCAGGTGCAGGGCCCGGCCCGCGAAGTAGACGACGCGGGCGTTGGAGCGGCAGATGTTGCCCGCGAAGTCCTCGAACTCGTTGGGGGTGACGCCCGCTTCCTCGACGCCGGGGGACTCGAAGCGCATGTCCTGGACGCCGCCCCGCCCCTTGGCCGCCCTGGCCTCGGTGAAGGCGTCCCGCAACGAGCGGTTGTAGTCGTCGCCCGGCCGGTCGTCGGTGACGAGGGCCGTCTCCGTCCCCGCCAGGCCGGGGTCGAAGGCGAGGAGCGCGCGGGCCTGGTCCTTGGTGGTGGACACCACCCGGGCGAGGCCGGGGAACGGGACCTTCTCCCGGCCCTCCGGGTTGGAGAAGTCGTCTGCCGTCACCACGCTCGCGACGGCGGGCAGCTTCAGCGTGTTGGTCACGTACGTGAGGGCTTCCTTGGTCTTCGTCAGGCTGAGGTTGAAGCCGACGACCGCCCTCAGGTCCGGTTCCTGCCGGGCGAGTTGATCGACCGTCACCTCCCACTGCCCGTACGCCCTGCCGGGGTTCGCGAGGACGAGACGGATGGGCGGCTTCGCGGCGTCGGCGCCGTTCGCCCCGGCCTGGGCCAGGTAGGCGCCCTGCACCTCGCTGAGGATCTGCCGCCGCACCGCCGGGTCGTCCGACTCCATCGGGATGAGCAGGGCGACCGTGGCGTGCTTCTTGTCGGCGACCGCCCTGTTCTGTTCCGCGATCTGCGCGAAGACCTCGGGCATGCCCTTGACCCCGGGCATGAACACACCGCTGCCGTCGGAGACGCCCAGGCACTCCGCGCCGTGGACCTGAAGCCCCCTGCCACAGCTCTCCGGCTCGCGGAAGAAGCCGTAGTAGACGCCGAGGCCGGACGCGACGAGTGCCAGGGTCGTGACCACGGCGGTCACCGGCCCCAGGATCCGGCGCCCCGGCCGGCCGGCGGGCAGCGGTTCGGGCGTCTCCTCCAGCGTGACCTGGACCAGCCTGCTGGGCAGCGGGGTGTGGTCGCCCAGGCTCCGCATCTCCCCGACCCGTACCCGTTCGGCGAAGCGCTCGCGGAGCGCCGCGGCGAGCCCGTCCGGCGGAACCGGCGGCCCGGCGCCCTCCTCGGGAGTGGCCCCGCCGGGTTTCGAGGTGGTGACGACCACCGGGTACACGCGCAGGCCGCGGGACTCCCCGTCGTACGCCGCGATGAGCCGGTCCCGGATGATCCGCCGGGCGGGGACGGTGTCCACGTCCGGCAGGAGGAGGACGGGACGGCGCGCCCGGTTGAGCCGGCGGACGATCCCGTAGTGCGCGTCGATGTCGGCGAGCAGCGCCTCGACGAGCAGCAGTTGCTTCACCTTTGCCGGTTCCTCGCGCAGGCGCTCCAGTTGCTCGCAGACCGCCTCGAAGGTGCGTTGCCGGGGAAAGCGCTCGGTGCCGTACCAGCGGACCGTCCGGTGGTGGGGGAACCGGAAGGCGTTGACCACCTTCAGCAGCAGGCCGACCAGTCCGCCCATGCCCTCGCTGACGTACGGGTCCTCCAGGAGGGGGTCGATCCGGGGGCGCAGCTCGGGCAGTGTCTGCCGGCGCTCCTCGGTGATCGCCTCCCTGATCTGCCTCTTCAGGTCCCCGATCTGTCGCGGCCGGGACTGGGTGGGGACCGGCTGCCACTCGTAGAGCGCCGTACGGGCGGCGGCGAAGCGCGGGAAGACGATCGGCAGGCCGTGGGCCACCCGGCCCCCGTACCCGCAGCCCTCGGTCATCGCCTGCAACTGCTCGACGACCAGGGCCTCCTGGTCTTCCCGGCCGCCCTCGGACCGCCCGGCTCCGCCGCCCCGGCCCTCTTCGGCCGCTTCGGCCTCCTCGGCCCGGACATCGCTCGGGTTGTTGACCGGCACGATGCCCCGATAGCTCTCGACCAGAGCCTCGAACCACTGCCGGACGGGGTCGGGCGCGCCCTCGACCTGGATGACGAGCGCACCGGATCCGCGCTCGAAGCGCACTCTCCTGCGGGTGAATCTTTCCCTGAAGGTCAAATGTGCCAGGACATCGTCCAGCGCCATCCGTCACTCCCCGTTCCCGAACGGCGAATCGGTGAGCACTATAGTGTCAAGTGACCTTCAGGGAACGGAAGTTGGACATCAAGACGCTTCCCGCGCAATGACACCGGGCGGAGGTTCCCGGCCGGTGTCGTCGCATGGCGCCCCGTCCGGGGCCGCGGGCTCAGTGCGCGAAGACCTCGCGGAGCCTGGCCTCCTTCTCGCTGTCCAGGTTGGAGTGGATCAGCTCGGTGTGGCCGCCGGGGAAGGCGTCCCGAACCCGGTCGACCACGGCGTCCCGGGAGAGCAGGAAGAGCGCCGAAGTACCCGGCGTCACCTGCGACTTGACCGAGTCGATGAAGTCGTCGTCGATGCCGATGTCGGCCATCTTGCCGCCCAGCGCACCGGCCGCGGCACCGACCGCCGCGCCGAGCAGCGGCATGAAGAAGAGCAGGCCGAAGAGCATCCCCCAGAAGGTGCCGGAGAGCGCGCCCACACCCGCGAGGTTGTGCAGCTGCTTCGTCCTCGGCTTCCCCGCCTCCGCGGGCCAGCTGACCGTGGCCGCGTCCAGTACCTTGATCAGCTCCTGCTTCTGCAGGTTCAGAAGCGTGTCCTCGACGCCGCCGGCCCCCTCCGGCGTATCGAACTTCCATACGGTCAACGTGGCCATGGGACTCCTCCGGGCGCGACTGCGCGTGATCGACAGAACCCCAAAGTAAGCGAATTGAGCATAGGGTGCATTTCGCCCAATCCGATTGACGAGGATCGGGAAACCGCACCGCGGGCGGAGGCCCTCGCGGACCCGGTCAAGGGAGAGCGCCGTGCGCGAACCGCCGATGACACTGCTCGGCCTGGGCCGTTCGGCCGAACGCGTCGTACGCCCCCGGCGGGCGCTGCGCGCCGGGAGCGCCCACGCGGTGGCCGTGGCCGTGGCGGTCGCGCTGGGCATCCTCCTGTCGAGGATCGACGGCGGTGCCCGGGTCGCGTCCGACCGGGTCGTGGACGTGCTCAAGGTGGTCGGGCTGGGGGTGCTGAGCATCACCACCCTGATCTTCTCCCTGCTGTTCCTGGTCGTGCAGTGGGCGGCCGGCAACTTCAGCCACCGCCTCGCCCTCTTCCGTTCGGATCCCGTGGTCTGGCGGGTCTTCGCGTTCACGATCGGCGTGCTCGCCTTCACCGTGGCCTCGATCCTGGCCATCGGCTCCCGCCCGAGCGTCTCCCTGGCCGTCCCCGTCACGACCCTGGTCCTCGCCGCGCTCACCCTGCTGTTCGTGCGCAGGCTGCAGCTCGACGCCCTGCGCTCCATCCAGCTCTCCCACGTCCTGGGCGACCTGCGCGGCCGCGGCCTGGGCGCGCTCGCCGTGTACTACCCGCCCGTCGGCGACGGGGAGCCGTGGCGGGCCCTCCCCGACGGGCCGGAAACGTCCGGGCCGGTCTCCTCCGTGCGCTGGCGGGGTGACGCCGCACTCGTCGAACAGCTCGACCTCGCCCGGCCGGCGAGGGCCGCCGCGCGCACGGACGCGGTCGTCGTCCTGCGCGCCCGGGTGGGAGACACCCTGTACCGGGGCGACGTGGTGGCCGAGGTCCACGGCGGCCCGGTGCCCGAGGAGGACGTCCTGGGGGCGGTGGTCGTGGGGCGGGAGCGCACGTTCCACCAGGACCCGGCGCTCGCCTTCCGGCTGCTCGCCGACATCGGGCTGCGGGCGCTCTCCCCGGCGATCAACGACCCCGCCACCGCCGTGCAGGTCCTGGACGCCCTGGAGGACCTGCTGCGCCGCCTCGTCGCCGGGGACACCGTACGGGCCACCCGGGCGATCGCCGACCGGACGGGCACCGTGCGCCTGGTGATGTCCGTGCCCACCTGGGAGGAACTGCTGCGGACCGGTCTGGACGACATCCTCGACGCCGCCGCGAACGCCCCCATGGTGCTCTCCCGCTGCCGTGTCCTGCTGTCCGGCGTCCTGGCGGCGGCGCCCGCCGGCTGCCGCCCCGTACTGGAACGGCGGCTCCGGTGGACCGAGCGGCGGCTCGCGGACCGGCGCCCCTCCTTCGCCTCGGACGAGCCCGCCGGCTGAGCCGCGTCCGCGGACTTCAGCCCGTACGCCCCACCGCCTCGGCCTCGGCATCGGCTCCGCCTGCCAGGAAGTCCGTCAGCGCGAGCGCGAACAGCAGGGCCAGGGCCAGACCGACCACCACCCAGCCGGTGGGATGGGACCACAGGAGGTACGTCACGAGCCCGGCCGCCACGAGGATCCAGACGATCCAGGTCCGGTACCGGCGCACGAACGGGCCGACCGGGCCGGTCCGCAGCCCTGCCCGGTCGGCGGTGGTCCGCACGGCCCCGATGCCCGCGGCCCACAGGTTCCTGACGAGAAGGGCCCGGCGGCCGGTGCCGGTGAGCCAGGCGGACAGGGCGACGACGACGCCGAGGGCCGCGGTCATCCGGACCATGGTGTGCAGGAAGTGGGTGAGCGCGTCGTAGACCGATCCGGCGGCCGCCCGGGAGACGTCCGGGGGCAGGGCGTCCAGATAGAACGCCCTGAAGACGCGCAGGCCGACGCCGAGCAGCACGGTGGTGACCGCGACCCCGAGCGCGCCGACGACCAGGGCCCTGCGCCGCCGGACCGAGAGCAGGACGCCGCCGCCGACCAGCAGGACGACCAGGACCGGGAGCCAGGCACCCGCCAGCTGGAGCAGGCGCGTCCAGGTCCTGACCCGTCCGACGTCCTGCGACTTCACCAGCGTGAAGTCGGTGTGCACCTCGGGGATCCGTCCGGCGGCCTTCATCCCCTCGTCGACCAGGCGCTGCTTCACCCGGTCGACGACCGGCCCCAGGTCCAGCGTGACGGCGTCCCCGTCGAGCTTCACCGCGCCGCCGCCGCTGCCGGTCAGCGCCTTGTCCACGGAGGCGTGGGCCGCCCGGTTCGCCTCGGTCCAGAGCCTCTCGAAGGCGTCGGAGGCCGCGACCTCCCGGGCCTTGTCGTGCACGAAGCTGCGCACGGCCCCCTCCAGCGCGTCTCCGAGCCGCCCCAGGGCCTTCTCCAGCCGGGGCCGGTCCCGGGGGGAGACGTCGGAGAGCAGGGTCGGCAGATCGATGCGGGTCATGAGCGCGTCGGTCACCCGGTCGGCGACGGCGTCCTGCACATCGGGGTCGGAGGCGAGCGGCGCCACGGTCGCGACGTAGCGGTCGGTGTCGCCGACCTCGTCCGCCGCCCACGCGGCGACGATCCCCAGCGGGGCGAGCAGGCACCCGATCAGGACGAGCACCACCGCGAGGGACGACCGCGCCCGGTGCCGCCCGCGGGGCGTGGCCGCCCCGGCCTCCAGCGCGGCCACGCGTCCGCGCAGCTCCCGCAGTTCCCGCTCCGCTCCCCCGGGCGTCCCGGCTTCCCCGTCCTCGGCCACGGGTTCCTCCTCCGGTCGTGGTGCGCCTCTTTTCTTTCCTCTGTGGTTTCGGAGGCGCCTGGAGTTCAGCGGACCCCGGTTCTGCGCACGCGTCGAGGGGAACCGGTCGTTCAGGTGAGCCCGGACCACCGGCCGCTCACGGCACGACGACGGCGAAATCGGGATCCGGCTCGTCGAGGTGGCCGAGCAGCTCGGCCACCCTCCCCGGGTCGCCCGCCACCTCCGCACCACCCCGTTCCACCAGGTCGGGGAGGGCCGTCGCGCCCAGCAGCACCGCCCTCAGGTCGTCCTCGCCCAGTGTCACCTCGACGTCCGGTTCGCAGGCGGCCGGACCCTCGCCCGTGACATGGGTGAGGACGCCGTTGCGCAGGCGCAGGGTGACCGGGTCGCCGCCCTTCGGCAGCCAGCGCACGCAGATGTCCGCGTCCCAGGAGCCCGGCCCGTCGACCCGGACGGCGAGGGCGTCGAAGAGCTGGTCCAGGGTCAGCGCGCCCAGCAGGTCGGTGGAGGCCGTGGTCGTCGGGGTGCCCACGGAGCCGTGCCGCAGCTCCAGCGCCCCGGTGAGGTAGAAGTTGCGCCAGGTCCCGTTCTCACTGCCGTACCCCAGCTGCTCCAGCGCGTCGGCCTGCAGCGCCCGGGCCTCCGCGTTGCCGGGATCGGCGAACACCACGTGATTGACCACCTGGACCACCCAGCGGTAGTCGCCCTCGGCGAACGACCGGCGCGCGCGGCGCAGCACCTCGTCGGCGCCTCCCATGAACTCGACGTACCTCGTGGCGCTCTCGACCGGGGGGTGTTCCCACAGGTGGGCCGGGTTGCCGTCGAACCAGCCCAGGTACCGCTGGTAGACGGCCTTCACGTTGTGGCTGACCGAACCGTAGTAGCCGTGGGTGTGCCAGGCCCGCTCCAGGGCCGGGGGCATCGTCATCTCCTCGGCGATCTCCAGCGGCGTGTACCCCTGGTTGAGCCTGCGGAGGGTCTGGTCGTGCAGATAGGCGTAGACGTCGCGCTGCTCGGAGAGGAACTCGACGACGCGTTCGCGGCCCCGGACCGGCCAGTGGTGCGAGGCGAAGGCCACGTCGGTGTCGTCGCCGAAGAGGTCGACGGCCTCGGTGAGGTAGCGGGCCCACTGCCGCGGGTCGCGCACCTCGGCTCCGCGCAGGGTGAGCAGATTGTGCAGGTTGTGGGTGGCGTTCTCGGCCATGCACAGGGCGGCGTGGTCGGGGAAGTGGATGTTCAGCTCGGCGGGGGCCTCGGTGCCGGGGGTCATCTGGAAGACCATGCGGATGCCGTCCACGGTCTCCGTCTGCCCGGTGCGGGTGACGTCCAGCGTCGGGGTGATCAGACCGACCGAGCCCGTCGAAGTGGTCTGGCCCAGGCCCGCGCCGATCTGGCCCCGTTCCCCCTTCGGCAGCGCGGCCCCGTACATGTAGGCGGCGCGGCGGGCCATGGCCGTGCCCGCGTAGACGTTCTCCTTGACCGCGTGTTCCAGGAACCCCCGGGGAGCGATGACCGGGACACCGCCCGCGACCTCGCCGTCGGTCACGACGCCCCGCACACCGCCGAAGTGGTCGACGTGGCTGTGCGTGTAGAGGACCCCGGTGACCGGCCGGTCGCCCCGGTGGGCGCGGTACAGGGCGAGGGCCGCCGCGGCGGTCTCCGAGGAGATCAGGGGGTCGATCACCAGGACGCCCCGCTCGCCCTCGACCACCGTCATGTTGGACAGGTCGAAGCCCCGTACCTGGTAGATGCCCTCGACCACTTCGAAGAGGCCGTGCTCGGCGCAGAGCCCGCTCTGGCGCCACAGGCTCGGATTGGCCGTCGCGGGGCATTCCCCCCGCAGGAACCCGTAGGCGTCGAGGTCCCAGACCGGCCGGCCGGCCGCGTCGCGCACCACCGTCTCCCCGGCGGCGCCCAGAAAACCGTGCCGCGCGTCGTCGAGGTCGCGGGTGTCGTCGAAGGGGAACCGCCGGAGGACCGCCGCGTTGCCCTCCGCGATCCACCGCTCGGCCGGCCGGGGGCCGTCGTTCCGGTTCATCCGTCGCTCCCTGGTTCGCCCTCGCCCCGGTCGTCGGCCGACGCGTCACGACCACCCTCCACCGGCATCGGCCCGGGACACGATCGGGACTGCTCCATACGGGAAGCACAAAAAGGTTCAAGGGTCGTGCCGGATCCCTCCGACACGGCCCCTGAACCACGCCTCCCACGAGTCGGGACGACAGGATTTGAACCTGCGACCCCTTGACCCCCAGGAATATGGGTCAGGGCATTTTCTGGATACAGCAGACTTGACGGCCACACCTTCGTGACGGTGCCGCAGCTCCTGGCCCCCCGCAGGGACGAGCCGGGCGAGGTCCACCGCCGAGGCACCCGGGCCCGCCGCTGCCGTCCTCCCGGCGCCCCTCATGGGACGCCCCGTTCCGCCGCGAGTCCGCCGCCCACCAGGTCCAGGCCGTGCCGGAGCCTTCGGAAGTAGGTGGCCCGGCTGATGTGGAGCTGCTGGGCGAGCCACTGATGGGTCCGCGGCCGTCCGAGGTAGTAGTGCTGGAGAATCCACCCGGCCTCGGCCTCCTCCCGCACCTCGCTGTCCGCCAGCCGCCGCACCGCCTCCCACAGGTCCGCGCGCAGCTCCGCCACCGTCCGGGGGCGCGGCGAGGAGAGCAGCGGGCTCTCGGCCAGCCGGGCCGGGTCGGCGATGTCGGCGAGGGCGCGGGCCACCTCCTGGCCGGTCGGACGCGGGCCGCCGCGCGCCCCCGAGGCGCGGGCGAGCCGCTCCGTCCACTCGGGCAGCGCGGCGGAGCCGAAGTCCTGGCTGAAGATCTCGGGCTTGCGCCCGCAGCGGTAGACGTCGTCGGTGGTGGTGCCGTGATGCTGGAAGCGCAGCCCGCGCAGCAGTCGCTGGTAGGCCGGGTTCGGGGTGGACACCGTCAGCAGCAGGCCGCCCGTGATGACCTGGCGCAGCAGGCCGCGCAGCAGGTGCGCGTGGGCGCCCCGGTCGGGGCAGTAGGCCGCGCCGAGCAGCCATCCCCCGGTGCCGCGCGGGCGGCCGAGCAGCCGGTCCGTGTGCTGCTGGAGCAGCGGTTCCACACAGTTCATGGTGCGTTCGGTGACCTGCTGGGTGTTCGTCAGGCCGATGATCCGGTCGCCGCCGTCCCGGACCAACTGGAAGCTGGTGGGGTCGTCGACGAGCCAGCGTTCCACCAGGCGGTCGGTCCAGCGCACGTCCAGCCCGCCCTGCCGGGCCCATTGGCGCATCAGGGTGCCGATGGCGTCGGCGTCGTCCGGGGCAGCGGTGTGGATCACGTCCCGGGTCACGCTGATGGGGAAGATGGTCTCGCGGACGGCTTCGTCGTCGGCCAGGGCCATGATCCCCTCGATGAGACGGCTGCGGCGGTCGGCGGCGGGTTCGTCGGCCAGCAGCTTCTTGCGGTGGGCCAGCGCGCGGGCCCACGCGCCGCGGTGGGCGGCGGGCCGACGCCAGCGATGGGCCAGTTCGATCACCCCGCGGAAGGGCTCGGCGAGGGCCAGCCCGAGTTCGGTGGGGACGACCGGGCTGAGCCCGGCCAGGGTGTCGAACAGGTCCGGGTCGGCGTCGAGCAGTTCCTCGTCCGCCGACCACACCGTGGCCAGCCGGACCAGGGCGTGCTGCCACGGCCCGGCGGGCCGCTCCCGGGAGAGCCGCTCCACGATCTCCCGGGCGGCGCCGTCGGCCACCGCCCCGGCCGCGGTCGGCGGCGCACCCGCGTGGACGGCCCGGCAGGCCGCGTCGGCGATCAGCGGGTTCCCCGCTGCGAGCCGGACGATCAGTTCCCGGCACCGCGCGTCGGTCACCCGCGCCTCCGTCGCCAGACGCTCGATCCGCGCGTCCGGCCACGGGCCGGTCTCCAGGACCGCGACCCCCGTGCCGGCCCATCCCGGCCGGGCCAGCAGGGAGCGCCTGCTGACCACGAGGACGGGCCGGCCGCTTCCCGGCGGGCGCAGCCGCAGCGGCTCCAGCGCGGCCAGGGCGTGGTCGTCGTCGGCGCTGTCCACGACCAGCGGACCCGGGGTGTCCTCGGCGAGCGCGGCCGGCAGCCGTTCCAGGGCGCCGGGCCGGTCGAGGTCAAGGAGGGAGACGGGCCCGAGTCCGGCGGCTAACCGGGACTTCCCGCTGCCGAGCGGGCCGGTGAGATTGGCCAGATCGCGGCTTGCCACCACCTCCCGCAGGGAGTTCGGCGTGGCTCGTACCGGCGGTGCGGCTGCAGGTGCCTCAGCCATCGGACCTCCAGGATCACTTCGGTGCACGGCCTCCTGTCATAGCGATCAGAACTCGATCATTCAAGTGGTCACGCATCCGGAACTTCCCTGGTACCAGCGGGGCGTGAGACTTCGCTGAGACCTCACGCCCCGTCTCCCCGGGCAGACTTGTGCTCCGTCGTCCCGCCGGACATGTTCAAGGGGAGGGCCATGGGGACCCACACGATGTCGCCACTCGGTCTGAGCAGCACCGAGGAAGCGGTGTACCGGTTTTTCCTGCGAAATCCGGGTGCTGCCGTCCGTGACGCGCGCACCGTCGCGCCGATGGACGGGGAGGGCGTGGACCGGGCCGCGGAGCGGCTGCGCGACCGGGGGCTGCTGCACGGGAGCGAGGCGCGGACCTGGGCCACGGACCCGGGGGTCGTGGTGGCGCGGCTGGCGGAGGAGCAGTTGGACGCCGCCTACCGGACGCTGCGCCGCCTCGCCGACCCGCGGCCGATCCTGCGCTCCCTGTGGCGGGACGCGCCCGCCCCTTCCTTCGCGGGCGGCGGGGGCGCCTACGCGGGGTCCGCGATCGCCCTGGACCGCCTGGAGGACCTGGGGCAGGCCCTCGCCCGGATCGATCGGGCGGCCTTCCACGCCGACGCCGAGATCCTGGCGGCGGTGCCCAACCGGGCCCTGGTCCCGCTGGGCACGGCCCACACGCTCTCACTCGGCCTGCGCTGCCTGCGGCGCGGCGTCCGGGTGCGGACCCTGGTGGGGAGCGAGGCTCCGACGTCCCGGACCGGCGCGGACCACCTCCGGCAGCTGCGCTCCCACGGCGCGGAGGTCAGGGTCGCGGAGGGGCTCTCGGAACTGGTGCTGGTCTACGACCGGCGCACCGCGCTGGTCCCCGTCGACGCGCACGACATCGACCGGGGCGTGCTGTGCATCGAGGAGAGCGGCCCGGTGAACAGTCTCGTCACCCTCTTCGAGAGGTTGTGGGCGGCGGCGACGGACCTCGCCGACCGTCCCGCGCCGACGCCGGGCCCCGACAGCCTCACCGGGACCCAGCGCACGGTGCTGCTCCTCATGTGCACCGCCGCCAAGGACGAGACGGGCGCCCGGGCGGCGGGCATATCGCTGCGCACCTACCGGCGCCACGTCTCCGATCTGCTGGCCCTGCTGGGCGCGTGCAGCAGGGCCCAGGCGGCGCTGCTGGCCCGCGAACGCGGCTGGGTGTGACCCCGGGCCCGCGGCCCGCGCACCGGGGCCGGGGCCGGGGCGGCACCGGCCGGGCCGGGTCGTCATGCGGCCGGGGTTCCCGCATCGACCGGGCCGAGCACGGGCAGCGGCCGGCCGAACTCGCGGCGCAGCGCCGACCGGGCCGCGAGCAGGCCGCACATGCCGTGCACGCCGGGTCCGGGCGGGGTGGCCGCCGAGCAGAGGTAGACGCCGGGCAGCGGGGTCCGGTAGGGGTCCCACCGGGGGACGGGCCGGAACACGGTCTGCCGCAGGCCGATCGCCCCGGTCGCGATGTCGCCGCCCACGTAGTTGGGGTTGTAGGCGGCGTAGTCCCGTCCGGACAGCCCGCGTTGGGCGACGACGGAGTCGGTGAAGCCCGGCGCGTACCGCTCGATGGCCGCGCGGATCACGGGCAGCGGGTCGCGCGCGCTGCCGTGCGGCAGATGGGCGTACGCCCACACCGGGCGGCGCCCGGCCACCTCGCGCCCCGGGTCGGTCACGGCCGGGTCGACGACCAGGACGAACGGCGAACCCCCCTCCTTGCCGCGGGCGTTGGCGGTCTCCTGGCGGAAGACCTCGGCCGCCGTGCCGCCCAGGTGCACGGTGCCCGCGCGACCGGTCTCCGGGGCCGACCAGGGGATCGGGCCGGAGACCAGGAAGTCCGCCTTGCCCGCGGCCGGGCCGTACCGGTACCGGGACAGCCACCGGGTGTAGCCGGGCGGCAGGGCGCCCCCGGCGAGGTCGGGCAGCGCGGTCGGCGCGATGTCCAGCAGGACGGCCCGCGCCCCCGCCAGTTCCCGCAGGTCGGTGATCTCCCGCCCGGTATGCAGTTCCCCTCCGTGCGCCCGGATGTCGTCGGCCATGGCCTCGGCGATGCGGTGGCTGCCGCCGCGCGGCAGCGGCCAGCCGGGGCCATGGGCCAACTGGGCCAGCAGCAGCCCGACCCCGGCGCCGGGCAGCGAGGGCAGCGGGCCGACGACGTGCGCGGCGGCCCCGGCGAGCAGCGCGGGGGCCGCCTCGCCGCGGAAAGTGCGGGGGCCGAGCCGGGTCCCGTGGAGCAGGACCCGGCTCAGTACGGCGGGTGCGGCGCGCAGCCCGCGCGGGCTCCGCAGATCGGACAGCAGCAGGTCGACCATGGCGTCGCTGTGTGTCAGCAGCGGTTCCATCAGCCGCCGCCAGCGCGGCCCGTCCGGGCCGAGGCCCGCGCAGGTGGCGTCCAGGTCGTGGTGGGCGAGGGCCACCCGGTCGCCGCCCAGCGGATGGGCGTAGCTGACGTCGGGCCGCAGCATCCGCACGCCCCGTCCGGCGAGGCCGAACTCCCGGAAGAACGGCGAGGCCACCGCCATGGGGTGGACGGCCGCGCAGATGTCGTGCACCACCTCGGAGTCGAACAGCGCGGCGCCGCGCAGTCCCCCGCCGATCGTGTCGGCGGCCTCGTACACGGCCACCCGCAGTCCGGCGCGGGCCAGGGTGACCGCGGCGGCCAGCCCGTTCGGCCCGCTGCCCACGACCGCCGCCTCCACCGTGCTCACCGGACGGCTCCCGCGCCCGGCAGGGCGGCCGGGACCGGCTCGGGCACCGGACCGGAGCCCGGCACCGCGCCCTGGGCCCCGTCCGGTACGGGGTCCGGCGCGGGGCGTCCGCCGAGGGGGCCGTCGGCGAGCTGGGTGGCGGCCAGCCGCCGGTAGAGGGCGTCGTTGCCGAGGAGTTCGGTGTGCGTGCCCACGGCGCGCACCCGGCCCTCGTCCAGGACCACGATCCGGTCGGCCTCGGCCACCGTGGAGATCCGGTGGGCGATGGCGACGACGGCGCACCGCCCGGCGATGCCGCGCAGGCTGTCGCGCAGCGCCGCCTCGGCGTCGGAGTCCAGGTGCGCGGTGGCCTCGTCGAGCAGCATCACGTCGGGCTTCTGGAGCAACGCCCTTGCCACGCAGAGCCGTTGCCGCTGTCCGCCGGAGAGTCCGGTGCCCTGGTCGCCGAGGAGGGTGTCGAGGCCGTCCGGCAGCTCCGCCACCACCTCGGTGAGACCGGCGAGTTCGACGGCCTCGGCGATCTCCGCCTCGGTGGCGTCGGGCGCGGCGTACACGATGTTCTCGCGGAGGGTTCCGCGCATCGCGGCGTTGTCCTGCTGGACGTAGCCGACCCGGCCGCGGATCTCGGCGGACGGGAGGTGGGCGATGTCCCTGCCGGCGAGGAGGATCGCGCCGCCCCGGGGCCGGTAGAACCGCTCGATGAGCTGGAAGACGGTGGTCTTGCCCGCGCCGGAGGCGCCCACCACGGCGGTGAGCCCGTGGGCGGGGACGGTGAACGACACGCCTTCCAGCACCGGCCGGTCGCCGTAGCCGAAGGAGACGTCGCGGAACTCCACCGCGGGGTGGCCGCCCTGCGGGGCCGGACGGGCGGCCGGGTCGCCGGCGGGGGCGCCGGTCCGGCTGCCGGCCGGCTCCGCGGTGCCGGCCGGGTGCTCGTCCTCCTGCGGCAGGGTGTCGAGTTCGTCCACGCGCTGGACGGCCGCCCGGCCCTGGAGGTAGGTGCCGATCGAGAGGAAGACCAGGACCAGCGGCGACACCAGGTAGAACAGGTACATCGTGAACGCCGAGAAGTCGGCCAGGCTGATGGAGCCGGTGACGACGCGGGCCATGCCGATGCCCATCACGGCGGCGAGCGACGCCTGGAGACCGACATTCAGCGCGGGCGTGAACATGGCGTTCAGCACGGTGACCCGGTTGCCGGAGACGCGGGCGCGGTCGGCGGACTCCGCCAGGCGGCGCTGCTCACGGCCCTCGGCGTTGGCGGCCTTCACCGTCGTCAGGGCGGCGAGCACGCGCTGCAGGTCGGCACCGAAGTCGCCGGTGTCCTCCCGGTTGGCCAGGGCGGCCCGGCGCAGCGCGCGGGCCAGCCACACCGACCCGGTCCCGGCGATACCGAGGCATCCGACGGCGACCAGCAGCAGCCAGATGTCGGTGAACGCCATCATCACCACGGCGCCGACCACGATCAGCCCGTTGAGGACGATCTGGGCGAGGCTCTGGGTGAGCGCGATCTTCATCAGGGAGGTGTCGGCGACCAGCCGGGTGTGCAGGTCGCCCTGGCGCCGGGTGTCGAGGTGCGCGCAGTCGGCCCGGAGCACCTTGCCCGAGAGCAGGACCCGGGCGTCGCGGACGATGTTCTCCCCCGCCCTGCCGATGAGACAGCCCTGGGCGGCGGAGAGCACGGCGTCCAGCAGGAACAGCACGACCAGCGCCACGACGATCCCGACCACCGGGCGGTGGTCCCCGGCGTTCCTGATCAGGTCGGCCAGCAGCACCGGCTGCGTCAGGGTGCACACCACGCCCAGCAGTCCGAGGGCGGTGCCCCCGAGCAGCAGCCGCCACTGCCCGCGCGTCAGGTTCCGCACGGCGCCGCCGGACGCCGCCGCGGTGGCCGTCATGACCGCTCCTCACCGGAGGCGGGGCGCCGGTAGCGGCTGATGTGGACGCCGCTCCCCTCGGGCAGGAACGGACCGCCCGCCCAGTCGCCCTGCCGGGACACCAGGACGAGACCGGCGTCGGCGGCGTAGGAGTCGACGTCCTCGGCGGTGGTGAGCCGGGTGATCTCGGTGCCGATGCTCACCCGGCCGCCCTCGTGCACCAGGTGCGAGGCGTGCCAGAGCCCGCCGGGTATCAGGGTGGAGTAGGTCTGCACGCCGGTGCCCGGTTCGGCGTAGGGAATGAAGAAGGAGGTGCGGGCGCGCCCCTCGTGCAGGGCGGTCACGAAGCCGGGGTTGTGGGTCTCCACGACGAGGGTGCCGCCGGGTGCCAGGTGCCGGGCCGCGCGCGCGACGGCCGTCCGCTGCTCCGTCGGGTCGCAGATCAGTGAGAGGGTGGCGCAGACGCAGTAGACCAGCCCGTACCGGGAGTCGTCGGCGTAGGTGCGGATGTCGCCGTGCACCGGGGTGACCGGGGCGCCGGTGGCGTCGATGGTTTCGCACAGCCGCTGGAGCATCTCCGGCGAGGAGTCCACACCGACGACCTCGCCGGAGAGCCGGGCAAGCGGGACGGCGACGCGTCCGGTGCCCACGCCGAGTTCGAGGGTGCCTCCGCCGGGGTGCCAGGAGGCGAGGACCTCGGCGGTGCGTTCGGCGGAGCCGTCGTGGGGCAGCAGGCGGTCGTAGAAGTCGGCGAACACCCTTCCGTAGCCGATGTCCTGGACATCGGGGGCGGTGGCCACGGAGGCCCAGGAGGGGGCGGCGGTGCTCATACGGTCTCGCTTTCTCGCGCCGGTGCCGCGGTCTCGCGCATCGGTGTGTAGGGGGAGAGGAAGAGGATCTCGGGCTCCTCGGTCTCGTCGTAGCCCGAGTTCTGGACCAGGGCGAACTGGAAGCCCTTGACGTCCGGCGTGCCGGACCGCTCGATCTCCTCGCGGAAGAATTTGCGCAGGATACGGAAGGAGGGCAGGGTCACGGCCACCTCGAACCCGCGGTCGAGGACGCGCAGGATCTCGCTGCCCAGGTCGTACACCGCCTTCTCGCTGCGCCGTTCGGGGAACCAGACGAACTGGCGGGCGCGGCGGCCCTGGATGACCTCCAGCGCGGACCAGTCGGAGGTCTCGCCCGCCTCGTCGAGGGTGCGGTAGTAGAACTGGAAGTCGTGCTGGGCCGGAGTCGGGGCGAAGAAGCGCCAGTTGGGGAAGATGCTGGAGAGCGGGTCGAGCCGCTGGACCCGGCCGAAGGACGGGTGCGGGTGCTGGCAGCAGACGGCGCCGAGGAAGGTGAGGCCGGCCACGAGGCGGACCTTGCCGTCCGTGCCGCCGAAGGCGCGGGTCAGCAGTGAGCCCGTGGCGCGCGGGAGACGGGGGTTGCTCATCGGTTCTCCTCCTCGGACGCGGCGGTCCGGCCGGACGGCTCCGTCCCGGTCAGGGGTCCGGGCCCGGCCCCCGGTTCCCGCCCGGCGGTGTCGGCCAGGAAGGCCAGCAGGTGGCGGAGCGTCTCGGCGGCGTAAAGGGGGTCCGTGAGGATGCCGTCGTGGTCGGCGCTCTCGATGACGACGTTTCGGACGGTCCGGTCCCCGCTGTGGGCGTCGGCGAGGTCCTTGTGCATCAGCAGGTGCTCGGGGTCGCGGTCCACGGTCCGCTGGGCGGAGAGCACCAGGGCGTGGGTGTCCAGCGCGTCGAGTGGCCCGGTGAAGGAGGGGAAGTCCTGCTCGACGGCCTTCCACTCACGCACCGCGGCGGTCCACACGCGGGAGTCCGCGAACTCCATCCTGACCTTGTCCCGCACCTGTTCGGGCAGGTTGGCGACCGGCTCGGGCGTCCGCATCAGCGCCCCGAACCCCAGCCGCAGGCTGATGGCCATGGTGCGCAGGCCCTCCCCGATCCGCGGCGCGGTCGCGCCCTGCTGCGCCGACCGGGTGAGCTGGCCGGGGTGCGAACTGTCCACGTAGACGACGGAGTTCACCCGGGAGCCCAGCCTGACCGCCGCGCGGCGGGAGATCTCGCCGCCCAGGGAGTGGCCCATCAGCACCACCTGGCGCCCCTCGGGGACCGCCGCGTCGATCAGGTCGACCAGGTCGTCGACCGACTCCTCCAGCGTGTACTCTCCGTCCGCGCGGCGCCGGCTGGGGCCGTAGCCGGCCCTGCTGTACATCAGCCACTGCCGGTCCCCGCCGCCGAGGGCGCGGACGATCCAGGCGAAGTACGCGGGGCAGGCGCCCAGTCCGTGGACGAAGACCACCACCGGGTCCGTACTCCGGCCGTCGAGGGTGCTCTGCACGCTCAGTTCGTTGCCGTGCCGGGTGGTGACGACGGAGCCGCCGTGCGGCGTGTCGGTGACGCGCAGCCGCCGGGCCACCGCGACCGTCCCCAGCACGGCCGCGCCGCCCGCCGCCAGCAGGGCCACCGTGGCCGGCATGGTGTCGTCGCGGCCCGCCACCGCCGGGTGGCTGCGCGGCGTGCTGGTGTAGGCGACCATCGGGTGCATCGCGGCGAAGGCCGGGAGGAACCTGCCGAGGCCCATGACGTAGCCGTTGGCCATGTGGAAGAGGACGGCGCCGCTCAGCACCGGGCGGGTCAGCCGGCCGCCCTTCAGGTAGAGCACCGGGAACAGGCACTCCAGGCCCAGCACACCGTAGACGAGGGCGCGGGCCGCCTGCGGGTAGCGCCGGGTCAGCTTCCAGGCCCCCTCGTGCCCGTACGTTTTGGTCCGCATCACCCCCGCCAGCGCGGCCCCCGACCGCCAGTCGGGACCGAGCAGCTTGACCCAGCCGGAGATCAGGTAGGACAGGTTCCCCTGGAACGCGACGTACCAGATCAGGGCGTCCTGGGTGCGGGACGAGGAGGCGAGTCTGGCCAGCCCGGTCGCGGTCTGCACCATGGTGGACGCCTGGTCGGAGCCGTCGGTGCCGTAGCGCTCGGCCGGGTAGAGCAACGCCCCGCTGACGCCGAGGTAGAGGGTGGCGGCCCCGCGCCACCGGCCGTTGCCGGGCAGCATGAGGGCCGCGCTCGCGGCCACCCGTCCGGCGTGCAGCGCCCGGTTGGTCCGCTCGTCGGAGGCCAGGTCCAGCAGCTTGCGGAAGGGCCTGCCGTAACGGGCGTACGCGTCGCGGGAGATGGCCCATTCGTTCAGCCGGCTCGACCGGTGCTCCCGGCGGCGCGCGAGGTGCTCGACGCTGGACAGCAGGGACGTCGCCGCCGCCAGCCGCTCGGAGGCGCCCATGGCTTGCTCGCGGGAGAGGGGGACGGGGCCTTGCAGGGCGGACAGGACCGCGCGCAGCGTCGGCCGCTGTCTGCGGGGGCCACTCGGTCGGGTGGGGCGTGAGGGCATGGACGGGCCTTCCGTGCTGGGGACGAACGAGGTCGGGCCGCCGGTGGGAGGCGGGGGTGTCGGGGTGACGGGTGACGGGGCGGAGGGTGGCGGGCGGCTTCCGGGCCGGTACGGGGTCCCACGGGCCGGGCGGGCCGGGCAGGGTGCTGTCCGGGGTCGTACCGGGTTCCTGCCGGACCGGGCTCGTGCCGTGCGGGGTCCGTGCGTGCCGGGGCCGGGCCGTGAGTCCGGGCGTGGTGGTGGCATGGGCGGGCGACCGCCCTGGAGGCGCTCGTCCCCACGTCACCCACGCACCGTCGCTTCCGGCCGGCCCCGGCACGGTGGCCGCGGCTCCCCGTGCCGGGGCCGGGGGCGACGGGCCTACCGCTCGGCGCCCGTGCCGCCGGGGCGGCCCACCGCCCCCTGGGACGCCGCCGCGTTCACGGGGCGCCCCCACCGGGGACGGGGACGGCGCAATGGGCTCACATGGGGAGCTCGATATCGCTGCCGGTGTAGTTGTAACCGGCGACGAAGGCGTTCACCAGGGCGACGCCGATGGCCACGCCGGCCACGACCCCGGGGGTCGCGGCGACCGGTGCGAAGGTCGACAGCGCCCGGCCGGGGTCGGACTCGGACAGACCGCCGGCACCGCGCAGGGCGGCCGGTGTCGGAGACGTGCTCACAGGGTTCTCCTCACTGGAGTGATGGAACGAAATGGTCTGGTGTCGGGGAAAACGCGACTACATCGGGAGTTCGATGTCGCTCCCGGCCGTGCGGCCAACCGCGTAACCGGCGAGGAACGCGACTCCCACGCCGGCCACGATGGCCACCGGGGTCGCGGCGACCGGCGCGAGGGCCGACAGCGTCACGCCGGGGTCGGACTCGGTCAGGGCACCGGTCGCGGTCAGGACGGCCGGAGCCGAGGATCTGCTCATGAAACTCTCCTACTGGTGAGGTGTCGGGTACTGATGAGGTGCCGGGCCACCCGCAGCGGGCGGCCCGTCGGGCCTACTGCGGGAGCTGTGTGGTGCTTCCGGTGAGGCAGACCGAGATGTCGACGCAGGCCGTCATGGTGAACGTGACGGAGGCGACCGGAACGGTGTCGAGCGGCGCCCGGCCGGGGTCGGACTCGGACAGGGCACCGGTCTCGGACAGGACGGCCGGTATCGAAGCGGTACTCAAGGACTTCTCCTTGCTGGTGGGCGGCCGGTGGGGTGACGTCATGGGCGGGCGGCGCCGACGGGACGGACCCACAGATCGGGGCGCCGAGTGCCGTCGGCCGCGTACCCGGCCGACGGACGGCCTTCGCGTCGTGGAGCCGTCATGGGTACGGCAACCGACGAGGGCGGCCCCTGACGGGACACGGCTCCGACGGGAGGGGTCGGGACGGGCCGCCCCGGGGGGAGCGGCGGGTGTCCGGGCCACGCGCCGGGCGTCTTCCCCGGCCGATACGGGTGGCGGGGTGCCGCCGCCTACATCGGGAGCTCGATGTCGCTACCGCCGGCCAGCTCGCGGACGGCTACACCGGCCGCGAAGGCGACCACCACGGCACTCGCGGTGGCCACGACGGCCGGGGTCGCGGCGACCGGGGACGCGCCCCCGAACACCCGGCCACCGGCGCTCTCGTCGAGCGGGGCGATGCCCCTGGTCCAACCGGGCTGTCTGAATTCGGGCATGTTTCTCCTTCATGGGCGGGCCGCCACCGGGGCGCCCTCATCCAGGCGCGCGCAAGCGCACCCGGGGCCCGGCACCCCGCGTGAACAGACGTTCTGTGATGCGCTCCACACGATGCCGAGAGCCCGGGGGAAAGGGAAGACCGCTCCACTGGCATGAGGATGCGGACTCCGAAGCAACATCCTGCGGGTTCGGGCACGGAGGTATGCGGCGCGTACCGTTTCCGTTAATCCGTCCTGGAACGCGTGGCGTTGGGAGAGGGCCATTGACACGTTTCACCAGTAGTGAAGCGGCGCCGTCTTGAAGTGGCCGGTCAGCGGGGTGGCGTGACTCGTTTCGGGGTGCTCGGGCCGTTCGTGGGCAGCAGTCCGTGTTGCAGATCGTCCGGCGGGGTGGTTTTGCCGATGAGTTCGCCGTCCTCGAACGGTCTACCCAGCGACACGACCGTTCTCGACAGGAGTGCCATGTCCACCATCCAGCCGGTGATCCTGACTGCCGACCAGGACGTTCTGCTCGGCTTCCATACGAAGTTGTTCGGCGCCGAGGAGATCTTCCGGGTGCCGGCGGAAGGCCCGGCCTTCTACCTCGGCCTGCGCATCGGCGACACCGACCTCGGGGTGGTGTCCAAAGCGGACCCGGGGACCGGGGCGGCACCGCGGATCCTGCTCAGCATCGGTGTCGACGACGTCGACGAGACCCTCGGCCGGGTGGAGGTGCTGGGCGGCTCGGTCCGCAGCGGCCCCAACGACATGCCGTGGGGACAGCGCGTCGCCCACATCCAGGACCCCGACGGCAACCCGGTGAACCTCACCCAGCCGATCCCGGCCCGGTGACGCCGTTCCGGGGGCATGCGCTGATCGTGGGCTGCCTGCGGTAGAGGTCGATTGTCGGTGGTGGCCTCGATGTTCGTCAGGACGAGCAGCGCGAAACAGGTGGGCGGCGCGGGCGGGGTCCGTGCGGAGCCCGGTGAGGATCCACCAGCTCTTCAGGTGGGCGAAGCCGCGTTCCGCGGGGGCGCCTCCGGCGGCCAGGGCCCGGTCGGCTTCCTTCTCGGCGGGTGTGAGCCTGCGAGCGCGGGTGGCCTTGAAACCGGTGACGGCCACGGGGTCGTCCAGGCCGAGGAAGCCCAGGTCGGCCGGGGCGCCGAGGCCGGCAGCACGCAGGTGGGCCAGGATGCGGTCGCGGCGGGCGGCGGTGATGACGTGGGTGCGGCCGGGCGGCCGATATCCACACCGGGGAGCAACAGCTTCCTCCCGGAGGCGATCGCCATGCGTACCAGCCCCGGCCCGGGCGTGCGACCGCACTGCGACCGCCACACTCCCGGACGCACGAAAGGCCGCCCTCCCACGAATGAGAGAACGGCCTCCGACTTGCGTTTCCGCACAGTCGGGACGACAGGATTTGAACCTGCGACCCCTTGACCCCCAGTCAAGTGCGCTACCAAGCTGCGCCACGTCCCGATGCCCGCCTGACCTGGGGTTTCCCCTGGCCGAACGCGCATGAGAACAATACCGCACTCGGCGGGGTGGTCACGAACGCCTTTGACACTTGACCTCAACCAAGCTTGATGTTCAACGCTGGTCCCATGACGAACACGACCACCGCACGGACCTTCGACCACCACGACATGAACCGCCTGATGGGCCTGATGACCGGGGACGAGAAGCACGGCCCCGCCGCCACGTCCACGCTGGACGTGCTGTGGGTGCTGTACGACCGGGTGCTGCGGGTGACGCCCGACACCGTCGACGCGCCCGGCCGCGACCGGTTCCTGCTGTCCAAGGGGCACGGGCCGATGGCGTACTACGCCGTCCTGGCCGCACACGGGTTCTTCGGCGAGGAGCTGCTGCCCGGGTTCGGGTCGTACGACTCGCCGCTCGGGCACCACCCGGACCGGACGCTGGTGCCGGGGGTGGAGATCGGCAGCGGGTCGCTGGGGCACGGGCTGCCGCTGGCCGTGGGGAGCGTGCTCGGGCTGCGGGCCCAGGGGCTCACCGACCCCCGGGTGTGGGTACTGATCGGCGACGCCGAGCTGGACGAGGGCAGCAATCACGAGGCGATCGCCTACGCCGGCCCGGCCGGGCTGGAGCAGCTGCACACCGTGGTGATCGACAACGCCTCGTCGTCCCACGGCCGGCCCGGCGGGATCGCGGCACGTTTCGAGGCCGCGGGCTGGTCGGTCGAGTCCGTGGACGGCCGGGACCACGAGGCGCTGTACGCGGCCTTCACCGCGCCGCACCCCGGACGGCCGCGGGCCGTGGTCGCCCGGGTCGACCCGAAGGACTGAGCGCTCCGGACGAGCGAGGCCCCACCGAAACCGCGATGCAGGAGAGGGACACTTCACATGGACACGATGCGTGACCGCTTCATCTCGACCACGTCACAGCTGCTGGACGAGGACCCGCGGCTGGCCCTGGTGCTGGCCGAGATCAGCCGTGACGGCTTCGCCCGGGCCGAACGGGCCCATCCGGACCGGGTCGTCAACGTCGGCATCAGGGAACAGCTGCTGATCGGGGCGGGCGCGGGAATGGCGCTCACCGGTCTGCGGCCGATCGTGCACACCTTCGCCAGTTTCCTGGTGGAGCGGCCGTTCGAGCAGGTCAAGCTGGACTTCGGCCACCAGGGGGTGGGCGGGGTGCTGGTGAGCGCGGGGGCCTCGTACGACTGGCCGGCCGGCGGCTTCACCCACATGGCGCCGGGCGATGTCGCCCTCATGGACACCCTGGAGGGGTGGACGGTCCAGGTGCCGGGCCATCCCGACGAGGCCGAGGCCCTGCTGCGGGAGGCCGCGGCCGGGGAGGGCCGGGTGTACGTGCGGCTGTCGCTGCAGTCGAACGCGGTGGCCCGGCCGGTCGGTGCGGGGGCCGGGTTCCTCCCGGTGCGGGAGGGGACGGGCGGGGTGGTGGTCGCGGTCGGGCCGATGCTCGACAACGTTCTCGCGGCGACCGAGGGGCTGGACGTGACCGTGCTGTACGCGACCACGGTGCGCCCGTTCGACGGGGCCGGGCTGCGCCGGGCGGTCGGCGGGCAGGACGCCGCCGACGTGGTGGTCGTGGAGCCCTACCTGACGGGCACGTCCACGGCCGCGGCGAACGACGCCCTCGCCGAGCTGCCGCACCGGGTGCTGGGGCTCGGCGTGGGGCGGGCCGAGCTGCGCAGGTACGGGCAGCTGGACGAGCACCTGGCCGCCCACGGGCTGGATCCGCGGGGGCTGCAGGAGCGGATCGGCGCGTTCCTGCGCCGCTGACCGGCGCACGGCGGTCGTCCGGCGCCGCCGGTGGTGTGACCGGTGGCGCCGGACGGGCGTGGATCGCGGGGGGCTACGGGTGGACGAGCACCTGGGAGAGGGCCACGCGTCCGGTGCCGGACGTCACGATCCTCACCGTACGGGTGCGGCTGTCCAGGTCCAGGACCGTCGGGCGCAGCGCCTTCCCGTCGACGTGGACCGTCGTGTCGTCGGTGACCACGTCGAAATCGGCGGTCGTGGCGGAGGAGTCGTTCCAGATCTCGATTCGGCGGACGCGTCGCTCGTCGCCCAGGTCGACCTGCCACCGGGCGCCCGCCTCGGACCGGGTGCGGGTGTCCGTGGTGGTGTCGGCGTCCAGGGCGAGTTCCGGGCCCGCCGTGCCCTCGGTGGAGGACTGGGTGGCGGTGCCGGTGCGGGCCAGGTCGGTGCGCAGTTGCTCGACCGGGCCGCCGCGGGCGCCCGCCCGTCCCGCGACGGCGAGGGCCTCGGCGGGCAGCCGGTCCAGGCCGGTGCGGTTGTCCGTCATGACCGAGCCCGTGCCGCCGAGCGCGGGTGCCGCGGTGTCGGTCCAGTTGTCCCGGGCGGTGTTCCGGATGCCGTAGTCCGCCCAGTTCGAGATCCACTTGTAGCCGACGCGGGTGACCACGTTCTTCTCAACGAGGATGTGTGAGGACTGTTCGTCCAGGTAGATGCCGTTGCCGTCGCGCTCGGTGTTGCCGAAGGCGGAGCGGTTGATGTAGTTGCCGGAGATCACCGTGCCCGGCTGCGCGCCCTGGGTGTAGATCGCGCCGCCGTCGTGCTGTTCCCGGGCGACCTGCATGACGTCGGTGATCCGGTTGTCCGTCACCCGGTTGTCGCGCAGGACGGACCTCTGGGCCTCGGGCTGGTTCCATCCCCAGCCGACCGAGATCCCGGAGTAGGGCAGTCGGTCCAGGCTGTTGTGGTCGACGGTCAGTTCCGCCTCGTAACCGGCCCAGATGCCCACCGAGTCGGTGTACTCGACGCCGGTGCGGGAGATGGTGTTGTACGCGACCGTGTTCCGCTCCCCCGCGCGTTGTGCCCCGGGCATCGGCTCGGTGTCGCCCACGTACACGGCGCCCGAGGACAGGTCGGTGAAGGACGAGCGGGTCAGGGAGCTGTCCCTGGTGCCGGCTTCGAGGATCGCGCCCGCCCCGCCGAGCCGGTCGAACCGGGCGTCGTCGATGGCGATGTTCCGTCCGCCGCGGACGGTCACCGCGGCGGCCGGCTTGGTGTAGAAGCGGCCCGCGTGGTCGACGGGGCCGGTGGCGCCGGTCAGGGTGAGACCGGCCTGCGTGCCCGCGTAGCCCTCGTCGGTGCCGGGCCGGCGGTACGCCGCGTACGCGAAGCCGATCCCGCTGACGGTGATGTCGTGGGCGCCGTCGACGAGGAGCAGTCGTTCGGTGTGCGGGGTGACGGTCCGCGCGCGGCGCATGTTCTCGCCCGGGCGCGGCAGGTAGGTGACGGTGCGGGCCTCGGAGTTCCAGACGAACTCGCCTGGTTCGTCGAGGAGTTCGGGGGCGTTCTCGAAGAAGGCGACGCCGCTGTAGCGGGCGGAGTCGACCGTGGTGGAGTCCCAGGAGGGCCCGGTGCGGTCGGTGCCGCTCGCCGAGTTGGCCCAGCAGGGTTGGGCGAAGGTCATGGCGTCGCCGTTCACGCCCGTGATCCGGCAGTGGTAGTTGCGCCAGCGGATCCGGATGACGGCCTCGGCGTCGGTGGGGCGCTGCCAGGTGGCGATGCCGGTGGCGGTCGCGCCGGTCATGCCGGCCTTCGTGGCGTCGCAGGTGCTCGCCGCACAGGACTCGCCGCGGGCGCGGGTGGCGCGCCTGCCGTCGACGAAGAGCTGGCGGGGGGTGACGCCGGCGGGGACGTCGGCGGTCCAGGTGCCGTCGGTGTTCTGCCGCCAGCCGGTGAGGTCCCGCCCGCCGGAGAGGACGGGGCGGGCACCGGGGGCGGCGGTCCAGGTGACCGTGCGGCCGTTGCCCCCGGAGTCGGCGGCGCCGAGGACGAGGGGTTCGTCGAGCTCGTACGTGCCGTTGCGCAGGAGTACGCGCACGTCGCGGCCGGTCTCGGTGCGGGCCAGGTCGCGGGCGCCCCCGGGGGTGCAGGGGCGGGCGGCGGTGCAGGAGGAGCCCCGGCCGTCGGGGGCCGCGTACAGGGTGCGGGGTCCGGGTGCGGCCTGGGCGGGCGGGGCGGTGAGGAGCCCGGTCAGCAGGGCGGCGAAGGCGGCGGCGACGGTTGTTCGTACGACGTTCACCGGTCGGTTCACGCGGTGGCCCTCCAGTCGGGGTGGCCGGGCATGGGCGGGTTCACGGCCCCGAAGAGCCAGTCGCGCAGGAACGGGTCGAGGGACCTGTCGCCGGTGACGTCGACGGCGTGCCGGATGAAGTCCTCGCTGGTGTACGTGGAGTCCTTGAAACGCCGCACCCACTCGCGCATGATCCGGTCGAACCTCCGCTGTCCGACCTGCTTGTTGAGGGCGTACAGGACGAGTGCGCCGCCGTCGTAGATGTTGGTTCCGCCCAGTGCCCCGGGCAGTCCGGGCGGGCCGTCGGCGGCGCGGACGGCGTCCAGCTTGGCGTAGGTGGCCTTCATCTTGTCTTCGAGGACCGACCAGCCGCGCTCCTCGCCGTACACCCCGGCGTAGTACACGGCGGGGCCCTCGTTGAGCCATGCCTGCTGCCAGTCGTTCGGGGTGACGGAGTCGCCGAACCACTGGTGGACCAGCTCGTGGACCATGGTGGTCTCGTAGCCGGGCTGACCGTTGGCGTTGGGTTTGAACCAGTTGGTGGAGAACAGCGAGAGGGTCTGGTTCTCCAGGGCGTCGGTGTAGCCGTCGTAGATGTGGACGCCGTAGACGGAGAACGGGTAGCGGCCGAACTTCGCCTCCAGCCAGGCGAGATGGTCCGCGGTGCGGGCGACGATCGGGGCGTACTCGTCCTCCCGGCCCTGCGGGACGATGTGCCGCAGCGGCAGTCCGCGGTGGCTGGTGCCGTACAGGTAGGTGCCCTTGACGACGGCGATGCCGATGAGTTCGGTCGCCATGCGCTCGCGCAGGGCGAAGTGCCAGACGGTGGAGCCGTCGGCGCGCGGGGACTTGTGGAGCAGTTCGCCGTTGGCGGCGGCGACGTAACCCTCGGGCGCGCTGATGTGGAAGGTCCAGGTCGCCTTGTCGGAGGGGGTGTCGTTGCAGGGCAGGAAGGTGTCGGCGCGGGAGGACTGGGCGGCGGAGGCGAAGCCGCCGTCGGTGCCGAACTTCCAGCCGGTCAGGCCGAGTCGGGGTGCCTTGCCGTTGCCCCGGTAGCGCACCTCGGTGGTGAACGCCCGGCCGTCGCGCAGCGGGCGGGCCGGGGTGACGGTGAGTTCCTGGCCGCTCTTTCCGGGCGAGATCTCCCAGGTGGCGGGTCGGCCGGCGACGGTGATGGAGTCGATGGTGTGGCCGTCGGTGTCCAGGTTGAACGAGGAGAGGTCCTGGGTGGCCCTGGCCTCGATCCGCACGGTGGCGGTGAAGTCGTAGGTGACCGGGGTGAAGTCGAAGGTCAGGTCGTAGTGGACGACCTGGTAGCCGCCGTTGCCGAGGGTCGGGAAGAGCGGGTCGCCGACGCCGTCCGAGCCGGGGCGCGGGTCGAAGCCGTGCGACCGGGCGGCGGCGGGCGAGCCGAGGGCGGGCACGGCGACGGCGGCCGCCACCGCCGCACCGCCGAGCCGGAGGGCCGTGCGTCGTGTCGTGGTCACTTCTTCCCCTTCTGGAAGGCTTCCTCGAATTCGCCGCGGGCCTGCTCGCCGCCCTTGGCCAGGTAGTCCTTGACGAGCTGGTCGTAGGCGGACATGGGCTTGCGGCCCGCGACGATGTCCTTGAGCGCGTCCTGCTTCAGCGTGTAGAGGCTGCCGGTGCCCTTCGAGTCCCAGGTGGGCGAGGAGTACTGGAGCGTCGGGTCGGGCACCATCATCGGAATCATCCTGGTGAACGCCTCGTGCACGTGCCGGACGCCCTGCTCGGAGTCGGCGCTGAAGATCGCGGGGACCGCCGAGGCCATGAACTTCCAGGGCACGGTGACGTCCTGGGTGCCCTGCTTGGTGAGGGCCGGGTTGCCCCGGGCGTCGCGGGTGAAGTCCTTGCCCTCGACGCCGTAGTTGATGAGCGTGTACTCCTGGCTGCCGAACGGCGAGGCGGCGAAGTCGGCGAGGGCCAGGACCTGCTTGACGCGGTCCCCGTCCGCCTTCTTGACGTGGGTGTTCTCCAGCTTGACGTTGTCCATCCAGGTGACGGCGTCCTTGCCGAAGGGGACGAACGGGCGCGGGTCGTACTTCTCGTCGATCGCCTTCATCGCGGCGATGTAGCCGACGCCGGGCGCCAGGTAGGTGGGCATGCCGTCGTAGACGTACGCGCCCTTGCCGTTCTTGAACATGTCCGTGTACTGGGCCTTCTGGGCCCCGGACATCTGGAGGGTGCCGGGGTAGAAACAGCCCGCCTTGTACAGCAGCCGGGCGGTTTCCACCGCCTTGCGGTACTCCGGCGTCTCCAGGTCGAGGGTGAACTTCCCGGTCCTCTCGTCCAGCCGCCAGGCCGAGGGCGCGCCCGCGGACATGGCGAGCATGGTGGTGGCGCCCGCGATGATGGCGTACTGGTCCTTCTTGGGCCGGGTCAGTTCCTTGCAGAACTCGACGAACCGGTCGAGGTCGGTGATCTGGTCGAGGCTGGTGACGCCGGCCTCCTCGAACAGGTCGTGGCGGTAGAAGCCGGCGCCGCCGGTGCCGGTGCGGGCGATCGGGATGCCGTACAGCTTCCCGCCGAAGATCGCGGCCTGCCAGGCGCCCTTCGGGATCGCGGCCAGGTTCGGGTAGTCCTTGATCTTGTGCCCGGCGAGGTGCGGGGTCAGGTCGGCGCACTTGGCCTGGAGGAAGGCGGCCTTGTTGTCGACGCCGCCGCTCTCCGGGTACATGAAGAGGTCGGGCAGGCTGTCGCTGGCGACCATGGTGGAGAACTTGGTGCCGTAGTCGTCGGCGGGGACGGCGGTGATGTCCACCCGGCCGCCGAGGAGCTTCTCGATCTCCTGCCAGGCGACGTTGGAACCGCGCGAGGGCGGCGGCGGGGAGAACGTCTCCAGCGTGGCGCTGATCGGCTTCGCGCCCTTGAGCGGGGTGCCCTTCGTGGCGCGCAGCGGCTTGGCCGGGTACTTGAAGAAGCCCTGCGGGACACCGGTCGCGGTGCCCGCCAGATCGGGTTCGAGGCCGATGTTGCGGACCGCGGTGTCGGGCAGCAGCGAGGCGCTCTTGGCCTCCGCCTTCGCGGTCGCGCCGCCGTCGCCGCAGGCGGCGAGCAGCGGGGCGGCGGCCAGGCCCAGACCGATGCCCGCGCCCATGCGGAAGAGTGCTCTGCGATTGATGGGGGTGGAGCTCGACACCTGGATCTCCTTGGGAGAGGGGAAGGAAGGAGTGGGGGGCGGCGGTTGCGTTCGAAAGGCCGTCGGGCGGTTTCTCAGCCCTTGATGGCGCCGGTGAGCACGCCCTTGGTGAAGTAGCGCTGGAGGAACGGGTAGACGCAGAGGATCGGTACGACGGCGATCACCAGGACGGCCATCTGCACGGCCTGCTGCGGGGCGAGCGCCTCGCCCGCCGAGGCGGCGTTCAGGCTCTGGCCCTGGAGGACGTAGGTGCGCAGCACCATCGGCAGCGGCCACTTGTCGGAGTCGTTGAGGTACAGGAGCGCGTTGAAGAAGGCGTTCCAGTACGTCACCGCGTAGAAGAGGCTGATCACGGCGAGGACGGCCTTGGACAGCGGCAGGACGATCCGGACCAGGATGCGGAAGTCACCCGCTCCGTCGACCTTCGCGGCGTCGTACAGCTCGTCCGGCAGGTTCATGAAGAAGGACCGCAGGACGACCAGGTTGAAGGCGCTGACCAGGGTGGGCATGACGAGCGCCGCGTAGGTGTCGTACAGGCCGAGTCCCTTGACCAGCAGGAAGTTCGGGATGATGCCCGCGTTGAAGAGCATCGTGAACAGGGCGGTCATCAGGATGAAGCGGGAGCCGGTGACGTCGCGGCGGGAGAGGCCGTAGGCCATGCCGACGGTGACGAGGAGGCTGGCGAGGGTGCCCAGGACGGTGATGCCGACGGAGACGATCAGGGCCCGGGTGACGACCCCGCCGGTGAAGATGGTGCGGTAGGCGTCCAGGGTGGGGTGGTCCGGCCACAGGACGAGGCCGGAGCTCTTGATGATGTCGGTCTGCGAGGCGAAGCTCGTGCCGATCACGCCGACCAGCGGGTAGGCGACGGCGAGGACGACCACGACGATGGCGACCGCCTTGGCGGTCTGTCCGAGGCGGGTCGGCCGTTCCATCCACGGGGGCCGTCCGTCGGACTTCCGGGCGGGGGCGGGGCGGGGCGCCGGTGCGGTGGATTTCGTCGTGGCGCGCGTCTTCTCAGCGGTCAGCACCGCGGTACACCCCTTCGTGGCCGAGTCGGTGGGCGAACTTGTTCGCGCCCAGGACGAGTGCGGTGCCGATGACCGCCTTGACGAGGCCGACGGCGGCGGCGACGCCCCAGTCGTTGTCCTTGATGCCGTGGTAGTAGACGTAGGTGTCGAGGACCTCACCGGCGTCCGGGCCGACCGCGTCGCGCTGGAGCAGGATCTGCTCGAAGCCGACGGAGAGGATCTGCCCGAGGTTGAGGATCAACAGCAGGATGAGGACGGGGGCGATGCCCGGCAGCGTCACGTGCCACAGCCGTCGTCGCGGTCCGGCGCCGTCGATCGCGGCGGCCTCGTACTGCTGTTTGTCGATGTTAAGCAGCGCGGCGAGGATGATGATCGTGCCCCAGCCGGCGTCCTTCCAGGCCACCTGGAGCGTCAGCAGCCAGGGGAAGGCGTCGGGGTCGCTCATCATGTCGTAGCGCGGCAGGCCCATGCCGCCGAGGACGTCGGGCAGGAGTCCCGCGCCGCCCAGGATCTGCTGGAAGATCGAGACGATGATGACCCAGCCGATGAAGTGCGGCAGGTAGACGACGCTCTGCACGAAGCGCCTGACGCGGTCGCTGGCGATGCTGTTGAGCAGCAGGGCCAGCGCGATCGGGATCGGGAAGAAGAACACCAGCTGGACGAGGGCGATCTCCAGGGTGTTGAACGTCGCGGACCAGAAGGCCGGTTCGCCGAACGCGGCGGAGAAGTTGGCGAACCCCACCCAGACGCTGTGCATGTAGCCGAGGTACGGCTGGTAGTCCTGGAACGCCACGACGTACCCGAGCAGCGGGACGTAGTGGAAGACGACGAAGTACAGCAGGCCGGGCAGGGTGAGCAGCAGCATCACCCGGTCCCGCTTGAGCCTCTGGCGGAGCGTGAGCCGGTGCTGTGCGACGGGGGCCCCGGTGGTGGACGGGGCGGGCGTCTCGGCCTTCGGTCGCCGTTTCTCCCGCGGCAACGGGGGTGCTGTTTCAGCCATTGGTGCGTCCTGTTCGGCTGGGTGGCGCGTGGTGGGCCTTCTGGGGCCGCAAGTTAGTAAGCGGTTAACCCAAGCGTCAAGGGATCAGAACGAACACCATGCGATCCGCATCGCCTTCAATGGTCGAATCCGGCGTCAACAGTCCACAAATATGCGAGTGAAACGGACAGTTGATGCGGGCGGGAGCTTGACGGTCGACCATCACGCTCCTTAGCGTGCCGGTCATTCCATAGAACGCGATTACTATCCGGAGGCAGGGTGCGAACCACCGAAGAGGCACCGGCTCATTCCGGTAGCGATGCTGCGGCCGCGTCCCCACGACGACCGCGCACGGTCCTGGTCATGAACCCCGGTCTGCTCGACGACGTCTTTCCGCCACCCGTACGGGCCCGCCTCGAGGAAACCGCCGACCTCCTCACCCCGTCCGCGATCAGCGAGTTCGACTCCCCCGAGGCCGCGGCGGCGCTGGGCCGCGCCGAGGTCCTGCTCACCGGCTGGGGCTGTCCGCCGGTCGATGCCGGACTACTGGACCGGGCACCCTCGCTGCGGGCCGTGATCCACGCGGCCGGCACGGTGAAGACCTTCCTGTCCCCGGTCGCGTTCGACCGCGGGCTGGTCGTCTCCTCGGCCGCCGCCGCCAACGCCGTGCCGGTCGCCGAGTTCACCCTGGCGGCGATCATCATGGGCGCCAAGCGGGTCTTCCCGCTGGCCGGCCTCTTCCGCACCCGGCGCACCCACCGCACCCACGCCGACCTCGACCGCCAGCACTGGCTCGGCACGCACGGACTGACCGTCGGCGTCGTCGGGGCGTCCCGGATCGGCCGCCGGGTCATCGAGCTGCTGCGGGTCCTGGACGCGGAGGTGCTGCTCCACGACCCCTATGTCGACGCGGCCGAGGCGCGGTCGCTCGGCGTCACCCCGGCCGATCTGGACACCCTGGTCGCGACCAGTGACGTGGTGACCGTCCACGCCCCGGACACCCCCGAGACGCGCGGGATCATCGACGCCCGCCGGATCGCCCTGATGCGCCCGGGGACCCTGCTCGTCAACACCGCGCGCGGGCCGCTGGTGGACACCGAGGCGCTGACCGGACACCTGGTCAGCGGGCGGCTGGACGCGGTCCTGGACGTGACGCACCCCGAGCCGCTGCCCGACGACCACCCGCTGTGGGACCTGCCCAACGTCTTCCTCACCCCGCACCTGGCGGGCGCCCAGGGCAACGAGGTGGGGCGGCTCGGCGCCCTGGCCGTCGAGGAGCTGGCCCGTTACGCGCGGGGCGCGGCGCTGGAACACCCGGTGCACCGGGCCGACCTGGGGAGGATCGCATGAGTCCCGTGCCCCCGCAGGCTCTAGGCTCGGCGTCACACAACAGCCTCCAGGGGGTGAGCCGGATGCGCCGGCAGAGCACAGCCGCGGACGGACAACGGCGCGCGACGGTCACCGACGTCGCGCGGCGCGCGGGCGTATCGACGGCCACGGTCTCCCGTGTGCTGAACCGCAACTACCCGGTCGCGGAGGCGACCCGGGAGCGGGTCGAGGCCGCGATGCGCGAGCTCGGCTACGTCGTCAACGCCCACGCCCGCGCGCTGGCCGGGGTCTCCAACCGCACCGTCGGCATCATCGTCAACGAGGTCGTCGACCCGTTCTACGCGTACATCGCGCGCGGGGTGGAGCGGGAGGCGGCGCTGGGCGGACGGCTCTGCCTGGTCTGCTGCACCCAGGGCGATCCGCAGCGCGAACTGGCCTTCATCGACCTGATGCACGAGCGCAGGGCGGACGCGGTGGTCGTGGTCGGCGGCTCCATCGCGGACCGCGGCTACACCACCGAACTGGCCCGCCGGGCCCGCGAACTGGACGCGGGCGGTTCGAAACTGGTGCTGTGCGGCAGGCCGCCGCTGGGCGAGCAGGCCCCGACCGTCGCGGTCGAGTACGACAACGAGGGCGGCGCCTTCGCCATCACCGACCACCTGCTGATGCAGGGGCACGAGCGGATCCTCTACCTCGGCGGCCCGCCGAAGCTCTCCACCACCCGCGACCGGCTGGCCGGCCACCGGCGGGCCCTGGAGCTGCGCGGGATCGCGCCGGATCCGGACCTGGTGCACCCCGGCGCCTTCAGCCGCGGCTTCGGCCACCGACGGATGGCCGAACTGCTGCGGGACGGGCCGGAGTTCACCGCGGTGTTCGCCGCCAACGACATGGTGGCGGCGGGCGCGGCGCAGGCGCTGGAGGAGGCCGGGGTGCGGATCCCGAAGGACGTGTCCCTGGTGGGGTACGACGACATCCCGGTGGCCCAGGAGCTGCGGCCGCGCCTCACCACCGTCCACGTGCCGCTGGAGGAGATGGGCCGTCAGGCGGTGCGGCTCGCCGTGACCGGCGGGGACGAGGACGACTGGCGCGAGCCCACCACGGGCGCACTGCGGCTCGGCACCCACATCGTGGTACGCGATTCCGTCGCGCCGCGTTCCGCCCGGTCCACCGGCATGTGACCGGTTACTTCCTGCCTGTCCGCAGTCGGCCATAGAAAATAACAGTAACTCCCCACCTCCTCTTGCCTCTCCATAGCAACCGCTTACATGCTGGCGCCGAGCAGCACTCGTTCCGCACGCCTTCTGCCCCTCACTCGTTCGCAGGGAGAGTTCCGCATGCGCATGTCCACCGAATCCGCCGGCTCCTCCACCACGCCTTCCGTCGCGCCCTCCACCACGTCCGCCGCCGCTTTCCCCGTCGGCCGTCGTCGCGTTCTCGCCGCGGTGGCCGGGGCGGGCGCGGCGCTCGCGCTCGGCGCCGGAACGGCCCGGGCCGCCGGGGCCGGCACCACCGCCGGGCACCCGGGTTCACGCCCGGTCGGGCTGACCGTGACCGCCCGGCCCGCCGCCGAGGCCGAGCGGCTGCGGCTCGGACAGGCCCTGCGCGGCTCGGAGTTCCGGCCCACCGGCCTGTACGTCCCCGGCGGCGCACCCCTCTCCCTCACGGTCCAGGCGTACGACGGTCTGCTGCCCACCCTCTGGATCGGCGCCTGGGACTACTACGGCGAGATCACCGAGCCCCGCGGCTATCCGCTCGTCGAGGGCGCGAACACGGTGACGGACCCGCACGGCGGTCCGGTCTACCTCACCCTGACCGGGAACGGCGAGAAGGCGGGCGTGCTGTTCCGCTCCGGCGCGGCGCCCATGCCGGTCTTCGCCCTGGGCCGCACCTCGGAAGCGGACTACCAGCGGCAGTTGGACACCCTCACCGCTTCGCCGTACGTGGAGCTCCACGCGCCGCGCACGATCATGACGCTCACCCGCGAGGGCGCCCTGCTGTACCGGGACCAGGACCACGCGGCGCTGCTCGAACTGGTCGAGACGATCATCGAGTCGCACGCCCGGATCAGCGGCCTGGACGGTTCGCGGCCGGTGCACCGACGCAAGGCGGGCCCGTACCACTTCACCGAGGTCAGCAAGGTGCCCAGCGGCGTCGGCGCCTACGCCACGCACGGCTACAACGGCTTCCCGCGGGCCTATCTGGACCGGGCCACGACCGTGGAGGGGCTGCGGACCCGCGGCTGGGGCCTGTACCACGAACTCGGCCACCTGCACCAGCAGATGGCGTACAAGCCCGGCGGCCTGACCGAGGTCACGGTCAACATCTACTCGCTGGCCGCACAGCGCACCCTCGGACAGCCGTCCAACCTCCTCACCGTCGACCCGAAGACGGGCCTCAACCCCTTCCAGTCCGCCCGGCAGAAGTTCGGCACACCCGGGCTGACGTACGAGAAGTCCTTCGGCGCGTACGAGAAGCTCGTCCCGCTGCGCCAGCTGGAGCTGGCCTTCGGCGAGGACTTCTGGCCCCGGCTGCACCGGCTGGTCCGCGAGGAGAACCCGCAGTCCCACTACACCGAGAACGAGAAGCGCTACCGGGCCCTGGCCACGTACTCCAGCCGGGTCGCCGGTCACGACCTGACGGACTTCTTCGTGCACACCTGGGCGTTCCCGATCGATGCCGTCGGCCGGGCCGAGCTGGCCGCGCTCAACCTCCCGAAGCCCCTCGTCGACCCGTCCGCCCTGGCCGACTGACCGCCGCGACAAGGAGTCCATCGTGGACCTCGGCAGAAGAACCCTCCTGATGGCGGGCGGCGCCACCACCGCCACCGCCCTGCTGGCCGCGCCCGGCACCGCCCTCGCCGCCCCCGCCGCGCCGGAGGCGGCCGACAAGGCGGCCGTCGGTTTCGACACCCTGCTCCGGCGGGCCGAAACCCTGCTCACCGGCGGCGTCCCCGACCCCGCCGACCCCGACCTCGCCGCCGCCGTCGCGGCCCTGGACACCACGGCACGGGGTCTGTGGGACACCCTCGACCGCGGCGCGGGACGCACCGCGCTCTGGTCCGACCTCGCACCGCTCACCGCCCCGGGCAACTTCGGCCAGAGCTACACCCGGCTGCGCACCCTCGCTATCGCCTGGGCCACCTCGGGCACCTCCTTCGCGGGCAGTGCCGAGGTGGCGGACGCCCTCGTCGCGGCGCTGCGCTTCACCCACGACACCGCGTACAACCCGACCAGGCCCGAGACCGGCAACTGGTGGTTCTGGGAGATCGGCGCCCCGCGCGCGCTGATGGACTGCGCCGTCGTCCTGCGTGACCGGCTTCCCGCGGCCGACCTCGCGGACTACCTCGCGGTCGTCGACCGGTTCTGCCCGGACGCGGACCGCCGCACCAACTACCCCGCGCTCGCCGAGACCGGTGCCAACCGCACCGACAAGGCGGTCGTCGTGGCGCTGCGCGGGCTGCTGGGGCGGGACCCCGGCAAGCTCGTCTCGGCCCGCGACGCGCTGTCCGACGTGCGCGACGCGGGCCGCAACAGCCTCTTCCGGTACACCGCTTCGGGGGACGGGTTCTACGAGGACGGCTCGTTCGTCCAGCACGACGTGGTCGCCTACACCGGTACGTACGGCGTCGTGCTGCTCAGCGGCACGGCCCAGCTGCTGGCGCTGCTGGCCGGCTCCGAGTGGGCGGTGACCGACCCGAAGGTCTCGGTGATGTATGAGGCCGTCGAGCGGACCTTCGCCCCGGTGGTCTTCGACGGGCTGATGATGGACGCGGTGCGCGGCCGGGCGGTCTCCCGGGAACGCGCCGGTGACCACCGCGACGGCGCGGCGGCCCTCGCGGCGATCCTGCTCCTGGCCTCCGGCGCCCCCGCCGCGTACGCGGACCGCTGGCGGGCACTGGTCAAGGGCTGGCTGGTCCGCAACCGCGCCACCCCCTTCGGGACCCTCGCGACCCTGCCCCAACTCGCCCTGGCCAAGGCCGTCCTGGACGACGACACCGTCCCCGCCGGCCCCCGCGGCACCGGCAGTTACGTCTTCGCCGACATGGACCGCGTGGTGCACCGCCGCCCCGGCTGGGCCTGTGCTCTGTCGCTGTCGTCGAACCGGATCTCGGCGTACGAGGCGGGCAACGGCGAGAACCTGCACGGCTGGTACACCGGCGACGGCATGACGTACCTGTACGACGGCGACGACCTGCGGCAGTACAACGACGGATTCTGGCCGACCGTCGACCCGTACCGGCTGCCCGGCACCACGGTCGACACCCGGCCGCGCGCCGATCTCGGCACGGGCTCGGGCACGTCCACCCACCGCCCGTCCAACGCCGTCGCGGGCGGTGCCGTGCTGGACGGCAGGTATGTGACGGCCGCGATGGAGGTGCTCGGCGCCCCGGACACCACGTTGCGGGCCAGGAAGTCGTGGTTCCTGCTGGACAACGCGGTGATCGCGCTCGGGGCGGGCATCACGGCGACCGACGGCCGCCGGATCGAGACGGTCGTGGAGAACCGCAACCTGGGCGCCGACGGCCGCCACCGGCTGCTGGTCGACGGCGTCCGCCAGCCCGTCGAGCAGGGCTGGGCCCATGAGTTCGACGGGGCCCGGTGGGCGCACGTGGAAGGGGTGGGCGGCTATGTGTTCCCCGAACGGACCACCCTGCACGCCCTGCGCGAACAGCGCACCGGCACCTGGCGGGACATCAACTCCGGTGCGGACACCGGCGGCGGCACCGAACCCGTCACCCGCCGCTATCTGACGCTGTGGATGGACCACGGCACCTCCCCCACCGACGCCCGTTACTCCTATGTGCTGCTGCCCGGCGCCTCGGCGGTGGCGACCGCCGCCTGGGCGCGGTCCCGGCCGGTGCGGATCGTCGCCGACGACGCGACCGCGCAGGCCGTGGAGGTGCGCCGGGCGGGGCTGACCGCCGTGCACTTCTGGGGCGCCGGGACGGCCGCCGGTATCACCGCGTCGGGCCCGGCGTCGGTGCTCGTGCAGCACCACGGCGGGCGGGTCCGCGTCGCGGTCGCGGATCCGGGACGGACGCTCACCACGCTCTCGGTCGAGCTGCCGTTCCCGGTGCGGTCGGTGCTGGACGCCGATGCCTCGGTGAGCGTCGCCCCGGGCCGCAGGCCCGTGCTCACCGTCGCCGTCGGCGGCTCCCGCGGCCACACCCACCGAGCCGTGCTTTCCCGCTGATCCGTCCCCGCACCCCCGTTCCGAGGAGCACCACCGTGTCCGTCGCACCACATCTGCACCTGCCGCCGCCCGACCGGCTCCTGTCCTCCCGCACCGGCTGGACCAGGGCCCACTGGGAGGCGACGGCCGACCGGCTGCTGGACGCCCTGGTGCCGTACGCGACCCCCGGCCTCGCCCAGTACCGGTTGCCCGGCCGCGGCAGCTGGTCGGGGGTCGTCTCGGACGGTCTCGAAGGCTTCGCCCGGTCGTTCCTGCTCGCCGCCTGCCGCATCGCGGGCGCGGGCGGGGGGGCCGACCCTGCGCTGGTCGAGCGGTACGCGGCGGGGCTGGCGGCCGGCACGGACCCCGCGAGCGGGGAGGCGTGGCCTCGGCTGACGGACTGCTCGCAGCAGATGGTCGAGGCGGCGTCGGTCGCGGTGGCGCTGCACGAGACCCGGCCGTGGATCTGGGACCGGCTGGACGCCCGGGTGCAGGAGCGGGTCGTCGACTGGTTCTCCGGATTCGTCGGCGGACGCACCTGGGACAACAACTGGCGGCTCTTCCAGGTGGTGTCCGAGCAGTTCCTCGCCTCGGTCGGCGCCCCGTACAGCCGGTCGGACATCGAGAGCAACCTGGACAGGATCGAGGACTGGTACGTAGGCGACGGCTGGTACACCGACGGCGACGGCCGGAACTTCGACTACTACATCGGCTGGGCGATGCATCTGTACCCGCTGCTGTGGTCGCGGATGGCGGGGGCCGACGACGGAGGCAGGACCGAGGTCTACCGGCAGCGGCTCGGCCGGTTCCTGGAGGACTACCAGCACTTCTTCGGCGCCGACGGCGCCCCGGTGCACCAGGGCCGTTCGCTGACCTACCGGTTCGCCGCCCTGGCGCCGGTGTGGATGGGGGCGCTGGCCGACTGCACCCCGCTCGCGCCGGGGCTCACCCGCCGGCTCGCCTCGGGCACGATGCGGCACTTCGTGGAGCGCGGGGTGCCGGACGAGCGCGGGCTGCTGACACTGGGCTGGTACGACACGTTCCTGCCGAGCACCCAGCCGTACTCCGGTCCCGCCTCGCCGTACTGGGCGAGCAAGGGCTTCCTCGGACTGCTGCTCCCGGCGGACCACGCGGTGTGGACGGCGCGCGAACTCCCGCTGCCCGTCGAGGAGTCCGACCGGTACACGGCGCTGCCCGCCCCGGGCTGGCTGCTGCACGGCACCCGCGACGACGGCATCGTCCGGCTGGTCAACCACGGCAGCGACCACAATCCGCCGTACGACGGGGCGGCCGACCCGGCCGAGGGGACGGCCGATCCGCACTACGCGGGTTTCGCCTTCTCGACGGCGACGGCTCCGGAGGCCGCCCCGCACGCGGTGTCCCGCTCGATCGACGGGCACCTGGCGCTGGTGGCCCCGGACGGCACCCCGTCACGGCGCCGCCGCATCCATCCGCTGCGCTGCGCGGACCGGGTCGCCGCTTCCTGGTACGCGGCCCGGCTGCCGGGCGACGAGCGGGCGTACCGGATCGAGACGACGAGCGTGCTGCACGGTCCGTGGGAGATCCGGGTGCACCGGGTCGAGGCGCCCGAGGGGGCGGTGGTGCGGGAGGGCGGCTACGCGGTCGCGCACGCGCAGAGCCCGTTCGCCGTGTCGGGGCCGGACTGGGCGCTCGCCCGGACGGTCGAGGGGCTGAGCAGCGCCCTGATCGCGCTGCACGGCTGGGACGGCGGCGCCGAGGGGGCCGCCGTGGCGCGTGACGTCCAGTCCAACGCATACGGTCCGCATTCCGCGGTCCCGTATCTGCGCAGCCGTCCGCATCCGGGCGGTCGCAGCGTCCATGTCTCGCTGGTCGCCCTGTCCCGGGACACCGTGCATCCGGAGGCGCTGCGCGACGCGGTGCGGGTGCGGGCGGGGGCGGACTCGGTGGTGCTGACCTTCCTGGACGGTACGACGGTCGAGGTCTGAGGCGGCACGACGGGCGGGGCGGACCGGTCCGGTCGGCCGGTGGGACCGGCCGCGGGCCGGGTGGGCGGGACCGGTTCAGATGCCGATGCCGTTCTCCTCCCGCCGGTGGATGTGTCCGACGAGTTCCCGCGCCAGGGACTTGATGGTGTCGAGCCCTGCCCTGCCCCACGGGCGGGGCACCGTGTCGACCGCGCAGACGGCGCCCAGGGCGACGCCCGTGCGGTCGATGAGGGGGGCTCCGAGATAGGAGCGGATGCCTATCTCGTCGACGACCGGGTTGCCGGCGAACCGGGGATAGTCGCAGACGTCCTCCAGGACGAGCGCCTTGCGCCGTACGACGACGTGGGGGCAGTAGCCGCGGTCGAGCGCCACGTACCGGCCGCCGCGGCTGCTGCCCGCGGCCGCGGCCCCGAGGTCGGAGCCCCTGTGCGTGCCGGTCGGGGTGTGCAGTCCCGCGAAGAACTGCCGGTTCCCGTCGATGAAGTTGACCATCGAGAAGGGCACGTCGGTCACTTCGGCCACCCTGTCGGCGAAGGCGTCGAAGTTGTCGAAGGACGCGTCGGCACGCTCTCCGAGCCCCAGGGTCCGCAGCCGTCGGGTGCGGACCGGGGCGTCGCGGTCGACGGGCGTGATCAGCATCCGTCGGGTGGTACTCCGGGTCACGGGTGGGCCCCGAAGCCGGTCAACGGGGCCGGTGCCGAGGTGGCGTTGATCAGGTGCTGGACCAGGGTGACCAGGGCACCGGTTCCCGAGCTGGCGATCCGGGCGTCGCAGAGCACCACCGGCACGTCCGGCCCCAGGTCGAGCGCGGCGCGCACCTCCTCGGGCGCGTAGCGGAAGGCGCCGTCGAACTCGTTCACCGCGACGATGAATCCGATGCCGCGCCGCTCGAAGAAGTCGACGGCGGCGAAGCAGTCCGCGAGCCTGCGGGTGTCCGCGATCACGACCGCCCCCAGCGCCCCCTGGGACAGCTCGTCCCACATGAACCAGAAACGTTCCTGGCCGGGGGTGCCGAACAGGTAGAGCACGTGCTGTTCGTCGAGGGTGATCCGGCCGAAGTCCATCGCCACCGTGGTGGACGTCTTGGACTCGATGCCGTCGAGGCTGTCGGTCGCGGCGCTGACCTGGGTCAGCAGCTCTTCCGTGCTCAGCGGTGCGATTTCGCTGACCGCGCCGACGAAGGTGGTCTTGCCGACGCCGAATCCGCCCGCCACCAGAACCTTGAGCGCGACGGGAAAGCCCTCGCAGACGGCGGGACCGGTGGTGCCGGCAGGGCCCGCGGGGTCCTGGGCGCCATCGGAGCCGCCGTACTCCGGTCCGGCTCCGTGGTCCTGCGCCTCGCCGTGCCCCGGCCCGGTGCCGTAGTCCGGTGCGCCCTGCGAGGGCACCGCCCCGAACTCCGCCCCGGCGGTTCCCCGCTCCCGGGCGTCCCCGTAGTGGTGCGCGTCGCCGTAGTACTGACCGCTCCCGTAGTCCTGCGGGACGCCGGGGCCCTGGGCCTCTCCGTAGGGCTGCGGGACGCCGTACCCCTGTGGTGCTCCGTAGCCCTGCGGAGTTCCGTAGCCCTGGGTTTCCCCATGGACCTGCGGGACGCCGTAACCCTGAGCTCCTCCGTAGCCCTGCGGCATCGGGTAGCCCTGCGGGCCGCCGTAGCCCTCCGGGCCCGCGGTGTTCTCGTACGCGGCGGGGCTGCCGAAGTCGTCAGAGCTGTCGTCGTAAGCCATCGAGCACTGCCTCCAGCAGGGATCGGTCGGTGGGCATGTCTTGGAAGGCGGGCGGGTGCGCGGTGACTGCTCCGCAGTCGACCAGGTCGGAGACGAGCACCTTGGTGACGACCGCGGGCAGCCGCAGGTGGGCGGCGATCTCGGCCACCGACGTGGGGCCGCCGCACAGCCCCAGCGCGACGGAGTGCTCGGGCCCGAGGTGGATCTGCGGCTCGGTGCCCGTGGCCATCACCAGGGAGAGCAGATCGAGCACGGCCGTCGGACGGGTACGGCCGTTGCTCACGGTGTACGGGCGGATCAGCCGGCCCGCCGCGTCGTCGAGCAGCGGCCCGTCCTGCTGGACCGACACCCTCACAGTCCCGTGGGGCTCGGCGTGCCGGCCGCTTGTCTCGTCGGCGTCATCAGGTAGGGCCGGACGCTCTTGACCAGCATCGTCATCTCGTAGCCGAGCACCGCCGCGTCCGCCTCGCGTCCGGCGAGGACGGCGAGGCAGGTGCCGGAACCCGCGGTGGAGACGAACAGCAGGGTCGAGTCGAGTTCGACCACCACCTGACGCACCTCGCCGCTGTCGCCGAAGCGCGCGCCGGCGCTGCGGCCCAGCGAGTACAGGCCGGCCGCCAGCGCCGCCATGTGGTCGGCGCTGTCGGCGTCCATGCCATGGAGGGATTTCACCAGCCCGTCGGCGGAGAGGAGAACCGCACTGCGTGTGTACGGGACGCGCTGGACCAGTCCGCTCAGCAGCCAGTCGAGGTCCGAGACCTGACCGGACGGCATATCGGTCGCCATGGTGCATCTACTCCTTGGAGGGGTTCGTTTCGAGGGGGTCGTCGGCCGGGGCCGCGCCCGTTCCGGGGCCCGGGGTCGTGCCGGGGACCGGGTACGGGGTGGCGGTCGTGTTCCGTCCGCGTACCGGCAGCGGTTCGAGCGGGGCCCGGGTCTGCCACGTCTGCGGGGCCGTCCGTGCCTCGGGGGCCGGGTCCGGTTCCCGGGCGGTGTCCGCCTCGGACTCGGATTCGGTGCGGGCCTCGGCGAGTTCGATGCCCCGGCGGAAGGCCGCCATGAGACCCGGGTCGTGCAGGGCCTGCTCGTCCTCGGTGCGCGGCGCGGGTGCCTCCCTGAGCTGCGGGACCAGGTGTTCCTGGTTGGTGCGCCTGGGCAGTTGGGGGCGGTTCATGGTGCCGCGCACCGCTCCGGGTTCGGGCCGGGGGGCTCCGGGGGCCTCGGCCTCGGGACGGGGCCCGTCCGGTGCCGGCCGGTCCGCGCGCAGCGGGAGCGGCGGCGGGGCCTCGCCCCGGTCCGGTGCCGGCTCGGGCGTCTGGTGCAGACGCAGCGACTGGCTGGGGACGTACGGCTGAGGGGCGGTGTCCGCCCGCGGTCCCGGCACGGGGTCCGGGGACGGGCCCGGGGCCCGGTCCGGCCGGTGGTGGCCGCCGGGCTCGGCCGGCGGGTGGTGCACGGCCCCCTGCTGCGGGGCCGGGGCCGCCTCGTTGCCCTCCCCGCTGTCCCCGTCCCCGCCCAGCAGGGTCTGCGGAAGGACGAGGACGGCCTGGGTGCCTCCGTAGATGTTGCTCTGCAGCCGGACCGCGATGCCGTGCCGACGGGCCAGGGACGCGACGACGAACAGCCCGATCCGGCCGTCCTGCAACAGGCGGGCCACGTTGACCTGGTCGGGGTCGGCGAGCAGTGCGTTCATCCGCTTCTGCTCGTTGCCCGGCAGGCCCAGCCCCCGGTCCTCCACCTCCAGCGCCAGCCCGGCGGTGACCTGCTGGGCGCGCAGGAGCACCTGGGTCTGCGGGGCGGAGAAGACGGTCGCGTTCTCCACCAGTTCGGCCAGCAGGTGGATCACGTCCGCCACGGCGTGGCCGCGCAGCGTGCCGGCGATCGGCGGCACGAGCTTGACCCTCGGGTACTGCTCGACCTCCGCGATCGCCGAGCGCAGGACCTCGGTCATGCTGACCGGGTTGCTCCACTGCCGCCGGGAGACCGCGCCGCCGAGGACGGCGAGGTTCTCGGCGTGCCTGCGGATGCGGGTGGCCAGGTGGTCGACGTGGAAGAGGCCCTTGAGCAGGTCGGGGTCCTCGACCTCGTGCTCCAGCTCGTCGAGCAGCTGGATCTCGCGGTGCACGAGCGACTGCAGCCGCCGGGCGAGATTGACGAAGACCTCGACCTTCTGGTCCTCGCCGGAGTGGTCGGCGAGCCGGGACGCCTCGACGACCGAGGCCATCGCGGCCTCCTGCTGACGGCCCATTTCCTGGGCGAGCAGCTCGAAGGCGTCGCCTCCCGGAGCGACGGGCGGGGCGGGTTTGCGTACGGACACCTGCTCGCCGTTGCGGAGCTGTTCCACCACGCGCTGCAGTTCCGCCTGCCCCTGGACGCTGACGCGGCGGAGCGCCAGGCACCGTCCGAAGACGGTGGTGGCGACCCGGTTGGCGGCGAGGAACGCGGCCAGCACCGCGGCGATCGCGAGCGCGCCGGCCGCGCCCAGGGCGATCCAGAGCGCGGTGGACGGCCCGGCTCCCGTGGAGCGGACGGTGAAGATGACCGCTGCGGCCCCGCTGAGCACCGCGGCGACGGTCGGCAGCACCGCGGTGCGCAGCAGTTGGGGGCGTATACGCGTCTCGGGGGACGGCTGGGCGGCGCGGGGTCTGGCCGCGGCCGAGTGGGAACGGGCACCGGGTCGGCCGTGCCGTCCGCCCTCTCGGCGTTCCGGTCGCGCTGCGGGTGCGCGAAGTTGAGACATCAGTGTCCTCGGTACGTGGGGCACCAGGAATCGGCATCCATGCGGTGGCACCTACGGTGGTCGGTCAGGCTCGGTCGGGCGGTCGGGCGGGCTCGGGCTCCATGAGCCCACTGTTGATCACCGGCAACACACGGTAGTCGTCCATCGCACGGGCGCGGCGGGCAGTTGTCGAACTTGCCCGCCATCCGTCCCGCTCTGGTATGAGAGCTCGCACGAAAGACCGATTACTCCGCTTCCATGCCCGGTCGACGACCACCCGAACGGCCGAGCGGAGCAAACCCATGAGCACCCGGAACGCCTCGGCCCGCCCGGTCGTCCCGGACGGGCCGGAGCGGTGAGCCGTGCACCCGCACGGCCTTCCCCTCGTCATTGCCAGGGCCCGGGCCGCGCTCCCCCGTCCCCGGGACCGTGCCGGCGGGGGCCGGGGCCTCGGGTGCCGGAGCCGCGAGTCCCGGGTCCGGCCCCCTATTCGGTGCGCAGGGCCGTGGCGGTACGGGCCCCGGCGGCCCAGGCGGCGGGCAGGAGCGCGCCCAAGACGGCGATGAGCAGGCCGCCGAGGGCGAGCACGAGCAGTTCGCCCCCGCCGTGGACGGCCAGGACGGAGCCGGGGAGGCGGAGCCCCACGCTGTCGCCCATGGCCGGCAGGACCTGCCCGTGCAGCGCCACACCGAGCGGCACGCCCAGCGCGCCCGCGGCGAGTCCGGTCACGAGGACCGGGGTGAGGACCATCACGACGGTCTGCCGGGGGGTCATGCCCAGGGCCTTGTGCACCCCGAGTTCCCGGACGCGCTCGCGGGTGTCGAGCAGTACGCCGTTGAACACGCCGAGCGCGGCGACGGCGACGAGCATCAGGGTGAGGATCGCGGACAGCGTGTTGAGGGTGAGGACCATGTCGCTGCCGCCGTGGAGCGCGCCGGTCCGTGCGGTGACGCCCAGCGGTGCCAGGGCCCTGTTCAGGGCGGTGACGTAGGCGGTCACGTCGGTGCCCGGGGCGACCGCGATGTGATGGCTCGTGTCCGTCGGGTCGGGGTGTGCGGCCGCGAGGGTCGGGGCGTCGACGAAGACCTGCATGCCGTCGTTGCGGGGGTCGAGGACCTCGCCGACGATCCGGACCGTGACCGGCCCGGCCGGACCGCCGAGGGTGACGGTGTCGCCGACGCGGGTGCCGGTGGCGGCCAGGAAGGGGGTGGGGACCACGGCCTCGCCGGGCTCGTGGAACCAGCGGCCCGAGACCATCGTGTAGCCGCCCCAGGAGGCGTCGCCGGTGAAGGCGATCACGTCGACGGTGCCGCTCGGGCCGGACACGGTCGCCCGGACCGTCGCGGCGCGGTAGTACCTCCCGGTCCCGTCGGCGGCCCCGACGATCGCGGCGACCGCGGCCGGATCGGCCCGGGGCCGCTGCTTCCCGGGGACGGGCCCCCGGGGGCCGAAGTCCGGCACGGGCGCGGGTACGACCACGTCGGCGGCGTCGTGCGCCTTGGCCTTCACCACCCGGCCGAGGGAGGCGCCCATCCCCACGGTGAAGGTGACGGCGACGGTGCCGAACAGGATCGCCGTGCCCATGGCCAGCGTGCGGGCGGGCCGCGCGAAGGGCCGGGCCAGGCCCAGGGCGACCGGACGTGGCAGCGGCAGCCGCCCGGCCAGGCGCGCCGCCCGCCGGCCGCGCCCCGCGGACGCGGTGCGCCCGGCGAGGAGCGCGTCGACCGTACGCAGCCGGCCGGCCCGCCGGGCGCTCGCCCACGCGGTCGCCGCCACCAGGCCGAGCATCCCGGCGACCACCGCCAGGTCGACCCCCGGCTCGACGGCCGGCGACGAGGTGCCGTACACCTCCTCGACCTCGGCCAGCACGGGGACGGCGAGCAGGTGGCCGGCGAGCACCCCGAGGGCCGTGCCGACGGCGGCCGGGATCAGCGCCTGGCCCACGTAGGCGCGCACGACCTGGGCCGGAGTGAAACCGATGGCCTTGAGGATGCCGATGCGGCGCGTTCCCGTGCCGACGGCCGAGGCGATGACGTTGCCGACGACGAGCACCGACATGACCAGGCCCAGTGCGCCGAACGCGACGAGGAACGGGACGTAGAGGGCGGTTTCGCGCTCGGCGTTCTTCCTGACGGTGAGCCAGGACTGCTCGCCGACGACCGCACCCGCCGGGAGGGAGGCCGTCACGGCCCTGCCGCCCGCGGCGATCCGCGCCGCGCTGCTCGCCCCGGTGAAGCGGTAGAGCATCTGGTAGCCGCCGCTGCCGGAGGCGGTGAGCGCCGGCATCTGGGAAGGGAGCACCCAGGCGTCCGCGGTCCGGGTGACCGAGCGGGCGACGCCGACCACCGTCAGCGTCGGTTCCCCGGGCAGCCCGGAGAAGGTGATCCTCCTGCCCGAGGCCGGGATCTGCGGGGATTCGGCGGACAGCACGATCTCGCCGGAGCGGGCGGGCCACCGCCCCTCGGTCAACGCCACCTCGTCCACGTCGTGGCCGGGGCCGGGACGCCCGGCCACGGTCATCGGCCATCCGGGTCCCCCCGCGTCGGCCCGCGGGGTGACCGTGGCCGTGCGGAAGGGACCGGCCGCGGCGCTGACGCCCTCGGCGTCCTTGGACCGCGTCAGCCGTGCGGCGCTCACCTCGCGCGCGTCGAACCGGACGGACAGGTGTGCGCCGTGCTGCCGGGCGAAGGCGTCGTCGAAGGGCGCGCCGGAGACCACGAGGAGTGTCCCGCCGAGGACGGAGGCGGCCACCGCCATCATCGTGGTGAGTCCGATCAACAGCGTCTGCACCCGGCGTCGGCCCATGCCCGAGCGCACGACCCCGCCGAGCGCGCTCATCGGGCGGCCCCGGCGGCGAGGTCCCGCGACGGGACGTCCTCGGTGATCCGGCCGTCGGCGATCCTGACCGTACGGCTGGTGCAGGAGCGGGCCAGGGCGAGGTCGTGGGTGACCACGACCACGGTCTGGCCGTCGGCGTTGAGGTCGGCGAGCAGTCCGCCGACGTCCCGTCCGGCGGCCGTGTCCAGGGCTCCGGTCGGTTCGTCGGCCAGGAGCAGCGGCGGCCGGTTCATCAACGCCCGTGCCACCGCGACGCGTTGCCGCTCGCCGCCGGACAGCCGCCCCGGGCGGGCGCGGGCGTGCCGGTCGACGCCGAGGCTTTCCAGGAGCTCCGCCGCGCGCCGGTCCGCCTCCGCGCGGCCCATGCCCGCGAGCCGCGCGGGCAGCACGACGTTGTCGGCGACCGTGAGGTCGTCGAGCAGGTTGAAGAACTGGAAGACCATGCCGATCCGGTTCCGCCGGTGCAACGCCGCCCCGGTCTCGCCCAGTTGGTCCACGCGCACCCCGGCCACGGTGACGGTCCCGGTGTCCGGCCGGTCCAGGCCCGCGAGCAGATTGAGCAGGGTGGACTTGCCGCTCCCGGAAGGGCCGAGGACTGCGACGGACTCACCCCTCCGCACGGTCAGCGACACGTCCCGCAGCGCGGGCGGGCCGTCGTCGTACCGTCGGCTCACCTCGCACAGTTCGATCATCGGCATGGTCATGAAAGGGCTCCTTCGACACGGGCATCGGACCCCGTGGACGCTAGGAGCGCGCCCGGCTCCCGCGCGTCGGCCGCCCGGTCCCTTCGCCGTACCGCATCGGGACGAGCCGCCCTGACGTCATCCCTGCGATGTAGGCGCCCGATGTACGCGGGCGCCGGAAACCGACCGCCGGGGCGGACTCCGACGGATCGGGCGGCGGCGACAATGAGCCGGTGATGAACGTACGTACGACACCGGCGCGGCCGGCGGGTTCGGTCCGCCGGGCGTTCCGCGACGCCAGGGTGCCGGCCGGTCCGCCGTTGCGACTCACCCGGCGCGCCCGGCAGTTCGACGTACTGCTGGCGCTGGTGCTCGGAATCGTCACCGTCTACTACGGCGTCGACAACGTCGGCAATGTCGTGGTGCGCGAGATCGCGCCAGGGGTGCGGATCGAGAATCCGCGTCCGTCCGGTACCGGCGGCCTGGTCCTCATGGTGACCCTCGCGGCCGTCGCCTCGGGTGCCCTGGCGCTGCGCCGCCGCTGTCCGCTCGCCGTGCTGTGCGTCGTGACGGCCGCGACGCTGGCGACGCCGCAGAGCGTCCTGCGGCTGACCTTCTACGCGTTCGTCATCGCCGTCTACAGCGCGGCCGTGTTCAGCCCGTACCGGACGGCGACCCTGGCGGCCCTGCCCGTGTCGGTCCTCCTGGTCAGCACCTCGGGGAACTCGGTGACACCGGTCGTCCCCAACGAGTACGTCGTCCTGCTGATCCTGGTCCCGATGGCCGGGGCCGCCCTCGGTCTTCGTACCTGGAAACTCCGCACCGACGAGGGCCGGGCCCGGCTCGCCGCCCTGGAACGGGAACAGGCCGAGACCCTGCGCCGGGCGGTCGAGCACGAACGCGCGAGGATCGCCCGCGAACTGCACGACGTCGTCACGCACAACGTCAGCGTGATGGTCATTCAGGCCGGTGCCGCCCGCAAGATCATGAAGACCGCCCCCGAGCAGGCCGGTGAGGCCCTGCTCGCCGTCGAGGCCGGCGGCCGAGCGGCCATGACCGAACTGCGGCACGTCATGGGCCTGCTCACCATGGCCGGGGACGACGAACCGGCGGACGGGGCCGGGGGCTTGGCCGACGGGGGCACGGAGCTGACCCCGCAGCCCGGCCTGGCTCAGCTGGACACGCTCGTCGGACGCGTACGGGACGCCGGCCTGCCGGTCGACGTGACCGTGACCGGCCCGCCCCTGGAACTCCCGCCCGGCATCGAGCTCGCCGTCTACCGGGTGGTCCAGGAGGCCCTGACCAACACCATGAAGCACGCGGCCGGGGCCACCGCCCGCGTGACCGTCGAGCACGGACCAGAACGGCTCCGGGTGGAGGTCACCGACACCGGTGGGCCCCCGGGCGCGGGTGCGGACACCGGAAACGGCCGGGGCCTCATCGGCCTGCGCGAACGTCTCGCCGTCTACGACGGAACCCTGAGCACCGGCAGACGCCTGACCGGCGGCTACCGTGTGGAAGCCCTGATCCCCCTGGAGACACCGTGACCGAGCAGCCGCCGCGGGTGGTCCTGGCCGACGACCAGACCCTGGTCCGCACCGGGTTCCGGATGATCCTCGGCGCCGACGGCATCGACGTCGTCGCCGAGGCGACCAACGGGGCCGAGGCGGTCGAAGCGGTCCGCCGCACCCGTCCCGACGTGGTCCTGATGGACATCCGGATGCCGGAGATGGACGGCCTGGAGGCCACCCGCCGCATCCTCACCGCTCCCCGGGTCCCCGGCTCCGCCCCGGCCGGGGAGGCCCCGTTCCCCGGCGAACCCCGCGTCATCATCCTGACGACCTTCGACCTCGACCGGTACGTGTACGCGGCCCTGTCCGCCGGGGCCAGCGGCTTCCTCCTCAAGGACGTCACCCCCGAGCACCTGGCCTCGGCGGTGCGCACGATCCGTACCGGTGACGCCCTCCTCGCGCCCGCCATCACCCGTCGCCTCGTGCAGCGGTTCGCCCGGCACGGCAGCGACGCCGCCGCCCTCCACCGAGACCTCGCCTCGCTCACGCCGCGCGAACTGGAGGTCCTCGGCCTGCTCGCCCGGGGACTGAGCAACGCCGAGCTCGCCGCCCGCCTGCACCTGGCCGAGACCACCGTCAAGACCCACGTCGCCCGCATCCTCGCCAAGCTCCGGCTGCGGGACCGGGTCCAGGCCGTCATCGTCGCCTACGAGACGGGACTGGTCGGCGCGGGCGCTCACGGAGCCGCCGAGCAGGTGTAGGCCGTCCCGCCGCGCCGCACGGAGCGGCGTCACCGCCCGCCCGCGAGGTCGAGGTCGTCGCTGCGCGACCCGACGGCCGCCCCGGCCGGCCGGGGCCGGCGCCACGGGTGGGCGATCGGGTGGGACACCCCGCGCCACCAGGGGTCGGCGGGCAGCTTCCCGGCGGGTTCGAACGGCTCGCCGGGACGGGGGAGCGCCACCGCCTGGCCCGCCTCCTCGGCCGCGTCCTTCGTCCACTCCCCCGGCTCCGCCCACGGGTGCGGGGCCAGGTTGAAGGTGCCCCAGTGGATGGGGAGCATCACGCCGGACGGGCTGCCGCCCTGGAGATCCAGGTGGGCCCGCACGCCCTCGGCCGGCGTCATGTGGATGTCGGGCCAGTACTCGGAGTACGCGCCGATCTGGATCATCGTCGCGTCGAACGGGCCGTGTGCGGCGCCGATCTCCGCGAAGCCGGGGAAGTAGCCCGTGTCCCCGCTGTGGTAGATCCGGTGCTCGGGCCCCGCGACGGCCCAGGACGCCCAGAGCGTGTGCTGCTGGTTGCGCAGGCCGCGGCCGCAGAAGTGCCGGGCCGGGGTGGCGGTGAGGCCGATCCCGGCGACCCGCGTGGTCTCGTTCCAGTCCAGCTCGCGCATCCGGTCCGGGGTCACGCCCCAGCGTTCCAGATGGGCGCCGACCCCGAGCGGGACGACGAAGACCGTGTCCGTGCCCGCGAGGGCCCGGACCGTCGGCAGGTCGAGGTGGTCGTAGTGGTCGTGGGAGATCACCACCGCGTCCACCGGCCCGAGCGCGGCGAGCGGCAGCGGCACGGGGTGCAGCCGCCGGGGCCCGGCGAAGGCGAAGGGCGAACAGCGTTCGCCCCACACCGGGTCGAAGAGCACCCGTCGGCCGTCGATCTCGGCGAGCACACTGGAGTGGCCCATCCAGGTGAGCCGCAGTCCCGTGGCGGGCGGCTCGGCGAGATCGGCGTAGGTGGTGGCATGGACGGGCACGGTGCCGGACGGGGCCCGGCGCGCCCGCTCCTCCTTGCGGAAGTAGACCTTGGCGAACTCCAGGGCGGAACCGGACGGCCTGGTCCGCGCCCCCACCGGGTTCTGGAAGACGCCGTCGGCGAAGTTGGGCGAGCGGCGGATGCGCTCCATCCGGGCACCGTCCGGATCCGCGCCGAAGGCGAGGGGACGCTGCGCACGCAGCCGGGTGCGCAGCGGAGGCAAGGGATCGGCGCCGGTCACAGCAACTCCTGAGAGGGTCGGTCTTGTCCCATTATGGGGAGGGGGTACGGCAGTGCGGGAACGGAACGGCCGGCGAGGCGCCGCACGGGGCGGCGGCCCGGCCGGGCCGCGTCAGCCACGCGGCTGCCCGTACACGTGCTCGATGTGCAGTCGCAGCACGACGCGCCGGTCCCGGACCATCGCCGCGCGGTAGTCGTCCCAGTCGGGGTGTTCGCCCTGGACGTCGCGGTAGAGCGTGATCAGCTCCTCCACCGTCGCGTCGTGCGGTTCGGCGGCGACCGGGGACAGCTCGGCGGTGGCGTCCACCGCCGTCCACGCCCAGCGGTCCGCGCTGGTGACGTGGTAGCTCGCCCGCGGGTCGCGGCGGAGGTTCCTGGTCTTCACCCGGCCGTCGGTGATCGAGACGCGGACGATGCGCTCCTGCGGATAGTAGAAGTGATTGACATTGGACAGCTGGGGCCTGCCGTCCTGCCCGAGTGTCGCGAGCACTCCGCCGTTCTCCTCGGCGAGCAGCCCGAGCAGTGCTTCCTGCCGTGCGTCGAATCCCGTCATGCAGGGACCAACGTCCGTGCCCGCCTCAGGATTCCGCTTCCGGTGGCGTGCCGTGTCACATCCGCGGGGCCGCCATCCGTCGCATCGGTGCGAACGGCCCGCCCGCGGCGTCCCACGGCACCGCCGGACGGCATCCGCGTCGCATCGGATTCGCATCCGGAAGCCGTATTCAGAAGTCGTACGCGAAGGAGAATGGACATGACCACCCGCATATCGCTCGACCCGCCCCGCACGCTGCTGTTCCGTGCCGTTTCGTGGTACTCGAAGCGCACGTACGGCAAGGTCGTCGATCCCGTACGGGCCTACGCCCACCACACCGGGGTGCTGTGGTCCCTGCTCCGTCTCGAACTGGCGGCGGGCCGCTGGAAGAAGCTCGACCCGCAGCTCAAGGCGCTGGCCGTGATGACGTCGGCGGCCACGGTCGGTTGCAGCTGGTGCCTGGACTTCGGCTACTGGGAGAACCACCGTCACGGCATGGACCCGCGCAAGCTGCGCGATGTGCCGGTGTGGCGGGAGAGTGAGGCGTACACCCCGCTGGAGCGTGATGTCATGGAGTACGCGGAGGCCATGAGCGTCACCCCGCCCGAGGTCGGTGACGAGTTGGCCGAGCGGTTGCGGACCGTGCTGGGCGAGGAGGCGTTCGTCGAGCTCACGACCATGGTGGCGTTGGAGAACATGCGTTCTCGGACCAACTCCGCGCTCGGTCTGACCAGCCAGGGCTTCAAGGACCGGTGCGACATCGAACGTCCCGCGCCCCGCTGACCGCCACGATCGCTCCGGTCCGTCGGTCGGCCGGTCGCCGACCGGCCGACCGGTCCCCGTTGCCGCAACGTCCGGCACGGGCGGGGCGTCGCGGCAGGTCCGGAGCCGGGGCGTCGGCCGAACCGGGACGGAGCCGGACACGGCTGCGCCCCCGGTCTTCCCGCCGGAGGCATATTCGTTAGGGTGACGCCGTGGCAAGAGTGCGGTTGAGCGTGGCGGAACGACGCGAAGAGCTCCTGCGCGCTGCCGTCGAGCAGATCGAGGTGCGGGGTGTCGCGGCGGTCCGGATCGCCGATGTCGCCTCTGTGCTCGGGGTGAGCAACGCGCTCGTGCTCTATCACTTCTCCACCAAGGAGAAGCTGGTCGCGGCGGCCTTCGCCCATGCCGCCGAGGCCGATCTCGCTCATCTGCGCAAGCTGTTGGGCCGTCGCACGAGCGCGGTGCGCCGGCTGCGCGCCGCCGTCCGCTGGTACGCGCCGACGGGGCAGGCCAAGGGCTGGCGGCTGTGGATCGAGGGCTGGGCCGGCTCGCTGCGCGATCCGGCACTGCGCAACGTGGCCGGCGATCTCGACCAGCAGTGGAAGGCGGAACTGGCCGAGGTCATCGAAGAGGGTGCCGCCGCCGGTGAGTTCCAGTGCGACGACCCGATGTCGGCCGCCTGGCGGCTGACCGCCCTGCTGGACGGTCTGGCCGTGCAGATGATCTCGTACGCGGGCCCGCTCTCCCGCACCACGATGCTGGCCTGGACCGAGGAGGCGCTGGCCCGCGAACTCGGCATCGACCGCGCGACGCTGACGGCCTGAGCCGACGGTCCGCCCCGTCGGGCACGGGGCGGCACTCCGTCCGGCCGACGGGGGGGTCAGGTCTGCTGCAGGGGCGCGTACTCCTCGCTCCCGACCCCGAACGTCCAGGCCACCCCCGCCTTCGCGGTCCGGGTGTTCGGCGGCACCCGGAGCCAGTAGACGCGGTGCGTCCCGTCCGGCTCCGGGGTGGAGTTGACCACCTCGACCATCACCACGTCCTCGTCGCCGTCCAGCGCGATCCGCCAGAGGACACCGGTCTCGTCCCGGTGCACCGGCTCGGCGCCCGACTCGCTCAGGTAGCGGTCGTAGCCGTAGAACTCCAGCATCACGCGGCGCAGTTCGGCGTTCTCCTCCTCGCGTATCCGCTTCGGGGTCAGCGCGTTGAGCTCGTCGAGGAACTCGGCGGGCACCGGCATGCCGCGCCAGGCGTAGAGGGCGAAGCCGTCGGCGTAGGCGAGCGCGGGGCCGTCCCCCCGGTCGAGCCTCCCCGCCTCGTCCCGGTGCAGCACCTGCGGTCGTTCGCTGATCACCACGGCACGCTCGTAGGGCCACCACCAGCCCGCGTTCCTGGCCACCTCGGCCAGGCCGTTCAGCCGGTCTCCCCGGCCGTCGAAGGCCGCGAGCCAGGCCGCGTCGTGCTGGCCGAGGACGGCGTCGAGCAGCACCAGCCGGACGTCGGACTCGTCCTCCGGGCGCTTCGCGAGGTCCGCGACGACCCCGGCCCGGATCCGGTCGGCGAGCGCCGCCGTGGTCTCCCACAGCTGGGCCCCCGTCGCGGACCACAGGGCGGACCAGCCCGCCGGACCCAGTTCGTCGTACATCCGGCGGCGCTCCTGCGCCCAGGGCCTGGTCCGCACCTCGTCGCGCACCGAGCGGCCGGCGTCCACCAGCTTCTCGACGGCCTCCACCGCGGCTCGGGGCGATTCGACCCAGACGATCCGCTCCGGCTCGGCGAGCCCCGCGCTGCGGTAGGCGAGCCGCAGCCCGTCCTCGGCCGCGGCCCGGTCCGCCGTGCCCGTCGCCGCCGCCACGGTCCGCCATGAGTCCACGTACTGCATCGGTCTTCCCCGTCCCCTGTTGTGATTCCGTGTGTTCGCGTATCCGCGTGTCTGCGTATTCATGTGTCCGTGCGTCCGTGCGCAGCGGCTGCGCACGGGGCGTCCCGTGCGGGGGCGCGGTGAGCGGTGCGCCGTGGCGATCCGGTGTGCCGCCGTGCCCCGCACCGTTCTCCGGCGCGTCAGTCCGCGACGATGCGGATCGCTCCCGGCGCGTACTCCCGCTGGCGCACCACCCGGTACCAGCCCTTCGGCAGCGGTATCGTCGCGTGCTCCTCGTGCACCACCCGTCCGCCCTCGGGGAGATGGAGCAGCATCGGCCCGAAGGCCCCCGCCTCGCGCATCAGCCGGCCCGGCCCCTGGATGGCGTGGGCGTGACCCGTGACCTCCCCCAGCGCGAGGACCATGCGGCCCCGGGCGTCCCTCGGCTCGCCCGGCGCCTCCAGGAGCTGCGCGGGCACCTCCGACTCCTCCAACGACATGATCAGTACATCGCCCTGCCGGTACACAGACGTCTCCCCTCGATGGCCGCACCCGCTGTGCCGGCCACGCAGAAAACGCTACGACGAGGGTCTGACAATCGGCCGCGGCACCGCCCGGCCGTCCCGCCGCGGGAGGTCCCGGCCGTGCCGTTGTCAGTGTGACTTGATAAACCTTGGGGACATCAGTCGTCCCCCAGTACCAGGAGCTCAGGGTCATGTCCGGTGTGGACCATCTGCACGAGTTTTTCGGCCTTCCCGTCGTCCAGTTCCAGCACACGGCGGAGGAAGCGCCCGTGCAGGCCGCCGACGCGGCAGCCTGGCGCATCTCGGTCGAGCCGTACGAGGAGGAGACGACCTGGGAAGAGGCGTTCGAGGCGTTCCTGCGGACGGTCGATCCGGCCGGGGTGCGGGCTCTGGTCATTGGCCAGTGGGGCGAGTCGTACGAGGAGAAGTCGTCCTACCCGATCGACCTGATCATCGCCGCCGCCGACCGGTTCACCTCACTGCGGGCCGTCTTCGTCGGTGACCTGATCATGGAGGAGAGCGAGATCTCCTGGATCGAGCAGTCGGACGTCACGGCGCTGCTCAGGGCCTTCCCCGAGCTGGCCGAGCTGGGGGTGCGCGGCGGTTCGGAGCTGGTCTTCACGCCCTCGAAGCACGAGCGGCTGAGCGCGCTGACCATCGAGACCGGGGGTCTGCCGGTCGAGGTGATCCGCGGCATCCTGGACAGTGAGCTGCCCGCGCTGGAGCGGCTCGACCTCTGGCTCGGTGTCTCCGCGTACGGCGGCGACGCCGATGTGGCGGACCTGGCCCCGCTGCTCTCCGGCACCCGCTTCCCCCGGCTCACCCATCTCGGCCTGCGCAACAGCGAGTTGCAGAACGAGATCGCCTCGGCCGTCGCCAGTGCCCCGGTCGTCGCGCAGCTGAAGGTCCTCGACCTGTCCAACGGCACGCTGGGCGACGAGGGCGCGGCGGCGCTGCTGGACGGCCAGCCCCTCACCCATCTCGAACGGCTCGACCTGCACCACCACTTCATGACCGAGCCGATGGAGCGCCGGGTCACGGAGGCGCTGGAACCGCACGGCGTGCGGGTCGACGTGTCGGAACGCAACGAGCCCTGGGGCGATCGCGGCGTCGAGGGCCGCTACACCTCGGTCGCGGAGTGATGCGCGGTGTCGGACATCGGCCACCCCGAAACGTTCCACGGCCTGCCCGTCCTCACCCTGCCCGGCCCTGACCGGGCCTCCGACGTCCCTCTCCCGGACGCCGGCTCGGTGGCGTGGCGGCTGGAGAGCGCCTGGCAGGACGACCTGACCTTCGGCGCGCTGTGGCAGCACTTCGTCGACACGGTCGACACGACGCGGGTGCGGGCCCTGCTGATCGGTCCCTGGTGGCAGGAGGAGTACGAGAGCTTCGCCCCCGTCGTCGAGCTGCTGACCGGTCACGCGGACCGGTTCCCGGCCCTGCGGGCGCTCTACCTCGCCGATGTGGTCGGTGAGGAGTGCGAGCTGTCCTGGCTCGAGATGTGCGACATCACCCCGGTGGTCGAGGCGTTCGGGCAGCTGGAGGAGCTGACGGTGCGCGGCTGCGGCGAACCGGTCGGCGACCGAGAGGTCCTCGCCCTGCGGCCGGTCCGGCATCCGGCTCTCAAGTCGCTGCGGTTCGAGTCCGGCGGGCTTCCGGCCGGGGTCGTGCGGGCGGTCGGGGCGTCGGAGCTGCCCGCGCTGGAGCGGCTCGAACTCTGGCTCGGCGTCACCGAGTACGGCGGCGACGCCACGGTCGCGGACCTCGCTCCGCTGCTGTCCGGGGCGGCGTTCCCCGCCCTGCGCCATCTGGGGCTGCAGAACAGCGAGATCCAGGACGAGATCGCGGCGGCGGTCGCCTCCGCACCGGTCGTCGCCCGGCTGGAGTCGCTCTCCCTCGCGATGGGCACCCTGGGAGACGAGGGGGCCCAGGCGCTGCTCTCGGGCCAGCCCCTCACCCATCTGGCCTCACTGGATCTGCACCACCACTACATCGGCGCCCCGCTGGTGGACCGCCTGCGGGACCTGCTGGGTCCCGACCGGGTGAACACCGATATCGACGAGGCCGAGTACTGGGACCCGGAAGAGGACGAGCACCGTTATGTCGCCGTCAGCGAATAGCGCGGCCGGCCCGGTGCCGCGCTTCGCCGTCGTGGGTGTGCCCGGCAACCGCCGGGTCGCGTTCTTCCAGGACGCCGTGCGTGCCGCCGGGCTGCCGGCGGCACGCGTCGTGCCCTGGCTGGACGTCCTGCGCGGCGAGGCGGCCTTCCGGCCGGACGAGACCGTGCGGATGGACTCGCCCGGCGAGGACGCCGAGGTGGAGCGGCTGCTCAGGGCGGTCGACGATCCGACCAGGGTCGAGGGGACCGCGCTCTGGTACGCCCGGTTCACCGGGGCCGTCCGGGCGGTGGCGCGGGCGGCGGACGCCGCCGGGGCCGTACTGCTCGACGATCCCGGCGAGGCCGCCGTGCTGTTCGACAAGCGGCTCTGCCACGCCGTGCTGGACGGCGCCGGGGTGCCCGTCCCGGCGTCTCCGACGTCGGGCGCCGCGGCGCCGGTGGTGCGGGACTGGGCGGACGTGCGCGAGCGGATGGCGGCCCTGGGCACGCCCCGGGTCTTCGTGAAGCTCGCGCACGGTTCGTCCGCCTCGGGGGTCCTGGCCGTGGAGACGGCCGGGCCCGGCCGGATCAGGGCCACCACCTCGGTGGAGCGGGACGCGTCCGGACGGCTGTTCAACTCGTTGCGGGTGCGCCGCTGCACGACGGAACCGGAGATCGCCGCGATCGTCGACGCGCTGGCACCCGACGGGCTGCACATCGAGCGCTGGCTGCCCAAGGCGACCCGGCGAGGCCGGGCGACGGACCTGCGGGTCGTGGTGGTGGCGGGCAGGGCCACTCACGCCGTCGTGCGCACCAGCAGCTCCCCCATGACCAATCTTCACCTCGGCGGCGAACGCGGAAGCCTCGACGAGGTGCGTGCGGCCGTCGCGGCCGCGGGCGGCAGCTGGGCCGACGCCCTGGCCGTGTGCGAGCGGGCGGCGGCGTGCTTCCCGGACACGCTGTGCGTGGGCGTCGATCTGCTGCCCTCGACCGACTGGCGGCGCTTCGCCGTCGGGGAGGTCAACGCCTTCGGCGACCTGCTGCCGCGGCTGACCGGACTGCCCGGCAGCGGCGCCGAGGGACTGGACACCTACGCGGCGCAGGTCGCCGCCGTACAGAACAGAGCAAGGAACCACCGTGCAACCGCCACCGCCTGACACCTCGCCCACTCCTGCGGAGGCTCCGGCCCCGGACATGGGCGAGATCGTGGGCAGCCACGATCTGCTGCTCGTCACCCTCGACACGCTGCGCCACGACGTGGCGGCGGAGCTCGCCGCCGCGGGACGCATCCCGAACCTGGCGCGTCACCTGCCGGGCGGGGTCTGGGAGGAACGCCATGCGCCGGGCAGTTTCACCTACGCCTCCCACCAGGCGATCTTCGCGGGCTTCCTGCCGACCCCGGCCGGTCCCGGACCGCACCCCCGGCTGTTCGCGGCACGTTTCGCCGGCAGCGAGTCGACCGCGTCGGGCACCTTCGTCTTCGACCGGCCGGACCTGATGTCCGCCCTCGCCGACGTGGGCTACCGCACGGTGTGCATCGGCGGTGTCGGTTTCTTCAACCGGCGGCCGCCGCTCGGTTCCGTGCTGCCGGACATGTTCCAGGAGAGCCACTGGGAACCGGAGTTCGGGGTGGCATCGCCCACCTCCTTCGAGGCGCAGGTGACCCGCGCCGAGCAGGTGGTGGCGGAACTCCCGGCCGAGCAGCGGCTGTTCCTCTTCGTGAACGTGTCCGCCCTGCACCAGCCCAACTGGTTCCACCTGCCGGGCGCCACCCGCGAGGCGGGTGACTCCCGCGCCACCCACGCCGCCGCCCTGGAGTACGTCGACGCCCACATCGGCCGGCTCTTCGCCGCCGCGAGCAGCCGCCGCCGCTGCTTCGCCATCGTGTGCTCCGATCACGGCACGGCGTACGGGGACGACGGCTACACCGGTCACCGGCTCGGGCACGAGTCCGTCTGGACCGTCCCGTACGCGCACTTCTTCCTGGAACCGGGGGCCACCGCACCATGAACCGCACCACGACCGCCGCACCGGCCGTCCGCCCGTATCAGAGCTACGTCTACGCCTACCCGCACAAGACCGCCTACCGGCCGCTCGCCGACCGGCCGGAGCTGCGCGAGTTGTGGGCGGGCGAGCGCAGGGACGCGCTCTCGCTCTATCTCCACATACCCTTCTGCGAGGTCCGCTGCGGCTTCTGCAACCTCTTCACCAGGATCGGCGCACCCGACGAGCTGACGACCCGTTATCTCGACGCGCTGGACCGGCAGGCCACGGCCGTCCGGGAGGCGCTGGGCGACGCCGAGCCGGTACGTTTCGCGGCGGCCGCGTTCGGCGGGGGCACGCCCACGTTCCTGACCGCGGCGGAACTGGAGCGGCTCTGCGACATCGCGGAGAAGCGGATGGGCGCCGATCTGCGCTCCGTCCCGCTGTCGGTCGAGACGTCTCCGTCGACCGCGACCGCCGACCGGCTGGCCGTCCTGGCCGACCGGGGCGCGACCAGGATCAGCATCGGGGTGCAGAGCTTCGTCGAGGCCGAGGCGCGTGCCGCCGTGCGCCCGCAGCGCCGTGCCGACGTGGAGGCGGCGCTCGACCGGATCCGCGACGCCGGGGTCCCGATCCTCAACATCGACCTGATCTACGGCATCGACGGCCAGACCGAGGACAGCTGGCGCACCTCGCTGGACGCGGCGCTCGGCTGGCGGCCGGAGGAGCTGTACCTCTACCCGCTGTACGTGCGCCCGCTGACCGGTCTGGGGCGGCTCGGCGCCGACGGCGAGGCGGCCGCGGACGCGGCCTGGGACGAGCAGCGGCTGCGGCTGTACCGCGCGGGCCGGGACCATCTCCTCGCCCACGGGTACGAGCAGGTCTCGATGCGGATGTTCCGCCGCGCCGACGCCCCGCGCACGGACGGCCCGGACGACCACGCCTGCCAGACCGACGGGATGATCGGCCTGGGGTGCGGGGCCCGCTCGTACACCACGAGGCTGCACTACTCCTTCGACTACGCGGTGGAGATGCGGGAGGTGCGGGCGATCATCGACGGCTACACCGCCACCGAGGACTTCTCGCGCGCCGAGGTCGGCCGGTACGTCGACGGCGACGAGGCCCGCCGCCGTCACCTCCTCCAGTCGGTCCTCCAGGCCGAGGGGCTGCGCATCGACGACTACCGGGAGCGGTTCGGCAGCTCGCCCGCCGACGACTTCCCCGCCGAGCTGGCCCGCTTCGAGGCCCGCGGCTGGCTCGACGCGCCGGCCGGCGGGGCCGGGCTGCTGCGGCTCTCCCCCGAGGGACTGGCCCACTCCGACGCCCTGGGTCCCGAGCTCTTCTCCCCCGGTGTACGGGCCGCGATGGCCGCGTACGAACTGAAGTGAGCGGGCCCATGGACCTGACCATCCTCTACCGCGGCCCGCTCTCCTCGTGCGACTACGACTGCCCGTACTGCCCGTTCGCCAAGCGGCGCGACAGCCGGGAGCAGTTGCGCGCCGACCGCGCCGCGCTGGAGCGGTTCACGGCGTGGGCCGCGGCGCAGACCGGTGACCGGCTCTCGGTGCTGTTCACTCCGTGGGGCGAGGGTCTGGTCCGCTCCTGGTACCGCCGCGCGCTGGTCGAGCTGGCACAGCTGCCGCACGTCCGCCGGGTCGCGATCCAGACCAACCTCAGCGGTCGTACGGGGTGGCTGGCCGAGGCGGGCGGGGCCGGCCGCGAGAAGATCGCGCTCTGGTGCACGTACCACCCGGGGCAGACGCCGTACGAGAGGTTCCTCGGCAAGTGCCGGGAGCTGACCGCGCTGGGCGTTCGGCACAGTGTCGGGGTCGTCGGGCTCGACGAGCACCTGGCGGAGGCGCGACGGCTGCGGGCCGCGCTGCCGGACGAGGTCTACCTGTGGGTGAACGCCGCGGAGGGCCACGCCTACACGGACGAGGAGGCGGACCGCTGGACGGCCCTCGACCCGCTCTTCCCGTACAGCCGGCATCCGCACCGGTCGGCGGGGCTGCCCTGCCGGACCGGTGAGTCGGTCGTCTCGGTGGACGGGGAGGGCACCGTGCGGCGCTGCCACTTCGTACCGGCGGAGCTCGGCAACCTCTACGACGGGAGCTACCGGCGGGCGCTCGGGCCGCGGGCCTGCCCGCTGGCGGTCTGCGACTGCCACATCGGGTACGTGCATCTGGAGACGCTGCCGCTGTACGACGTCTTCGCGGGCGGCGTGCTGGAGCGGATACCGGCGTCGTCGCCGCCGTCCCTCCTCTGACGGGCCCGAGGCCCGGATCCGTCCGTCGCACGGCCGGGTCCGGGCCACACCGCCCGGGGGGGGGATCCCTCTAGAGCGGCAGCAGGTCCGGCCGCTTCGCCTCGACGTGGTCGCCGGAGGACTCGCCGCGCAGCCGTCGGCCGATCCACGGCACCAGGTACTCGCGCGCCCAGTGGATGTCGTCGCGCCGCACTTCGAGCGTGCCGCGCTGGGCCTGCGGGGGCCATTCCTGGTCGGGGTCAGCCGGCACCTCCATGCCGAGGACCTGGGCGGCGCGCAGTGCGACCCTGGTGTGCCCCTCGGGCGAGAGGTGGAGCCGGTCGTCGTCCCAGGCGCGCCGGTCCTGGACGGACCGCAGCGACCACAGGTCGAGGACCGGGCACCCGTAGCGGTCCGCGACGGCCCGCACATGGGCGTTGTACGTGGCGATCTTGCCGCGCAGGTGGCGCAGCACGGGAACGCCACGGGTGTCGAAGCCGGTGGTGATCATGACCGTTCCGACCGATCCGGTCAGGTCGGCGACCGCGCGCTCGAAGCGCTCGGCCACGTCGTCGGGGTCGGTGCCGGGGCGGATGATGTCGTTGCCGCCCGCGCAGAAGCTCACCAGGTCGGGGGCGAGTTCCTTGGCGCGGGGCACCTGCTCCTCGATGATCTGGTCGAGGAGGCGTCCACGTACGGCGAGGTTGGCGTACCTGAAGTCCCCGTGGGGACCCGCGTCCGTTCCGGTGTCCGGGAGTTGGTCCGCGAGGAGTACCGCGAACCGGTCCGCCCAGCCGACGAAGGTCCCGTCCGGACCCGGGTCGCCGACTCCCTCGGTGAAGCTGTCGCCGATCGCCGCGTACGACCCGATGACACCATGTCGGTTGATGACGCCACGTTGATTTTTTCTCGAATCGTCTGCCACAAGCGCTTATCCTGCACCGCCGAATGTGACCTACGCGACCGTAATATGGGGTTGACGGGAGGTGAGATAGACCACCCGGTCAGTTTTTGGCAAAGGGGGAATACGACGAAGGGGCGGTGCGCCGCCGCGCACCGCCCCTTCCGTGTCGCCGGGGTCGGATTCCGCCGTCCGGCTTCCCGGCCGTGCGGATCGGACGTGGATCCGTACGGATCAGACGTAGATGCCGTGCGAGGCCAGGTAGGCGATCGGGTCGATGTCCGAGCCGTACGCCGGGCCCGTGCGGACCTCGAAGTGCAGGTGCGGGCCGGTGGAGTTGCCGGTGGAGCCGGAGAGGCCGATCTGCTGCCCGGCGCTCACGCTCTGGCCCGCCGAGACGGAGAGGGAGGACATGTGGCCGTACTGCGAGTAGCGGCCGTCGGCGTGCTTGATGACGACCTGGTTGCCGTACGCGCCGCCCCAGCCGGCGGTGACGACGGTGCCGGAGGTGATGGCCTTCACACTGGTGCCGGTGGAGACGGGGAAGTCGATCCCGCTGTGGCTGCCGCTGGACCAGTTGGATCCGGAGGCCCGGTAGTTGGTGGTGTGGTTGCCGGGAACCGGGTGGACGTAGCCGGAGCCGGTGCTCTGGGCGGCCGGAGCGGAGGTCGCGGCCTTGGACTGGGCCACGGGCGCGGACTTGACCGGGGCCGACTCGGCCGGGGCGGCCTGGGCCGGGGCCGACTTCTTCGCGGCCGACGGCGCCGAGGGGGCCTTCGACGGGAGGGAGGAGCCGGTGCCCGTGCCGGTGGACGCGGCACCGGCGGACGCCTTGCCTCCGATGGTCAGCTTCATGCCCGGGAAGATCAGGCCGGGGTTCTCGCCGACGACCTGGCGGTTGTCCTGGTACAGCTTCTGCCAGCCGCCCTGGACCTTGTGCTCGGTGGCGATCTTCGCGAGGTAGTCGCCGGAGACGACGGAGTACGTCGTGGTGGCGGGGGCCTGCTTCTGCGCGACCGGCTGGGCGTGCGTGGTGGTGACGGGGGCCTTCTGCGGCACGGCGGCCGGGGCGGCCTGCTCTGCGGCGTGGGCGCCGGTGGCGCCGAGCAGCGGGAGCGCGATGACGGCGCCGCCGGCGCTCGCCGCGACGACGCCGCGGGCGATGGGGCCGGCCTTGGGACGACGGTGCTTACCCGAGATGGGCATGAAGTGTTTCCTCTCCGGCGCCTGCGAGGTGAGCTGTCGGGTTCGGGCTGGAGATGCCCGGCCGCGCGAACGCGACTTCACCCCTAGCCGGCCGGATTCACCGGTCGGCGACTTACCTGGTTCCCCCGCTCCTGCCACGCGATCAGTGGATATGAATTCCGGTCGGCGGCAGGATTGGGCGGTCCGTCCGGATTGACGGTGACCGTAGGCGAGCCGGGACGGTGAGAACAAGCCATGGGTTCCACTCCGGATTCCGCACCCGGGAAATCGGTGCGGAATTCCGGTCACACTCCGTGGATTAAGGATCTTGCCTTTCCGCGCCACGCACGGAATTCCCGGCCGCCCCTCCGCCACACACCGTCACGGATATGATCCCGCTCACGAGCGGGCAACCATCCCCCATGCACCTCGGGCAAGTTGCGACAAAATACGCATTACGGACACTCTACGCGGGTCACCCTTTTCTGAGCCTCAGCACGCGCGCGTCGAGGTCTCCCCGGAGCCCGGTGTGCAGTCCGCGGTGCAGCAGCACCGAACCGTGGTGCACCGCCCCCGTCTCCAGGCAGGTGTACGTGGCCCCGGGGTCGATCCCGCGCAGCCGCAGGGCCGGCGGCCGCTCCCGGTGGCGCTGGGTCTCCAGCCACATCAGGACCACGGTCTCCTCGCCACGGACGTACTGGACCGCGCCGAGGCCGCCGCCCGGGGGGCGCAGCCGGTACAACTCGCCGTGCTGCACCACCGGCCGGATCTCCTTGTACAGCTCCACCCATTCCCGCGCCTCGGTGAGCTCCCCCTCGCTCCACTCCGCGAGGTCCCCGCCGATGCCGAGCACTCCGGCCATCGCGCTCACGAAGCGGAAGCGCAGGGAGCTGACCCTGTCGTTGAACTGGACGTTCGGGCTGTCGGTGACCCAGGCGGCCATCACCCGGGCCGGGTGGATCTGGCCGAAGCCCTCCTGGATGGCGAGCCGGTCCAGCGGGTCGGTGTTGTCGGAGGTCCACACCTGGTCCGTACGGGACAGGATTCCCAGGTCGATCCGCCCGCCGCCGCCCGAGCAGGACTCGAACGCGACGGAGGGGTGCGCGGCCCTGAGCCGGTCGATCAGCCCGTACAGGGCGCCCACGTGCTCGACCCAGAGCTTCTGCGGATACTCCTCGCCCGGCCACCCCGCATCGGTGAAACAGCGGTTGAAATCCCATTTCACATAGTCGATGGGAGCGCTGGAGAGCAGGGTGTCCAGCTGCTCCAGGAGATATTCGCGCACATCGGCACGGGCCAGGTTGAGCACCAGCTGATTGCGGTACTCGGTCCGCTTCCTGCCCGGGAAGTGCTGCACCCAGTCGGGGTGCGCGCGATAGAGATCACTGTCCGGGTTGACCATTTCCGGTTCGACCCAGATACCGAACTGCATGCCGAGTGCGTGCACTTCGTCCGCGAGCGGCTTCAGCCCCTCGGGAAAGCGGTCCGGGTTCGGTGTCCAGTCGCCGAGCCCGGCCCGGTCGCTGGTCCGCTGCCCGAACCACGCGTCGTCCACGACGAAGAGTTCCACGCCCACCTCGGCGGCGCGGGCGGCGAGGGCGCGCTGCTGCTCCAGCGAGACGTCGAAGCCGGTCGCCTCCCAGGAGTTGTAGAGCACCGGCCGGAGGCTCTCCGCGTTCGGGACCACATGGGCCAGCTGCCAGGCGTGCCAGGCGCGGCTCGCCCCGCCGAACCCCCGCCCGCTCCACAGACCGGCGAACACGGGCGTGGTGTACGACTCCCCCGGGGCGAGCCGCAGCAGTCCGGAGTCGTCGTGGCCCGCGCCGCCGGTGATCTGCACCAGCCCGTCGGGAAGCCGCTGCACGCAGATCCGCCACGATCCGGACCAGGCGAGCGCGCAGCCGTACACCTCCCCGCTCTCCTCGGTCGCCGTGCCGTCGGCGTCCAGCGCGACCCACGGCAGGTGCTGGTGGCCGGTGTGGCCGCGCCTGCTGGAGGTGACGCTCTCGCCGTGCATCAGCTCCGCCCGTTCGAGCTGCGACTCCGCCGCCCAGCGTCCGTGCAGCCGGCTCAGCCGCCAGCCGTCGCGGGCGGGCAGCGACCAGGCGGCCGCGTCGGCGCGCAGCAGTTCCAGCGGCGGGCCGTCCGGTCCGGCGTGGGTGACGGTGGCCCAGCGCTCGACGACGTCGGAGTCCTCCCGCATCCGGTAGTGCAGTACGAGGGCGAGCCGGTGCACGGCGTCGGTGAAGCCGACGCGCAGCTCGTCCCCGTCCACCGCGGCCTCGGTGAAGGACCACTCGGTGCCCCGGACCTGCGGGGTGCGCACCGAGAGGGCCGGGCGGGCGAACCGGGGGCCGCCCTCCACCGGGTACTCCTCGCGCCCGTCGAGCCAGGACTCGAAGGCCCAGGAGGACGGCTCCGGCTCCTTCGCCAGGGACTCGGCCGCCGCGAGGGAGAGCTTCGGCCCCCAGTGCAGATGGATCAGCTCGTCCCGCTCGGTGAGGCGCAGCGCGTAGCTGCTGTCCGCCCCGGTGAGCAGCCAGATCCGGCCCGTGTTGCCCGTCTCGATCATCGCATCCCCACATTCCAACAGTTCCGCACATCATCGAGCATCACCGGACGCCGGGCAACGGCGCGCGGGCAATTCGCCGGACGGACTGGCCGCGGGAGCAAGGGAGTTCACGGGGTATCGACAGGAAATGGCCGAGATGATTGCCTGAGGAATCCATGTCGTATCGTCGCGGGAGTGGCCTTGCCGGCGACTCGCGCCGGCCCCAGACACTCCAGGAGTCGCCGTGACCCAGCAGTTGCCGCAGATCCCGTCGACGGAACCCGAACTGGCGGGCGTCCGCAACTTCCGCGACGTGGGCGGCCTGCCCACCGCGGACGGCCGACGGGTGCGGCACGGGCGGCTCTTCCGCAGCGGTCACCTCGCGCACGCCACGGCCGAGGACGCCGCCTTCCTCGGCGGCCTCGGTCTGCACACCGTCTTCGACTTCCGCAACGAGACCGACCGGCGGCTCGACGGCCTGGACGTGGAGCTGCCCGGCGTGCGGAGCGTGAACATACCCCTCTCCGACCCGGCCGACGGGGCGGAGTTCTGGCACGTGGTCCGGGACGGCGACGTCTCGCAGCTGCACGCGATACTCGGCGACGGCAAGGGGGTGAACCGGATGGTCGCCTCGTACCGGTCGATCATCCTGGACCGGACCGCCGAGCACAGCCGAGTCCTGCACGCCCTGGCCGAGGACAGCGTCCCGGCACTGATGCACTGCGCGGCGGGCAAGGACCGGGCCGGCCTGGCGATCGCGGTGTCGCTGCTGGCCGTGGGCGTCGGCCGCGAGGAGATCGAGGCCGACTACCTGAAGTCCAACGACGCCCACCGCCGCTACAAGGTGCGCCGCAGCGACATGTCGGCGAAGGGCATGTCGGACGAGGTGATGGAACTGCTCAACCCGCTCTTCGGCGCCCGTGCCGAGTACCTGTCCGCGGCCTTCGCCGTCATCGACGAGACCTGGGGCGGCACGGACCGCTACCTCTCCGAGGGGCTGAAGCTCTCCGCCGGGACCCGCGAGCGACTGCGCGACCGGCTCCTCGACGAGTCCTGAGCGGGAACGGGACGCGGCCGGAAGTGGTGTCCGGCCGCGTCCCGGCGCGTGTTCAGCCCTTGCCGGCCACCGCGAACAGCAGGTAGAGGAAGGCCGCGAAGATGTGCCCGGCGATGAGGTAGGCGAACAGCCGGATCACCACACCGCGGGGGAACTTCCGTTCCTGGGCCTCGTACTTCTTCGTGGACCCGAGCGGGTCGAAGTTCTCCGAATCGGACATGACGGTCCTCTCTGGTGACCGGGCCGGTCTCAGCGCCGGTGGATGCCGCCGCCGAGGCACAGCTCGGCGGCGGGGCTCTGCAGCAGGGTGTGGACGAAGAGCAGCTCCGCGCCGTCGCGGTCGAGGGCCGCGAGCCGGTGCGGGGTGAGCGAGTCGAAGTGCGCGCTGTCGCCGGGGGCGAGGTCGTGCACGGTGTCCCCGAGCGTGACGCGCAGGTGTCCGGCGAGCACGTACACCCACTCCTCGCCCGGGTGGACCCGCACGAGGTCGCCCTGCGCGCCGTGGGGAACCCGGACCCGGAGGGCCTGCATCGCCCGGCCCGAGCCGCCGGCCTGCTGGTAGGACCAGCCGTCGGCCTCGGCCCCCTCGAACTTTCCGCCGCGGATGATCGCGTCGCGTTCGGGGGGTGTCTCGCCGAGCAGCTCGGAGACCGTCGTACCGTAGATCCTGGCAAGACCGAGGAGCATCGGCAGCGAAGGCTGGCGCCGGCCCGTTTCGAGCCGGGAGAGGTGGGCGGGGGAAAGCCCCGCCCGCTGGGCGGCGGTCTCCAGGGTGAGACCGCGGCTGCGGCGCAGATCGCGCAGGCGTGGTGCGACTCCGGGCAGCTCGTCGGCCGCCCCTCCGTCCGGAGGATTCATGTACCCATTGGGCCAGGATCCTGCCTCGGAGGCAAATTTCTTGCCTCCGAGGCAAAAGCGTCCGGGAGCCCGGGTCAACGGTTGGCCACGGCCTGCTTCACCAGGGTCCGGCCGAAGTCCCACATCAGTCCGCCGCCGCTGTGGGCGTCGTCCATGACCTCGGTGAACGCCGTGACGAACCGGTCCACCTCCGGCTCCCCGATCACCAGCGGCGGGATCAGCTTGATCACTTCCATGTGGTCGCCCGAGACCTGGGTGAGGATGCGGTGCTTCTGGAGCAGCGGCACCACCACCATCTGCGCGAACAGTCCCTTGCGGGCCGCCTGCAGCATGGTCCAGCGGCTGCGCAGCTTCAGCGACGACGGCCGGCCGAACTCGATCCCGATCATCAGTCCGCGCCCGCGCACCTCGTGCAGCAGCTCGTAGCGGTCGACCAGCGCGCCCAGCCGTTCCCTCAGCAGGTCGCCGGTGCGGCGCGCGCGGGCGACGATCTGCTCGTCCTCCATCACCGCGAGGACGGCGAGTCCGGCCGCCATCGCCTGGGCGTTGGAGCCGAAGCTCGCGGAGTGGACCAGGACCCGGTCCATCGACGAGTAGACCCGCCGGAAGATCCAGTCCTTGCCGAGGGTCGCCCCGACCGGGACGTAGCCGCCGGAGAGTGCCTTGGCGACGCAGACCAGGTCGGGTTCGACGCCCTCCTCGTGCTGGTACGCGTAGAAGTCGCCGGTCCGGCCGAGGCCGGTCTGCACCTCGTCCACGATGAGCAGGGCCTTGTGCCCGTGCAGCAGCTCCTGGGCCGCCCGCAGGAAGCCGGGGGGCGCGGCGTGGACCCCCTTGCCCTGGATCGGCTCGACGATCAGCGCCGCCACGTCGCCGCGCCCCAGTTCGCGCCGCAGTGCGCCGAGGTCGCCGAGGCCGATGGCGGTGTCCGGCAGCAGGGGGGCGAAGCCGTCCCGGAAGCCGTCCTCGCCGTTGACCGAGAGGGAGCCGGTCGTCAGCCCGTGGAAGGAGTGGGCGCAGTGGAGGATCCTGGGCCGGCCGGTGGCGCGGCGGGCGAACTTCAGGGCCGTCTCGACCGCTTCCGTGCCGCTGTTGCCGAAGAACACCCGGTCCAGGTGCGGGCTGTGCGCGAGCAGCTTCTCGGCCAGCAGGCCGGGCAGCGGCTGGCAGTCGAACCGGGTGAGGTCGGCGAGCGAGGCGTCCAGGACGTCGTGCAGGGCCTTGCGCACGACGGGGTGGTGCCGGCCGATTCCCATCACGCCGAACCCGGCGAGCATGTCGAGGTAGTCGTTGCCGTCCGCGTCCCAAAAGTACGCGCCCTCGGCCCGTTCGTAGACCTTGTCGAAACCGATGGTGCGGAGCATCCGGGGCAGCTGGTGGTTGAGGTGCTTCGTGTGCAGTTCGTAGCGTTCGGCGCCGCGCTCCGCGAGGAGCCGCGCCAGGTCGAAGCCCTTGGGGTCGTCGTCCTTCATTCCCCGCTCTCCTCGGTGCTCGTCGCCGCCTCCCTGGCGGCCAGTGCGGCGCTGATCCGTCCGGCGATCTCCACCGGGGTGAGCCCGATGTCGGCCAGTACCTCGGCCCGCTTGCCGTGGGCGAGGAACTGCTCGGGGATGCCGAACGTCCGCAGCGGTACGTCGATCCCGGCGTCCCGCAGCGCCTGACCGACCGCCGAACCGACGCCTCCCGCCCGGCTGTTGTCCTCGACGACGGCGACCAGCCGGTGCCGTGCGGCGAGCGGGGGCAGTTCCCCGTCGACCGGTTTGACCCAGCGCGGGTCGACGACGGTGCAGCGGATGCCGCCGCCGGCCAGCAGGTCCGCCGCCCCCAGGCAGACCGGGGCGAGCGCGCCGACGGCCACGAGCAGCACATCGGGGTCGTCCGCCCGGTGCAGCACGTCCATGGAGCCGATCCGGTCGAGCGCCGGGACCGGCTCCCCCACCGACTCCTTGGGGAACCGGATCACGGTGGGGGCGTCGTCGACGGCCACCGCCTCGCGGAGCTGGGCCCGCAGCTGGCCGACGTCGCGCGGGGCGGCGATCCGCAGCCCGGGCACGACCTGGAGCACGGACATGTCCCACATCCCGTTGTGCGAGGGTCCGTCGGGTCCGGTGACCCCGGCCCGGTCGAGGACGAAGGTCACCCCGCACCCGTGCAGCGCGACGTCCATCAGCAACTGGTCGAAGGCCCGGTTGAGGAAGGTGGCGTAGACGGCGACGACCGGGTGGAGTCCGGCGGTGGCGAGCCCGGCCGCGGAGACGACGGCGTGCTGTTCGGCGATGCCGACGTCCCAGACCCGGTCGGGGAACGCCTCGGCGAACCGGGTGAGCCCGACGGGGTCCAGCATCGCCGCGGTGACGGCCACGACGTCCGGCCGTTCCGCGCCGATCAGGGCGATCTCGTCGCCGAACACCGAGGTCCAGGACGGCCCGCCGGGCGGGGCCAGCGGTGCGCAGGTCAGCGGGTCCATCGCGCCGACGGTGTGGAAGCGGTCGGCCTCGTCGTGGAGCGCCGGCGGGTAGCCGCGGCCCTTCTCGGTGATGCAGTGCACCAGCACCGGCCCGTGGAAGCGCTTCGCCCGCTTCAGGGCGGACTCGACGGCCGCGATGTCGTGCCCGTCGACCGGACCGACGTACTTGAGCCCCAGGTCCTCGAACATGCCCTGCGGGGCGAAGGCGTCCTTGAACCCCTTCTTCGCGCCGTGCAGCGATTCGTACAGCGGCGGTCCGACGACCGGTGTCTGCCGCAGCACGCCCTTGCCCCAGGAGAGGAAGCGCTCGTAGCCGTCGGTGGTGCGCAGGGTCGCGAGGTGGTCGGCGAGGCCGCCGATGGTGGGGGCGTACGAGCGCTCGTTGTCGTTGACCACGATGACCAGCGGCCGGTCCCGCGCGGCCGCGATGTTGTTGAGCGCCTCCCAGGCCATTCCGCCGGTGAGGGCCCCGTCCCCGATGACGGCCACCACGTGGTCGTCGCGCCCCAGCACCTGGTGGGCCTTGGCGATGCCGTCGGCCCAGCCGAGGACGGTCGAGGCGTGGGAGTTCTCGATGACGTCGTGCGCGGACTCCTCGCGGCAGGGGTATCCGGACAGTCCGCCCTTGCCGCGCAGCTTGGAGAAGTCCTGCCGTCCGGTGAGCAGTTTGTGCACGTAGCTCTGGTGCCCGGTGTCCCAGAGGATCCGGTCCACGGGCGAGTCGAAGACCCGGTGCAGGGCGATGGACAGCTCCACCACGCCGAGGTTGGGTCCCAGGTGGCCGCCGGTCCTCGCCACTGCCTGGATGAGGAACTTCCTGATGTCGTCGGCGAGTTCGCCGAGTCGTGCTTCGTCCAGCGCCTTGAGATCGTGCGGCCCCCGGACGTTCTCCAGAATCGTCATGCTCGGGCCCCCTCTCCTGGTTCCGTTTCAGTTCACGGTGACGGCGGGCGCCCCCGACGGCGTCCCGGTGCCCTCCATGCCCTCGGCGATCTTCAGGGCTTCCTCGATCAGCGTCTCGACGATCTTCGACTCGGGCACGGTCTTGATGACCTCGCCCTTCACGAAGATCTGCCCCTTGCCGTTGCCCGAGGCCACCCCCAGGTCCGCCTCGCGGGCCTCACCGGGGCCGTTGACGACGCAGCCCATCACGGCCACCCGCAGCGGGACCTCCATGCCCTCCAGACCCGCCGTCACCTCGTCCGCCAGCTTGTACACGTCCACCTGCGCCCGCCCGCACGACGGACAGGACACGATCTCCAGCCTGCGCCGGCGCAGGTTGAGCGATTCCAGGATCTGGATGCCGACCTTGACCTCCTCGGCCGGCGGCGCGGACAGCGAGACCCGGATGGTGTCCCCGATCCCC